>NZ_JBHXRA010000006.1:0-334142 GCF_042717045.1 Nocardia sp. NPDC058633
GCTGGGAGTGGTGTTGTGGCGAGCCCTGGGGTGGATTTGCTGGCTGGGAGTGGTGTTGTGGCGAGCCCTGGGGTGGGCTTGCTGGCTGGGAGTGGTGTTGTGGCGAGCCCTGGGGTGGGCTTGCTGGCTGGGAGTGGTGTTGTGGCGAGCCCTGGGGTGGGCTTGCTGGCTGGGAGTGGGGGCGTGGCGGGCATGGGGTGAACGGTGGCGCTGGGTGGTGTGGGAGGGCTGTGGACTTCGGGTGTCCGGTGGGGTCGTCGTGCGGGTGGCGGCGGACTGTAAGGAATCGATTCGACGGGGTCGGTAAAGTGCCGGTGTGGTTTCTCCCGATGTTGTCCCTGATGCTGTGGCGGATCGTCGTGCTCGCCTGCTGGCGGGGGCGGCGGTGACTTTGGGGCAGCTCAACGATGTTCTGGCGCCGTTGGGGGCGATGTTCGCCGAGCGGGGGCACAGCCTGTATCTCGTCGGTGGCAGCGTGCGCGACGCGGTGCTCGGCCGGCTCGGCAACGACCTGGATTTCACCACCGACGCGAGGCCGGAGGTCGTGCAGGAGCTGCTGCGTGGGTGGGCCGATCATCTGTGGGATACCGGCGGCCTGGCCTTCGGCACGGTCAGCGCGGCCAAGGCGAATCAGCAGCTCGAGATCACGACTTTCCGCGCCGATACCTACGACCGGGTCTCGCGCAACCCCGAGGTCACCTTCGGTGACACGCTCGACGGTGACCTGGTGCGTCGCGATTTCACGGTGAACGCGATGGCGGTGAAGATCGCCGCCGACGGGTCGCTGGAGTTCGTCGACCCGCTCAACGGTATCGACGCGCTGCTCGCGGGCGTGTTGGATACCCCTGCGGCACCGCAGGATTCGTTCGACGACGATCCGCTGCGGATGTTGCGGGCCGCGCGGTTCGTCGCCCAGCTGGGGTTCGAACCGGCGCCGCGGGTGCGCGAGGCGATCGTCGAGATGGCCGATCAGATCGACCGGATCACCGCCGAGCGGGTGCGCGCCGAGCTCGACAAGCTGATCGGTGCCGACCACCCGATCGACGGCATCAATCTCATGTGCGACACCGGCCTGGCCCAGCGCGTGCTGCCCGAGGTGCCCGCGATGAAGCTCGAGATCGACGAGCACCACCAGCACAAGGATGTGTATCAGCATTCCCTGACGGTGCTGCAGCAGGCGATCGACCAGGAGGAGGGCGACCCCGACCTGGTGTTGCGCTGGGCGGCGCTGCTACACGACATCGGCAAGCCCGACACCAAGCGCAACGAGCCCGCGGGTGGGGTGAGCTTCCACCATCACGAGGTGGTCGGCGCGAAGATGGTGCGCAAGCGGATGCGGGCGCTGAAGTATCCGAAGGCGTTCACCGAAGAGGTCGCGCGACTGGTGTTCCTGCACCTGCGTTTCCACGGGTACGGCAAGGGGCAGTGGACGGATTCGGCGGTGCGCCGGTATGTCACCGACGCCGACGATCTGCTCGATCGCCTGCACAAACTGGTGCGCGCCGACTGCACGACTCGCAACAAGCGCCGCGCGGCGGCCCTGAGCTCGACCTACGACGAACTGGAAGAGCGGATCGCGGCGCTGCGGGCGCAGGAGGACCTGGCGCGGGTTCGGCCAGATCTGGATGGCAACGCGATCATGGAACTGCTCGGTCTGCCGCCGGGTCCGCAGGTGGGCAAGGCCTGGAAGTTCCTCAAAGACCTGCGCCTGGACCGTGGTCCGATGACGCGCGAAGAGGCCGAAGCGGCCCTGCGGGAATGGTGGACCCAGCAGAACTGATCAGAACACGATCAGCGTTGTCCCGGCGATGATGGCGTCGCGGATCTGGGAGAGGTCGAACGAACCGGTGGTCTCGGGCAGTTCGAGCCGGAACTTCACCACGTCGCCGCGGCGGTGCGCGTAGGAGATGCTCGCCCGGTTGGGCAGGTCGTCGAGCAGCAGCGCGGGTGCGGGTACGACGCGTTTGGGCAGGCGGATGCCGTACCAGCTGGCTTTGCGGATGTCGAGGGTGAGCAGGTTGTCGTAGACCTGCCCGTCGACGACCGCCCGCATCTTGCGCGTGCGATGCGTCGCGACAATGTGTCCGTGATCGTCGAGGCGCACCCGCCAGTCCAGATTCTGGGCGTCCACCCAGTCCACCATCGCACCGATCCCGATGGTGCCCTCGATGTCGAGTTGCTGGACCCGGACTTTGGTCGGCACACCGGGAATCAGGCGGACTCCGTGCGCGATCACGGTGACCGTGTCGAAGGGATGTGAGTCCCAGACCAGGTTCGAGAGCACCGTTTTGCTCTGGAAGTGAGCGCCGCGTCTGCGCACCTTGAACGAGTCGAGGGTGGCGGTGAGGTCGTGCTCGAGCAGCGTGGCGCTGATCTGCTGGCCGCCGAAACGGCTGAGGATGCCCTCGCTGAGCACGGTCATCAGCACATCGGGCATGAGCGCGGTGACGGTTCCGGAACCCAGGTCGGCGACGGGGTCGGCCCAGGACGTGGTGAAGCCGAGCCACTGGTCGATCCACGACGGGTCGAGCAGGCGTTTGCCCATGTCGACAGCGCCCGCCAGTGACCAGGACTTCGGATCGAAATACGTGGCCATGATGGCTTCGAGCGTACTTGGCCGGATCGCCGCTGACCATGAGATGTGACCTGATGAGGCGAGATCACCGCGCGCCGATCATCACGGCGCGTTGCTTCCGAAAGTGCGGAGCCATTTCCTTGTTTTATCCGTATCTGCGGACCTATCCTGACGGTGTGGCGAAACTGCGAATCAAGGAAGCGGCCGATCTGCTCGGCGTCAGCGACGACACGGTGCGTCGCTGGATCGACGCGGGCGCCCTGACAGCGACCAAAGACGCCGCGGGCCGCTTGGTGCTGGACGGCAAGGAGCTGGCCGAACACGCCGTCGGTCAGGCGCGCACGCCGCACACGCAGGTGGGTAGTGCCAGCTCCGCGCGCAATCGGTTCCCGGGTCTGGTCACCCGCGTGGTGTCGGACACGGTGATGGCGCAGGTGCAGATGCAGTGCGGCCCTTTCACTGTGGTCTCGCTGATGAGCAGTGAATCGGTGCGCGAGCTGGGCCTCGAACCGGGCAGTGTCGCGCTGGCGAGCGTCAAGGCGACGACGGTCGTGATCGAGAAGGCCGCCGAGTGATCGGCCGGTTCGCGCTCGCCGCCGCACTGGTGCTCGGCGTGAGTGGTTGCGGCAGTGATGATTCGGGCAGTTCCACGCTGACGGTGTTCGCGGCGGCCTCGTTGAAGAGCGTTTTCACCGGCTTGGAGAAGGACTTCGAAGCCGCCGATCCCGGTGTGGACGTGCAGTTCTCGTTCGCGGGATCCTCCGATCTGGCCGCGCAGCTGCAAGCGGGCGCTCCCGCCGATGTTTTCGCCGCCGCCGACCAGCCGACGATGGACAAGGTCGTGCGGGGCGGCCGAATCACCGAGGCGCCGGCGACTTTCGCCACCAATGTCCTCACGTTGGTCACCGCACCGGGAAATCCCAAGGGCATCAACGGGATCAACGACCTTGCCGACGCCACGCTGGTTGTCTGCGCGCCGCAGGTTCCGTGCGGTCGGGCGACGAAAATGGTCGCCGATGCCGCGGGCGCCACCCTGCGCCCGGTGAGCGAGGAGTCCTCGGTCGCCGATGTGCTCACCAAGGTGACTTCCGGCCAAGCCGACGCGGGCTTCGTCTACGTGACCGATGCCGCCGCCGCGGGTGCGAAGGTGAGCACGGTCGCCGTCCCCGAGGCGTCGGCGGCTGTGAACACATATCCGATTGCGGTGGTGGCGGATTCGACGCAGGCGGCGCATGCGCGAAGGTTCGCCGACTTGGTCACCGGGCCCACCGGTCGAGCGGCTCTCGCCGCCGCGGGGTTCGGTGCGCCGTGATCGGGGGCGGCGCGGTAGACGAACCCGGTATCACCGGGACCGGATCAGCGGGTGCTGGTTGGTCGGCGTCGTGAGGACCCTGTGTGCGCCAGGACTCGGTGCCGCGTGAGCACCGGGCTGCCTCGGTGGATGTCGGTGCCCGCCGTCATCGGGTTCGCGCTGGTGGTACTTCCGTTGGTGGCGTTGGCCTGGGGGGTCGAGTGGGGTCGGTTTGTCGAGCTGGTGAGCACCGAAGCCTCGAGGGACGCACTGTGGTTGAGCTTGCGGACCGCGGCCTCGAGTACAGTGTTGTGCCTGGTGTTCGGGGTGCCGATGGCGGCGGTGCTGGCGCGCGCCCGATGGCGCGGGTTGCCGGTGTTGCGGGCACTTGTGTTGCTGCCGTTGGTGTTACCGCCGGTGGTCGGGGGCATCGCGCTGCTCTACACGTTCGGTCGGCGCGGGCTGTTGGGCGAACACCTGGAAGCCGTGGGAATTCAGATCGCGTTCAGTACCTTCGCTGTGATCCTGGCGCAAACCTTTGTGGCGCTGCCTTTTCTGGTGCTCACGCTGGAAGGGGCGTTGCGGACAGCGGGCAGTCGCTACGAGCAGATCGCCGCGACGCTCGGTGCGGGGCCGAGCACGGTCTGGTGGCGGATCACCCTGCCGCTGCTTCGCCCCGCCCTGATCTCCGGCGCGGTACTCGCCTTCGCCCGCGCCCTCGGCGAATTCGGCGCCACTCTCACCTTCGCGGGCAGCCTCCAGGGCCGTACCCGCACCCTGCCCCTGGAGATCTATCTCCAGCGCGAAGCCGATCCCGACGCCGCCGTGGCGCTCTCGGTCGTGCTGATCGTCGTCGCTGTTCTGATCGTCCTGCTCGCCTATCGCCGAACCAGTCCGATTCCCGGCACGCAACTCCGTAGCGGCGGTGCGCGGGCAACCGCTGACGCGCCGCTGATCGGCGGTGCGAAGTGACCGGGGATTCGTCGGCCGCCACGGTCGCGTCACCGCGCCGCTCGACCGGTCTGTCGGTCTGCGCGCGGATCGCCGCGCGCGATCTCGACGTACGGATCGAGGTAGCCCCCGGCGAGGTGCTGGCCGTGCTCGGTCCGAACGGGGCGGGCAAATCCAGTCTCCTGCAGGTGATCGCCGGGCTGATCGTTCCCGACGAAGGACAGGTACGACTCGGTGACCGCACGCTCACCGACGCGGCGAAAGGCATCGCGCTACCCCCACATCGACGCGGGGTCTGCCTGCTCGCCCAGGATCCACTCCTGTTCCCCCATCTCAGCGTGCGCGACAACGTTGCCTTCGGCCCACGCAGCCGAGGTGCGAAGCACGCCGCCGCGCGAAAGACCGCCACCGACTGGCTGACAGCGGTCGACGCCACCGACCTCGCCGACCGCCACCCCGGCGCCCTCTCCGGCGGCCAAGCCCAGCGCGTGGCGCTGGCCCGAGCCCTCGCCGTCGACCCGGATCTGCTGCTCCTCGACGAACCCATGTCGGCCCTCGATGTCGACGTGGCCCCGGCCATGCGCACCCTGTTGCGGCGCGTCCTGCGCGACGAACCCGGCCGTGACCACCCCCGCTGCGCGGTCCTGGTCACCCACGACATCATCGACGCCATCACCCTCGCCGACCGGCTTGTCGTCCTGGAAGCGGGTCGCGTGGTCGAATCCGGGCCCGTGGCCACAGTGATGTCGCACCCCCGCAACCCGTTTGCCGCTCGGATCGCCGGGCTCAATCTCCTGCGCGGTACCGGTGTCGAGTCGGCGCTCGAACCGGTGGTCGAGGCGCGGCAGGATCGCCACTCGACCCCGGACCAGGCGCGCTCAGCGAGCCGGTCGGGCCTCGTCGAACCTTCGGTGCCGCGGATCCATCATGACCACCTCGGTGATCCGGCGCCGACCTTCGGGACTGTGCTCGTGGAAGACCTCGGTGTCGATGGCCGCGTCGTCGGCGATTTCGTCCCCGGCGCTCCCGCCGCCGCGGTCTTCTCGCCGGCGGCGGTCTCGGTGTTTCGCACCCGTCCCGGCGGCAGCCCGCGCAACGTCTTCAGGGTCGACATCGTGGAGATCACCGACCGCGGCGGCATCGTCCGGGTCCGCGGTGACGCGCCGCGCGCGCCCGGCTTGTGCGCGGATCTGACCCCGGCCGCGGTCGCCCAACTCCAGCTCAGCCTCGGTGCGCAGGTGTACTTCGCGGTGAAGGCCACCGAGGTCGGTGTGTACGCCTGCTGAACCGCGCCCCGGTGACAACGGTATGAATCTGTGCGTTCATGCTCGAAATACCGGGGTACCTTCCCGGCGAGTGACCCGCGAAAGACCGGAGGGCATCGCATGCCGCTGGACCTGAACAGTGATCTGGGCGAAGGCTTCGGCCCGTGGCGGATGGGCGACGACGCCGCCATGCTCGACATCGTGACCAGCGCCAACATCGCGTGTGGCTTCCACGCGGGTGACCCGACGATCATGCGCCGCACCTGCGAACTCGCGGTGGCAAAGGGTGTGCGGATCGGCGCGCACGTCGGCTATCGCGATCTGGTCGGTTTCGGCCGCCGCGATATCGCCATCGCCCCGGCCGATCTGCGCGACGAGGTACTCTATCAGATCGGCGCACTCGCGGCCTTCGCGCGGGCCGCGGGCGATCGGGTGCGGTACGTGAAACCCCATGGCGCGCTCTATCACGCGGCGGCCCGCGATCGCCTGCTCGCCGAGGCCCTGGTCGCCGCCGTGGCGGAGGCCGAACCGGGGTTGGCGTTGCTCGGCCCGGCGGGCACGGAACTGGCACGGGCGGCCGCGCCGCGCGTGGGTTTCGTCGCGGAGGGATTCGCCGACCGGGCCTACACTGCAACAGGTTCGCTGGCCCCGCGCGGAGTTGCCGGGGCGGTGCTGTCACCCGACGACGCTGTGGCGCAGGCGACATCCCTTGCGCTGTCGGGGACCGCGCGTACCGTAGACGGTCCCGGTACGGTCGCCGTGTCCGTGGCCAGCGTGTGTGTCCACGGCGACTCTCCGGCGGCCGTCGAGATGGCCCGCCGGATTCGGGGGGCGCTCGATGAAGCCGGGGTACCGGTGGAGTCGTTCAGCTGAGGGGCGGGAGGCAAGATGGACATCGATTGGAACGCGCGGATCCGACCCGCGGGTGATCGCGCCGTGCTCATCACCCTCGACGACCCGCGTCCGGTGCAGCGCTTGGCCTCTGCGCTGCGCGTGCACGCGATCGCCGGCGTCGAGGATGTGCTGCCGGCGGCGGAGACGGTGCTGGTCACCATGCATTCGGTGAGCTACGGCGTGCAGGTCCGCCGCGAACTCGTCGCGCTGCTCGACCGGTTGGATCAGGAGCCACCGCAGGTGGATTCGCCGGATGTTTCCCGTGGAACAGCGCCCGATGGCGAGCCTGTCGTGGAGATTCCCGTTCGCTACGACGGCGCGGATCTGCCCGAGGTGGCCGAGCTGCTCGGCCTGTCGATCCCGGCGGTGATCGCGGCGCACACCGGCACCGACTGGCGGTGCGCGTTCGTCGGTTTCGCGCCCGGTTTCGGCTATCTCACCTCGCCGGACGGCAGGCTCACCGTGCCGCGACGCGCTGGTGCCCGTACGGCGATCCCGGCGGGTTCGGTGGCGCTGGCGGGCGGATATTCGGCGGTGTATCCACGCGGCACACCGGGCGGATGGCAAGTGATCGGCACCACCGATCTCCGCATGTGGGCGGTGGACCGCGATCCACCCGCGCTGGTGCGGGCGGGATCGGTGATCAGGTTCGTCGCCGCGCAGGACTAGCGCTTCGGCGGAAAATCAAGGGCTGCTCAACGACGCGCCGCCTCGACAGCGAATCGGGGACAGATCGCATGTTGATCTATATCGAGCGGGTGGGACCGCTCGCGACGGTGCAAGACCTGGGCAGACAGGGCTGGTTCGATTCCGGCGTCGGCCAGGCGGGCGCGGCCGATCGCGGGTCACTGCGGCTGGCGAACCGGCTGGTCGGCAATCCGGAGAACTTCGCCGCCATCGAGGTGCTGCTGGGCGGCCTCGCCCTGCGCGCCGACGGTCACCTCACCGTCGCGGTCACCGGCGCCCCCGCCCCCGCCACCGTCGACGGCACTCCGGTCGGCCACGCCAGTGTGCTCGAACTCGACGAGGGGCAGGTGCTGCGACTCGGTCTGGCGAGCACCGGTCTCCGCAGTTATGTGGCGGTGCGCGGCGGGATCGAAGTGGCCAAGGTGCTGGGCTCGCGCAGCCGCGACACGCTGTCCGGCATCGGACCGGACCCGCTGGACGTCGGTACGCAGTTACCCGTCGGTCCCCCGCCGCGCACCCTGCCGACCGTCGACTTCGCGCCGGTCGCGTTGCCCCCGGAAGTGCTCACGGTCCGGGCTTGTCCTGGCCCACGCGCTGATTGGTTCACCGACCCCGATCAGCTGTTTCGTGGGTCCTGGACCGTATCCACCGATACTGACCGGGTCGGCGTACGCCTGGATCGCGCCGACGGACCGCCGCTGGTGCGTTCGATCGCGCGCGAATTGCCATCGGAGGGCGTGGCGTTGGGCTCGGTGCAGGTGCCACCGAACGGTCAGCCGGTCGTGTTCCTGGCCGACCACCCGATCACGGGCGGGTACCCGGTGATCGCCGTCGTGCTCGACGCCGATGTCGACCGCATCGCGCAGGCGCGCCCGGGTGCCACGCTGCTGTTCGTGCCCGCGCCGGCGATCAGCGCGGCGGATTCAACCGGGCGTGCATGAGATACACGTTGTAGCTGTCCCATGCCGACATCGTGAAATACAGATCCCGCGCGGTCGACCAGGGATGGATGAACCCGCCGTACGCCTTCGGATACATCTCGGTGGACACCAGCGGCACCGTCGAGGTCCACGCGCCCTGGGGGCTACCCGCGGTCCGCAACACGATCTGGCTCGCGGCCGAATCGAGGTAGACCATCTGCCACTGCCCGCTCTCCTCGTCGAACCGCACCGACAGCTCACTGGCTGTGCCGTAGACCAGCGGTGTCGCCGAATTCGCCGACGTGGGCGCCCAATTGCCGTCCACCCAGTACTGGTAGGCCGACTTGTTGAGCACGTCGTCCTTGCGCACCCTGGCCAGCCCGATCAGCCCGATCCGGCCGTTGGGCGTGCCGAACATGTAGACGTAATCCCCGTGCGGCACCATCGCGGCCACCTGGAATTGCCCCAGCCCGAACATGTTCTCCCAGCGGGCATGCTGATCCTTGGTCCAGGTCTGGCCGCCGTCGTCGGAGTAGGCGAGTCCGCCGTAGTTCGTCATCCACATACCGGGGATCTTCGACCAGTGGTTCACCGACATATAGCTCATGAATTGTCGGTTTCCGAGCGCGAATCCCGAGGTCGGGATGGTGGTGGTCTCCCAGTTCTTGATCTTGCGGCTGCCGAGGAGCTCCGCGGCGTGGCAGGGGCTGTCCTGCACCATCGAGTCGATGGTGATTCCGTCGCTCAGGTCCTTGTCGGTGCTGTAGGCGAGCACATTCGAGCGCCAGTCGGCGGTGTCGGCGCCCGCGCCGCCGTAGGCCCAGCCCTCGCCGAAGGTGTCGCCGAAGACCATGGCGACCTTGCCCGGTTCGGTTTCCCAGAACAGTCCGAGGTCGGTGCCGTCGACCTGCCAGCGCATATCGGTCCGGTTGGCCGAGCCGTGCCCGGTGACCTGGTCGACGAGCCGCACGGACTCCACCCTCGCGGGCGCGACCGGCGCTCCCAGCGGTCCCCGTTCGACCGGCCGGATCACCGGCGTGGGCGCTTGCTGGGCAGGTTCGCCCTCGCCGCCGGGCACCGGGATCGGAATGGGCTCGATCTCGGGATTGATCCTGATTCGCGGCAACGCGACCGCCGAACCGGTCGAGGTTGTCTCGTCGGTACTTTCGGGTTCGGGTTCCGGCGTGTCCCTGACGTCCGGACACGGATTCCGGCACGGGTCCGAGGGCAGCGGAACCTGCACGACGCGGGTCTGGTCGTGCGGCGGATCGGGAATCGGCACCGGCGTCAGCTGGGGTACCCAGACCGGGATGTCGATGCTCGGCGGCAGGATCGGCGGGGGCGGTGCGGCCGGATCGGGCAGCCGGTTGACCGGGTCGAATCCTGTTTCCCCGCAGATGTTCACCGGGGGCGGCACCCAGGGCAGCGGGCCCGCCTGCGCGGGAACAGCGAGAATGGCCGACAGCACCACTCCCACGGCGGCAGTTCCGTGCGATACCGGTCTTGCGCGCATCTGGCTCCCTCGAATCGGTGTCGGCGAGGTACACCTGTGATCTTGTGTGAACTTACCGGAACCGATCGCTGTTGCCGTGCGTCCAAACAGATGTGAACGAAATCGAGTACGTCTTCGGAACCGGCGACGCGGGCGTGCACCACTGGTCGAGCCACGACGATTTGGCCGACACGAGCGCCGTCGACGCGCTCTGGATCGACTACGACACCGGCATCGACAACGATGCCTTCCTCCCCGATATCCCGTTGGCCACGGTCGATCACCGAACGGTGCTGGCCAAGGAACCCGCGGGCACCCTCAGCAGGCCACCCTGGCTCGACGGGAATTGAGCGCGATGGCCGCGATGCCGAGGACGTAGACCCCGGCACCGGCCAGCACCACCCCGATCGAATGTCCGTCGGCCGGGATCACCAGCGCGGTCACCGCGATCGCCAAGACGAAGCAGACGTTGAAAACCGTGTCCTGCAGGGCGAATACCTGCCCGCGCTGATCGTCGTCGATGTCGATCTGCATGCTCGTGTCGCCGGTCAGCTTGATCGTCTGGCCGG
Organism: Nocardia sp. NPDC058633; assembly: GCF_042717045.1. Lineage (NCBI taxonomy): Bacteria > Bacillati > Actinomycetota > Actinomycetes > Mycobacteriales > Nocardiaceae > Nocardia > Nocardia sp. NPDC058633. Next base: position 10,645 of record NZ_JBHXRA010000006.1, read on the forward strand.
CCAGGCCGAGCCCGAACGCGCCGACCAGCAGCAGTCGGTGCGCGTTGTCGGTCGCCGGGCCGGTCGCCAGCGCGATCGGCGTCACGAGCGTGAGCTGCACGATCACCGCCGTCGTGAGCCCGGCCAGCACGGTGCGCGGCCTGCCCAGGCGCGGGATCAGGATCGGCGTGAGAATCGCGGCCAACAGCATGCCCGCCGCCGCGAAGCCGATCGCGACCCCGAAGCCGACCAGGCCGCCGCTCATCTGGTCGCCGTCGCTCGGCTGACGCAGCACGAGCACCATGATCAGGGTGTTCGTCCCGAACACGATGCGATGCGCGCCGATCCCGATCATCGCTGTCGTCACGTGGACCGAATGCCAGACCGCCCGCGCGCCGGTGCGCAGACCGGCCGCGATGGCGTGCACGGCGGTCTCCGTCCCGGCCGAACCGCGATCGGGCCCGAGCACATGGGGGCGGAATCCGTAGGCCAGCACCGCGCCGACCAGCGAGCCGATCCCGCTGAGCACCACCGCCACCGCCGAGGCCGCGTCACCCGCGCCGATCAGCGCGATCACCGCCACCGATGTTGCCGCTCCGATCCCGGCACACACCGAGGCCACCGTCGCCAGCACCGAATTCATCGGCACCAGCCAGTGCTGTTCGAGCACCCGGGGCAGCGCCGCCGACACACCGGCCAGCACGAACCTACTGATCCCCACTGTCGCCAGCGCCAACACCAGCAGCGGCGCCTCCCCCACACCGAGGAACAAGCAGGTCGCGGCAGCGGCGATCAGCACCGCCCGCGCCACACTCGCGACCAACAGCACACCGCGCCGATCCCACCGATCCAGTAGCGCGCCCGCGTAGGGCCCGAGCACCGAATAAGGCAGCAGCAGCACCGCGAACCCGGCGGCGATCGCCAACGGATCGGTCTCGCGTTCGGGGTTGAACAGGATGGCACCCGACAGCGCCGCCTGGAACATCCCGTCGCCGAACTGCGCGGCCAGCCGTAGCAGCGCCAGGCGCGGCATCCGCGGATTCCGCCGGAACACGCCACGGATGTCGCCGAGTAGATGTCTCATCGAGATCGGCTGCTCATCCGCCGTATTCGAGCCGTCCGGGGGATGAGTCGACACGCCATGACCCTAATGCCAAGGCAACTGTCCAGGTGACCACGCACAACCCGTGAGCCCCACATCCGCACCAGGGGTGCCAGAATTGACCTGTGACGCCCCCATCGACGACACCTCCGCGGATCGAACTACACCGCGGTGGCGACCGGATGAAGACGCGGATCCCGTGGCTCGACTCCAAGCATTCGTTCTCGTTCGGCGAGCACTACGACCCCGACAACACCCATCACGGGCTGTTGCTGGTGAACAACGAGGACGTGGTGCTGCCCGGCGAGGGCTTCGACACGCACCCGCACCGAGACATGGAGATCGTCACCTGGGTGCTCGGCGGCAGCCTCGTGCATCAGGACTCGCTGGGACACAACGGGGTGATCTACCCGGGTCTGGCCCAGCGGATGAGCGCCGGCACCGGCATCATGCACTCGGAGAAGAACGACTCATGGCGCCTCGACGGCAACACGCACAACGAACCCGTGCATTTCGTGCAGATGTGGGTGGTCCCCGACGAGCCCGGTGTCGACCCCGGCTACCAGCAGCTCGAGATCGATGACGAACTCGCGCGCGGTGGTTTGGTCACCGTCGCCTCCGGGCTACCGCGCTATCGCGACCGCACCGCGATCGCGATCAATTCCTCGCACGCTGCCATGCATGTGGCCCGGATGACGGCCGACAGTCCCGGTGTGACCCTTCCCGATGCCCCCTACCTGCATGTTTTCGTCGCACGCGGGGAGATCGACGTCGAGGGTCTCGGCATCATGTCCCAGGGTGACGCGATCCGGCTGACCCGCTCCGGCGGCCAGCTGATCCGCCCGCACGGCGACGCCGAGGTGCTGGTCTGGGAAATGCACGCCCGGCTGGGCGGGCAGTGAGCTCAGGCCGAACCCGGCTGCCGTGACAGGGTCGCCGACCTGGCATTGGTGCGGGTAGCGGCGACGATCTGCGCGAAATCCGGCCGGAAATCACCGTCGGGCGGCTGCATCCAGGTGCGATAGCCGCTGCGCTCGTCGGCGGGCGACGGCAGGACGACGTCGCTGCCGGGTAAGGCGACGGAGGCGCACACCCGGAACAACTCGGCGAACAGCACGGTGTCGAGGTAGGAGTTGTCGACCGGCCCGGTGAGGAAGGTCCAGCGGCCGGAGCGCGGATGGGCGATGATCGGCCCGCACCGCAGGCCCCGCGTGACGAGCTGGCCGCGGACTCGTTCGCCCAGGGTCGAGGGCATCACGACCGCGCCGACGGAGCCGATCTCGAGCACGATCCGCCCCAGCGCCGCGTCGACGACGCCGTAGAGGCCATGATGCTTGCGGTACTGGCGACAGCGCGCCAGCGCGTCCTGGGTGGCCGAGTATTCCTCGGCCGCCGTATACCCGCCCTTGTCCTCATCAGTGCGCAACGTGCTCATCACGACCTCGTCTCTGTCGACGCTGGCTCGATGTAGCTGTGAATTCGCTCGATGGGAGCGAATCTCGGTGAGAGGTGGAGCATCACGACCGGGTAGCGCGAGAAACTTTTCATAACGGCAGGACGTGAGAGAAAAAGACCGTTCCGCACAGCCTATAGCCGCACAACCGCGCTGACAATAGTCAGTAGCTGGTGTGTCGATCGGCGTACGATAGCGGCCCATGGCTCCCGTTTCGCCGACCGTCGCGCGGTGGGAACTCGTCCTGCGATTGCGCGAACTCCGCGAGCAGCGCGGATTCGATTCGGCTGGTTTCGCCCGTCGCGTCGGGTTCACGCCCGCCAATTGGTCGCATGTCGAGAAGGGTAGGAGGGTGCTCACCCGGACCACCATCGAGCCGGTTCTCGACGTGCTCGATGTGGCGCCCGACGAGCGGCGGGAACTGCTCGCCCTGCTCGCGGCCAGCAAGCAGCGCGGTTGGTGGGCGACGGCCTCGTCGGCCCTGATCGGCCCCGAATTGCAGCGGCTGTACGGGATGGAGGCGGGTGCGCAGAGCGTCCGCAGCTACGACAGCATGATCGTGCCGGGGTTGTTGCAGACCGAGGCCTACGCCCGGGCGCTGATCAGCGCCGATGTGATGATCCGCCCGGTGCAAGTAGACCAATTAGTCTCGATAAGACTGCGCCGGCAACGGCGACTGCGCGAACCCGATCCACTCGAACTCACCGCCGTGCTCGGCGAGGCCACCCTGCGTCAGCAGACCGGCGGCGGCGAGGTGCTGCGTGAGCAGTTGCGGCACCTGGTCACGCTGGTACGTGAACTCGACACCGTCGAGGTGCGCGTCATCCCCTTCAGTGCGCCCGAAGGCGCGGTGCTCGGCGGATCCAGCTTCCATCTGCTCGACTTCGCAAGCGATCAGCTACCGACCTTCGCGTGGGCGGAGAGCGCGGTGTTCGGCGGTCATGTCGACGACGCCGAACAGGTCCGCGATCTCGGCTTCGCGTACGTGCGTGCTCGCGAGCAATCCCTTTCCCGCACCGAATCTCTCGCCCTGATCAGGGAGTATGCGAGCGTGTAAGATTTGGGGCATGTCCACCACCGCTCGCCGCAGCCCGGCCGAACACGGCTGGTTCACCTCGTCACGCTCGAATAACGGCAACCAATGTGTCGAGGTTCGTTTCGACGGAGACGCTGTCCAGATACGAGACAGCAAATTCCGCCGCAACCCGATGAACGCCGGCCTCGACGAGCCCATCATTACCGTCGACACCGCCTTGTGGACCGCCTTCCTGCACTGCGTCCTGACTTCGCGCCGCCACCCCGACCTGGTCGCCCACGTCTCCCCCGACGGTTCGGCCACCCTCCGCCACGAAGACGTCCTGCTCCACTTCACCGCCCCCGAATGGGAAGCCTTCGTAGCCGGCGTCCGAGACAACGAATTCGCCTCCGTGTAGGCGCCGCCCACGATGGCGGCGCAGCGGCCGGTTCGCGGAGTCGAGCGCCGAGAACCAGCGGCGCCGGCCGCAAACAACACGGCATACTGGGGGCGTGACTTCCGATCTGAGTGCTCCCTCCGGTATTGATCTGTCCTTCCGCGATCAAGATGTGCGGGTGCAGGACGATCTGTTCGCACACGTCAACGGGCGGTGGCTGGCCGGATACGAGATCCCGGCCGACCGCGCCGTCGACGGTGCGTTTCGCACGTTGTACGACCAGGCCGAGCTCGATGTCCAGGCGATCATCACCGACAGCGCCTCCGGTGCGGCCGACGATGCCGACGCCCGCAAGATCGGGGATCTGTTCACCAGCTTCATGGCCACCGATGTGGTCGCCGCGGCCGGGTTCTCCCCCATCGCCGAGGAGTTGCGCTCGATCGCCGAGGTCGCCGATCCGAGCGCGTTCGCCGCTCTGCTCGGCCGCTTGCAGCGCACGGGCGTGCGTGGCGCACTCGCCTACTACGTCGATACCGATGACAAGAACTCCACCCGCTACCTCGTGCACGCGACCCAGTCGGGCATCGGGCTGCCCGACGAGTCCTACTACCGCTCCGAGGAGTTCGCGCCGATCCGCGACGCCTACCTCGCCCACATCACCAAGATGTTCACCATCGCCGCCGCGGACGCGTCGTTGGAGGGCCTGCTCCCCGCTGATCCGGCCGACGCCGCCCGTCGCGTGTTCGAGCTGGAACGCACCCTCGCCGCGGGGCACTGGGATGTAGTGCGCCGACGGGACGCCGAAAAGAGCTACAACCTCACTACTTTCGCCGACTTGGTCGCCGAGAACCCGGAATTCGACTGGGCCGCCTGGGTCGACGGTGTCGCCGCCGGTCTCGACCGTGACGGCGAGGACCTGTTCGCCGAGCTCGTTGTGCGCCAGCCCGACTACCTGCGTGCCTTCGCCACCGCGTGGGCCGAACTGCCGCAGGCGGATTGGCAGGCGTGGACGGCCTGGCAGGTGCTGCACGCGCGCGCCGGGTTCCTCACCGACGAGATCGTCGAGGAGTATTTCGGCTTCTACGGCCGCACCCTCACCGGGGCCGAGCAGAACCGCGAGCGCTGGAAGCGCGGAGTGTCGCTGGTGCAGGAGCTGCTGGGCGAGGCGGTCGGCAAACTGTATGTGGCCCGGCATTTTCCGCCGCAGGCCAAGGCCCGCATGGTCGAGCTGGTGGCCAACCTGCAGGAGGCCTACCGCCGCAATATCGCCGACCTCGAGTGGATGGGTCCCGACACCCGCGCCGCCGCACTGACCAAGCTGGAGAAGTTCACCCCCAAGATCGGTTACCCCGACACCTGGCGCGACTACTCCGCGGTGGAGATCGACGCGACCGACCTCGTCGGCAACTACCGCCGTGGTCATGCCGCCGATCACGACCGTGATCTGGGCAAACTGGGTGGCGAGGTCGATCGCGGTGAATGGTTCATGACCCCGCAGACCGTGAACGCCTACTACAACCCCGGCATGAACGAGATCGTCTTCCCGGCAGCGATTCTGCAGCCGCCGTTCTTCGACATGAACGCCGACGACGCCGCGAACTACGGTGGGATCGGCGCGGTGATCGGTCACGAGATCGGCCACGGTTTCGACGACCAGGGCGCCAAGTACGACGGCGACGGCAACATGCAGGACTGGTGGACCGACGAGGACCGCGCCGAATTCGGCAAGCGCACCAAGGCCCTGATCGACCAGTACAACGTGCTCTCCCCCGCCGACCTGGACGACGAGCACACCGTCAACGGCGAGTTCACCATCGGCGAGAACATCGGCGACCTGGGCGGCCTCTCGATCGCCCTCGCCGCCTACAAGATCTCGCTCGACGGCAAGGAGCCGCCGGTCATCGACGGCCTCACCGGTTTGCAGCGCGTCTTCTACGGCTGGGCGCAGGTCTGGCGCACCAAGGCCCGCACCGAGGAGGCGATCCGCCGCCTCGCCGTCGACCCGCATTCTCCGCCGGAGTTCCGCTGCAACGCGGTGATCCGCAATATCGACAGCTTCTACGAAGCCTTCGACGTGACCCCCGACGACGCGCTGTACCTCGATCCCGCGCAGCGCGTGACGATCTGGTGACGTGCTCGATCCTGCCGGCGGCATCCCGCCGGTAGGGTCAGACCGGTTGCTCGAGAAGGGGTTCGATCAGTGCGGTATCAGCAAGTAGCCGACGATGTCTTCACCATCGCGGGCACAGATGTGAACATGGTCCTGCTCCGCGAAGGCCGCGACCTGACGCTGATCGACGCGGGTTGGCACGGCGACGCCGGCCGGATCGAAGCCGCCGTCGAAGCCCTCGGCCACCGGCCTCGCGACATCACCGCGGTCCTGCTGACCCACGCGCATCTCGATCATGTCGGCGCTCTCAACTACCTCCAGGCGACATACGGCATTCCCGCCTACACCAGCCGGCTCGAGGTGGCCCACGCCAAGGGCGAGGTCCACGAGTCCGCCACGCCGCTCGATGTCATCAAACGTCTCACCGACATCTCCACCTGCGGCTGGGCCCTGCGGATCACCCGCGCGGGCGGCTTGCGCAAGAACCCGGTCCCCCACATCCAGCCCTTCCCCACCGACGGCGCGCTGGATCTCCCCGGCCACCCCACGCCGATCCCCACCCCGGGACACACCTCCGGTCACTGCGCCTTCCATCTCGCGGCAGCGGGCGCGGTAGCCACCGGCGACACCCTGGTTACCGCCCATCCCACCTCGAAATTCCAAGGCCCCCAGGTACTTCCCGACTTCTTCAACCACTCGACCCCGCGAACCCTGACAGCCCTGGCCGCTCTCGAGGACCTCGCCGCCGACCTGGTCCTGCCCGGCCACGGCGACCCCTTCACCGAGGGCATCGGGCAGGCGGTAGCCCGAGCGCGGAGCCACGCGACCACCGATCACACCTAGCGATACCAGCGGCGAGTAGTCGGCTCGCTACTGACGTTCCCTCCGAAAAACGCGAGTAGCCGACAAGTTCGTAGCGTTTTCTATAGCGAAAGTACAGTAAGAGCGCATGAATTGGCCGGCCCACCGCACGGAGCAGCGTCCCTGGTCGGAGCGAGACGGACGAGGTCCGCGGGTCGGCCCCATGCCCGAGCAGGTCGAGGTGTCGATCCCCCCGTTCATCGCCGAGCTCGATTTCGCCACGCGGCGAACAACATCGGCCAGTGAAGCCGCGGTGATCGCGGTGACACATCTGGAGGCCGGCCAAGGCCAGTATTCGGCACCGCTGCGCGAATTCCTGCTGCGCAGCGAGGCGGTCGCGTCGTCGCGAATAGAGCACATCGACGCGGGCTGGCGAGCATTCAGCAAAGCCTTCGGCGGCGCGACGGCAGGCGCCGAGGCGGCGTCACAGGTCGGCGCGGTGCGCGCACTCGCAGGCTTGGTCGACACGGCGGCGACCGGCCGGATCACGCGGGAAAGCCTGCTCGGTGCCCATCGCGTGCTGATCGCTCCGGAGTGGGAGAAGGCCGGGCGCTTGCGCACCGTCCAAACCTGGATCGGCGGCAGCGATTACACGCCGCTCAACGCGCTGTATGTGCCGCCGCCACCAGAACTGGTGCCCGCGTTGATGGCCGACCTGCTCACCTTCGCGGCGCGCGGGGATCTGCCGATCCTCGTCCAGGCCGCGATCGCGCACGCTCAGTTCGTGTCGATCCACCCGTTCGTCAGTGGCAACGGCCGGATCGGCCGCGCCCTGGTGAGCGCCATTCTGCGCCGACGTGGGCTCACCGACCGGGTCACCGTTCCCTTGGCGTCGGTGATGCTCGCCGACACCTCGCGCTACTTCGCCCAACTGGCCGCCTATCGCACCGGCGCCGCCGACGAGTTCGTCGTCTATCTGGCGCTCGCCGCGGTGTACGCCAGCGAGGCGGCGATCGACTCCGCCCGCACCCTCGCCGCACTCCCCCAGCGCTGGCGAGACCGCGCCCGCCCCCGCGGCGGTTCCGCCGACGAAGCGCTCCTGGCGAACCTGCTCGAGCAGCCGATTCTCACGATCGCCGTCGCGAACGCCATCACCGCGACTACCGACTCGGCCACCTACCGGGCCCTCGAACGACTCGTCGACATGGGCGTTCTCGAAGTCGTCTCCGACTCCAAACGCAATCGGATCTGGGCCGCCACCGACATCCTCGCCGAACTCGACGCCCTCAACGCCGCGATCGGTCGACGTACCGCGGCGGGCCTGTCCTGACGCCCGGTTCTCACCTCAGGCGAAGTTCCGTTTCGGCGTCGAAGAAGAACACCTCGTCGGGCTTCGGCCGCAGGTGCAGGGTTTCGCCGAGGGTGGTGTGAAAGCGGCGGTCCACGCGGACGACGATCTTGCCGGAGCGGGTGGACCAGTCGGTGCCCGCGCCGTGGGTGTAGACGAAGGATTCCGCGCCCAGTTCCTCGAGCAGTTCGGCGACGACGGTGATGCCCGCGGGGTCGGCGGTGACCTCCCAGGATTCGGGTCGGATGCCGAGGACCACACGGGCACCGGAAACACTGCGGGGCAGCGGGATTCGTAGCCCGTCGAGGACTGCTTCCCCGTCGACTACGGGTGCTTCGAGCAGGTTCATGCCGGGCGAACCGATGAAGCCGGCGACGAAAGTGTTCAGTGGGTTGTCGTAAAGCTCTCGCGGAGAGGCGATCTGCTGCAGCGCGCCGTCACGGAGCACGGCAACGCGGTGCCCCATCGTCATCGCCTCGACCTGGTCGTGGGTGACGTAGACCGTGGTCGTGCCGAGACGCTGCTGCAAGGCCGCGATCTGGGACCGGGTGCTCACCCGCAGTTTCGCGTCCAGGTTGGACAGCGGCTCGTCCATGCAGAACACCTGCGGGCGGCGCACGATGGCCCGACCCATGGCGACACGCTGACGCTGCCCACCGGAAAGCTTGGCAGGCTTGCGATCGAGCAAGGGCTCCAGCTCGAGCATCGCCGCGGCTTCCTTCACCCGAACCAGGGTGTCGGACTTCGACATTCCCGCGTTGCGCAGCGCGAAGCCCATGTTCTCGGCGACGGTCATATTCGGGTAGAGCGCGTAGCTCTGGAACACCATCGCCACGTCGCGGGCACGCGGGGGAAGGTCGGTGACATCGCGGTCGCCGATCCGAATAGTTCCCGATTCGACAGATTCCAGCCCGGCGAGCATTCGGAGGCTGGTGGACTTGCCGCAGCCGGAAGGGCCGACCAACACGAGGAATTCACCATCGGCGATGTCGATGTCGAGTGCGTCGACGGCGGGGGCGTCGGCGCCGGGATAGCGGTGGGTCACACCGTCGAACTGCACTGTCGCCATGGCGAATCTCCTGGGAGGGAAGCGAAACGGGCCGGTGGTCACGACGAACCACCGGCCCGCGCGGGCACTACTTGGGCAGCTTGGGGGTGATCTGCCGGTCGATGATCGCCTGCACATCGGCGGCGACCTTCGCCAGAACCGTTGCCGGATCGGCGTTCTGGAGGCCGATCTGCTCGTAGCCGGTACCGATGATCTGGTCGGCGCCGGGCACGAACACCCGCGCGTAGTCCTGCGACTTCGTCACCGACAGCTGGTCGATGGCGACCTTCGAGTTCGGGTTCTTCGCCAGGAAGTCGATCTCGGACGGATCGGTGACGGCCGACTTGCGCACCGGCATGTAGCCGGTGTTCTGCGAGAAGTAGGCGGTGTTGGCGCCGTTGGTGATGAACTCGATGAACTTGAGCGCGTTCACCTTCCGGGCCTGCGAGATGCGCGAAGGCACGGCGAGCCCCGCACCGCCGGTGGTGACGCCGGGACCGTTCGGGTGCGGCAGGAAGGCGGTGCCCAGCTCGAAGTTGCCGGTGGAGTTCTTCAAGATGCCCTTGAGGTCGCCGGTGGAGGCGATGGTGGAGGCGGCCACGCCGGTGCCGAAGTCGACCGCGATCTGCGGGCGGATCGCGGCGTACTTCTTGACGTTGATCGAGTCGCGCAGGTAGGTGGCTGCGGCGATGGAACCCGGATCGGTGAACCTCAGCTTCCACTGATCGGAGTAGGCCCCGCCGAAGGTCCAGTTCGGGCCCTGGAAGGTCCAGCCCAGGTAGTTCTTGGCATCACCCCAGGCGTGGGCGAACTTGTCGCCGCCGACCACGGACTGCACCTTGGGGCCCCACTCGTCGAATTCCTGCCAGGAGTTCGGGCCGCGGTCGGGCAGGCCGGCCTTCGCCCAGACATCCTTGTTGTAGTAGAACAGCGGCGTCGAGCGGGCGTAGGGCAGGGCGTAGTGCTTGCCGTCGAACAGGTAGTCGGCGGCGAGGGAGTCGACGTAGTCGCCCAGCTGCACACCCGCGGCACCGAAGTGCCCGTCGAGCGGCTCGATGGCCTTGCTCAGCGCGTAGTTGAACCACCAGACATCCGACAGCACGACAACATCGGGCAGTTCGCCACCGGTGAGCGCGGCGTTGAACTTCTGCGCCACCTCCTCGTAGTTCTTGCCCGCGTCGACCAGGTTCACCTTCAGGTCCGGGTGCTCGGCCTGGAAGCGGTTGATCAGCTCAAGCTCCAGCTCCTTGGAGGTGCCGGGGTGGTTGGACCAGAAGGTGATGGTGTCGGCGTCGCCGGAATCACCGGATCCGCCACCGGTGCCCGCGCAGGCGGTGAGCGCCAGAGCCGCTGCGGCGCCACCGGTCAGGCCGAGGAAGCCGCGGCGGTTCAGCGCCGGGAATCGTGAAGTGGACACGTGGAACTCCTGTTCGAGAATCAACCCTTGACCGCACCGGAGGTGAGGCCTTTGATCATGTGACGTTGCAGGGCGAGGAAGACGATGAGGATCGGCAACATCGTGAGCACGGTGCCCGCCATCACCGGCCCCCAGTTGGTGACGCTGGGGTTCTCGGTGTTCTGCAGCAGGGTCAGGCCCACCGGCAGGGTCGCGACATCGGCGGAGTCGGCCATCAGGAACGGCCAGAGGTACTCGTTCCACTCGTTGACCAGCGTCACCACCGCGAACGCCACCATCGTCGGCCCCGACATCGGCAGCACCACCTTGGTGAGCAGCCGCCACCAGTTCGCGCCGTCCATCCGCGCGGCCTCGATGACCTCACCGGGCAGCGACAGGAAGTGGTTGCGCATCAGGAAGGTGCCGAAGGCGACCCCGCACAGCGGAATGATGATGCCCTGGAAGGTATTGCGCCAGCCGAGCTGTGCGATGAACGCGTAGTTGGAGATCACCGTGATCTGGTTGGGCACCATCAGCGCCGCGATGATCACCAGGAACACGATGTTCTTGCCGGGGAAGCGCAAGAACACCAGGCCGTAGGCGCTGAACACGCCGAGTGCGAACTTCACCGCCGACACCACCCCGGTGACGATGATCGAGTTACGCAGGAACGTCCAGAACGGCACCGTGGTGGTGGCGTGGCTGTAGTTCTCCGGGTGCCAGCTGTTGGGCCAGTAGACCGCGGGCTGGGTGTAGATGTCGGAGCGGTCCTTGAGCGAGGTGATCAGGATCCAGAACAGCGGCACACCCACGATGATCAACACGCAGACCATCGCCGCGTAGCCGAGGAGGGTGACGGCCCGTTCCCGGCGCTTGTACGACATCGTCTGTGGACCTATATGTTTCATCGTTCGCCTCGGTCCATCACACGCACCTGGATCAACGTGACCACCAGCAGCACCACGAACATGATCGTGGCCACGGTGGCGCCGTAACCGGCCCGGAAATTGCGGAACGACTCCTCGTACACCTGGAACACCATCGTGGTCGTGCCGTTGCCGAGCGGTCCGCCGCGGGTCATCACATTGATGATGTCGAAGACCTGTAGCGAGTTGAGCAACACGGTGATCGACAGGAAGAACGTAGTCGGACGCAGTTGTGGCAGAAGGACTTTGGTGAATCTCGTCCAACTGCTCGCACCGTCCATTTCGGCGGCTTCGAGCAATTCGGCGCGCACCCCTTGCAGGGCGGCCAGATAGATCACGAAGGCATAGCCGAGGTTCTTCCAGATGTAGGTGAGCGTCACCATGAACAGGGCCCACTCCGGGTCCTGATAGAAATCGGGCACATTGTCGACGCCGAGCCGGTGTAGAACGTCTTGTACCAGACCGAAACTCGGATCGAAGATGAATTGGAAAGCGACCCCGATCGCCGCGCCCGAAATGACGAACGGCGCGAATATGGCCGAGCGGACAACATTGCGCCCGAACAGTTTTCGATCGAGCAGCATGGCGAGCGCGAGCCCGAGCGCCATACTCACCACGACCGCCGCCACGGTGAAGATCAGCGTATTGCCGACGACCTTCCATGAGTCGTCGCGCTGCCACCATTCGAGGTAATTGTCGAACCCGACCCAATTCGCCACGGGGTCTGCGATGTTCCAGTCGGTGAACGACAGCCGGATGTTGTCGGCAAGCGGTCGGTAAACGAACAGGGTGAGCAGCGCCAGGTTCGGCACCACGAGTACCACGAACAGGCCGTAGTCCTGCCACGGACGGCTTCTGCCGGGCAGCACCCGCTCTGGACTCTGTCGCACCGCGGCAGCTTTACGGCGCATGGCGAACCGTTGGTTAACCCTGTCCGCCGATTCTCTGAACTTCGGGCGCACAGTGCCGATTACAGCAAAAACCCGAACAACCCGACCTCGAAAGATCGTATTGTTCGGGTTTTGTTCAGCGGGGCTTGTTCAGTGCATCAGTTCCAGTCGCCGAGACCGTCGCCGGCACTGAGGGTTCCGCCCTGGGTGCCGGTGATGACCACGGCGTCACCGCGACGGGTGTTCTCCAGGAACCACTTCGCGTCCTCGGTGCTCACATTGAGGCAGCCGTGGCTGGCGTTGGAGTAGCCCTGCTGTGCCACCGACCACGGTGCGGCGTGCACGAAGATGCCGCTGTTGGACAGGCGGGTCGCGTACTCGACCTCGAGCTTGTAGCCCTCGGGGTCGGTGACCGGCACGCCGTAGGTCGAGGAGTCCATCGTCATCTTCTCGAGCCGCTCACCCACGATGTAGGTGCCGTTGGGCGTCTCGTGGCCGGGCTTGCCGAGCGAGGTCGGCATCTCCCGCACGACCTCGCCGTTGACCGTCACGACGATCATCTTGGTGGCGTCGTCGACGGTGGCGACGAACGCGTCACCGATGTGGAACGAGCTGGAGGTGCCACCGGCGACCACCGTCACGTCGGTGTTGGCGGGCCAGAACTCGGTGGGCTTCCAGCGAACCTGCTTGCTGGAGGTCCAGTAGAAGTAGCCCGGCGCGTTCGTGCTCGAGGTGACCTTGATGGCCCGCTCGGCGGCGGCGCGGTCTTCGACCGGCTCCTTGAAGGTGATGATGATCGGCTGGGCGACGCCGACGGTCTCGCCGTCGGCGATGTTGATGTTCGGCGGCGCGAAGGGCGCCTGCTGCGGCGGCTCGTTCACCGCCGGCTCGCTCGAACCGGTGCCGAAGCCCGGCAGAGTCGGCTGGGCCTGCGCGGGCACGGCGATCAGTGCCCCGGTCGCCGCGATCGCTGCCGACAGCAGCAGGCCCCGGCGAAGCCAGCGCGGTTGCTGCTTATTTGCCTCGTAGTGCATAGGTTTCTCGTCCATTCCATCTCTCGTTCCGCGTGCGGCGGCGCGAGATCTACTCATTGACGCGTGTTCTCATTGACGCAGAGGCCGCAACGGGTCTCCACGGGGGTAACGACTCCCCGACCCTGACCCTCCATTCCTACCCGTACCCGCGGACTCGGTGCCAGCTGTGCCGCGCGGTGATAACAGCGGCGCAACGTTGTGCCGTGCATCACATAACACGCTGTTATTCATCAGCTTCGGGCAAACGCCGCGCTCACAGCGGCGAGTCGACAGCGGTGCGCGCGAACAGCCGGGAAGCACAGCGGTGTGACTCTCAAACGTCACGTGAGGCAGATCACCCGGTGCGTGTGAAGTGGATCGCCCGATCCGGCGCGGTCGCGAGGTTGCGCGGCACGGTGCGTGGTCGCGCGCCGAGCGCGAGCGCGGGGTCGAGCGCCAACCGGACGTCGGTCAGCAGGGTGGCGAGCACGAGCCGCAGCTCGTAGTCGGCCAGCGTCGCGCCGATGCAGCGCCGGTGCCCGCCGCCGAAGGGGGCGAACTCGAACGGGCCGACCTTACGGTCGAGGAAGCGGTCGGGGTGGAACAGCCGCGGCGCGGGCCAGATCGACGCCTGACCGTGGAGTACGCCGACGGCCAGGCCGATGGTGGCGCCAGCCGCCACGTCGACGCCGCGCCAGCGCAACGGCTCCGTCACGGTGCGCAAGACGATCGGCACCGGCGGGTGCAGACGCAGGGTCTCCTGGCAGACGGCGTCGAGCAGCGGCAGTCGCGCCAGTTCGGCGGGGTCGTCGCCGGCGCCGGACAGCTCGGCGAGCAGGCGGTTGAGCAGGCCTGGTTCGCGGTGCAGGTGGTAGAGCGCCCAGGTGAGGGTGGTCGCGGTGGTTTCGTGGCCTGCCACGAGCAGCGTGCGCAACTGTTCGCAGAGTTCGGTGTCGGTGAGGGTGGTGCCGTCGTCGTAGTGGGTGGCCAGGAGCAGGTCGAGCAGGTCGCCGTCGGCCGGGCCGGTGCGGCGTCGTCGGGCGATGTCGGCCAGGATCACCTCGTCGAGCCGCTGTCGAGCCGCGGTGAACCGCTCCCACGGGCCGAAACCGCCCATGTCACGGCGTAATACGGGGGCCACCATCAGCGGTGTGCTGAACGCGGCGAGGAAATCGGTGACCACGCCGCCGTAGTCGGCCGCGCGATCGGGGTCGGGACCGAACACCGCCGCGAGAATCACCCGCAACGTGATGGCGCGCGCCGCCGCGAGCGCGTCGATCCGCGCGCCGAGCCGCCAGGGACCGCTTGCGCCACCATGGATCTCCTCGCGCGTCGCGTCGCGGATCACCGTGCCCAGTGCCCGCACCCGCGCACCGTGCAGCGCGGGTGCCAGGAGCGCGCGATCGGTGCGATGCCGCGTCCCCGCACTGAGAATCAGCGACGCCGCCCCGACCATCGGCTCGATCGGGTTGGGCCGCGGCGGCTCGAGCAGTGCGGCCGGTGCCCGGAACAATTCGCGCGCTCCCTCGGCCGTCGCGGTGAACAGCACCGCCGGGAACCCGGGAAACCCGACCGCGAACGGATCGCTGCGCGCCGCACGTCGCCGCAGGTAGCCCTCGAAATCCCGACCCGCGGCCAGGCCGTGCAGCAACGACCACCGCGGCGTGGCGGGCGCGGGGCTCAGCGAACTCATGTCGGGTACTACGGCAAACTCCTCACGACGGTTCGATCAGGCACGCGCCGTGCGGACCGTCCCCTGGGCGATCGCCGCCAGCTTGGCCAATCGCGCGTCGCCGAGCGCTGTGACGGCTCCACCCAATCGGTTGGTGACGAACGCGATCGACATGCGCAGATCGGGATCGGCGTACGCGCCGGAGCCGCCTACGCCGTAGTGGCCGAACGCGTTTCGCGGTTGCTGCTTGGTCATCAGCACCGGCCGGTGATAGCCGAGGGTGAACCGCAGCGGAAGCCCGAGGACGTAGTCGCGGCTGCTGGTCTGCTGGGTCCGGTTGATCGTCTCGATCGTCTCCGGCCGCAGCAACCGCACCTCGCCCACCTGCCCGTCGTTGGCGAGCGCGCCGTACATGGCGGCCAGCGCTCGCGCGGAGAACACCCCGTTCCAGCCGGGCATCACCGCGTCGTGCACGCGTGGGTCGCGGACCAGCTCGTCGAAACTCTCCGGCATGCCCGCCTCGGCGAGTCCGCGCGCGGGCCGCACCCACGACAGCACCGACGACGCGGTGTTCCACCGGATCCCCGGCGGCGCCAGATGCGGGAAGATCTTCGCGATCCGATGCCGCTCAGTTGGCGGCACCTGGAACCAGAATTCGTCGATTCCCAAGGGCTGCGCCACTTCTCGACGTAGCACCTCGGTGAACGGGTCGCCGGTCACCCGCTGCACGATCTCGGCCACCAGCCAGCCGAAGGTGATCGCGTGATAGCCCGAACTGCGGATGCGGCGCGGATCGGCGGGACTCTCGGCGAGGGCGGTCACCACCGCGTCGTAGTCGAGAATGCCCTCGCGGCCGGGCACCAGCCCGCGCACCCGGTGCAGGCCGGCGCGGTGGGACAGCACGTCGCGCACGGTGATGTCGTCCTTACCGTGCGCCCCGAACTCCGGCCAGTAGGTGGCCACCGGCTCCTCGTAGTCGATGAGCCCGCGCTCGGCCAGCCGGTGCAACACAGTGGCGGCCACGCCCTTGCCGGTGGAGAAGGTGAGCGCGATGTGCTCGCCGGTCCAGCGCTGGTCCTTGGCCGCCCAGCCCGCCCAGATGTCGACGACCGGGCTGCCGTTCAGATAGATCGCCAGCGCACCGCCACCGCGACTGGGCTGGGTGAACATCCCGAAGAAATGGTCGGCGAGGCGGATGAAACGCGGATCGACCACCATCTGTCGTGGCGCCGTGAAGTCGTCGGCCGGTGCCGGTGACGGGGTACTGCTCACGATGTGTGTGCGCTACTCGGAGTTCTCCTGGGAACCACCATTACCTCCTGATACGCGATCGGGGGCCCTGCGCCGCACCTGGCAACAGGAGTCCCCAGGGTATCGCAGGGATCGATTCATCGGGTTTGAGTCGACGAGGGTGGCTCGAGTGGTGTATTCACAGTAGGTGTTTGCAGATTTGCCCATCGGCCGGCTCGTCGGCGCGATCGCCATCACCGTGACCGCGTTCGTCTCGACCGGCTGCGGAGGCACCATCGACGGCTACGCCCAGCCGGCGATCGAGGTCGTCCCGGCGACCAGCAGCGCGACGCCGACCACCAAACCGGGCAAGTCGACCACGAGCAAGCCCGCGCCGACGTCGAGCAAGAGCGGTAAAACCGACTTCCAAGCCAATATCGGGGACTGCGTGTCGCTCGGCGGCACCGTCGACGACGCGACCATCGAGAAGGCCGCGTGCGGTAGTCGCTCGTCCAATTACAAGGTCATCGGCAAAGCCAAGACCAGCAGCGGCTGCGTGGGTGACCGCGACAACTTCTACGCCGAGACCCTCAACGGCATCGAGACCGGCGCGTTGTGCCTCGACATCGACTGGGTCGTCGGCGGCTGCATCGATGTGGGCGGCGACGAACCCACGCGCATCGAGTGCGGCGAGGGCGGGACCGAACCGGTCAAGGTGATCACCATCAACAAGAACTCCGACAGCGTCGACGACTGCCCCGATGCCGCCGATTCGGGCTTCAAGTACGCCGAGCGTCGCGTGGTCGTCTGCGTGGAGAGCCTGTAGTACGACGAAAGATATGCCCGGGGGCTAATTTGGAGTGGTGCCCCAGACGGTTCGGCTGAAGTCGTCCACCGGCCGGTGGATCCTGCTCGCCACCATCCTCGGCTCGTCGATGGCGTCGCTGGACGCCACCGTCGTCTCCGTCGCGCTGCCACGCATCGGCGAATCCCTGCACACCGACGTCGCCGGGTTGCAGTGGACCGTCAACGGTTACACCCTCACGCTCGCCTCGTTCATCCTGCTCGGTGGCGCGCTCGGCGACCGGCTCGGCCGACGTCGCGTATTCGTCTGGGGCATAATCGGATTCGCGATCACCTCGCTGCTGTGCGCGGCCGCGGTGAATATCGAGATGCTCATCGGCGCGCGACTGCTCCAGGGCGTGGCGGGCGCGTTGCTCACCCCGGGAAGCCTGGCGTTGATCTCGGCGTCGATCGATCGACGGGATCAGGGCAGTGCGATCGGACTGTGGTCCGGGCTCGGCGGGGTGGCAGGCGCGTTCGGGCCGCTGCTCGGCGGTGGACTGATCGATCTGGTCGGCTGGCGGGCGATATTCCTGCTCAATGTGCCGCTCGCGCTGCTGGTCGCGGTCGTCGCGATCAAGACCGTGCCGGAAAGCCGTGATCCGCAGGCCCCCACGCGCATCGATGTGCCGGGCGCGGTGATCGTCGCCTTCGCGCTCGGTGCCCTCACGCTGGGGCTCATCGATTCCCGGGTGGTGCTGGTCGCGGTCGGGGTGGCCGCGCTGGTGTGTTTCGTGCTGGTGGAACTGCGCAGCCCGAATCCGCTGGTACCGCCGTCGCTGTTCCGGTCACGGGTGTTCACGGCGGCGAATCTGGTGACGTCGCTCGTGTACGCCGCGCTCGGTGGCGTCTTCTTCCTGCTGGTTCTGCAATTGCAGCTGGTCGCCGGGTACTCGCCGATGGCGTCGGGAGCCGCGGGACTACCCGTCACGCTGCTGATGTTGGTGCTCTCGGCACCCGCGGGACGGTGGGCGCAACGGCACGGGCCGCGGATTCCGATGACGATCGGTCCGCTGCTGGCCGCGGCCGGGGTGTTCGCGCTGCAGCGGATCGGGCCGGGTGCGGACTATCTCACCGATGTGCTGCCCGGCGTGTTCGTCTTCGGGCTCGGGCTGTCGGTGCTGGTAGCGCCGTTGACCGGGGCGGTTCTCGCCGCGGTGCGTGCGGGCGAGGCCGGTATCGCGTCCGGGGTGAACAACGCCGTCGCGCGAACGGCACAGCTGCTCGCCGTGGCGGCGTTGCCCGGCCTGGCCGGGTTGTCGGGTGCGTTCGACAACCCACTTGCCTTCGCCGCCGGCTTCGACACCGCGATGCGCTGGTGCGCGCTGCTGCTGCTGATCGGCGCGGGTATCGCCGCGGTCGCGCTGCGCGTGCCGCGTCAGCCGCCGCAGCCCGACCGTGTCGACTGCCTGCCGCACTGCGCGGGTGCCGACGGGCCCGCGCTCGCGCCGAAATCTTCCGCTACACAGAAATAAGAGCGGGTCGCGTGGACAACCACGCGACCCGCTCGACATCCGGAGAGCCCAGAGACTAGATCGGGCGATAACCCGCGCCTACCCCACCGCGCGCGTTGATGTCGTCCATGATCGAGTTCATATTCGTCCCGACCTCGGGCCCGATGCAGGCCACGGCCAGGTAGGCGTTGACCATGCCGACCAAGGTGGAGCCCACGACCACCGGCGCGCCGGAATCGCCCTCGACCACGCACATCTGTGACCAGGTCTCGGTATTGGTCGCGAAGACGTCGCCCCAGGTGATGCCGCAGGTGTTGCCGGTGGTCCGGCCTTCCTTGCAGACGATCGTCGGGAACTGCGCGGGGCCGCCGACGCCGGTGATGCTGACGTTGCCGATCCGGTTGACCGGCGTGATCCGGCCCGGCGTGAACTCGATGACCGCGTAGTCGAGTTCGGCATTGCTGTACGCGAACCGGCCGATCTCGCCGTAGCCCCGATCCACTTCGGCGCTGACCGTGGCCCCGGCGTCGCCGCAATGGCCCGCGGTCAGCCCGACCAGCCTGCCCGCGCCGTCGTAGCCGACCGTGGTGACGGTGCACTCGAACGCGTTGTCGATCACGATGCCTGAGCCGCCGCCGATCACCGGGGGGCCTGCTTGCGCGGTGGCCGCGCCGGTGCCGAGTAGCGCTGCACCGAGGGCGAGGGCGAAGGCGGTGTTGGCCACCTTGGCGAGTTTGCTGAACATGTCCCTCCAGATGTCGGAAGTTCGCACGGTATCAATACGGTCTGTCTATCGTGCCTGTATTCGGTCCCGGGCGCGCCTCCGGACCGGTGCGTTTGCCGCCGTGTCGTCGACACTGTCGCGCCGTGGTTGTCATAGCGATTCCCTATTGAAATCGTGTCGCGGCGCGTCGTTCGTGTTTCTCGCGTGATGTGTTCGGATAATTCGGCGAGGACTTCGTTATGAATGACAAACTTCCGCAATATTTCTTTACCGCGACCGCCGGTACTGGGAAACCATGTAGGAAAAGCTCTTAGCGCGTAATCTCCGGAACCTCGGAATTGCGGGCGGTAGGGTCCGGCATGGCAGGTCTCATAGCCGTTTCGGACAGTGACCTCTATCTATGACAGCGCTCACATGTCGGTGATGTGTTCTGCGCTACTCCGTAGTAAGGTGCGTCAAGCAAACAAGTCGCCGGAGCGTTGAGGGTCCGGCGTCGAGAGGGGTTATGCAGTGCAGTCGACCGAGAGTCCGCCCACACGTTCACGAGTCAGCGAGGCTGTCGACTGGACGAAGGGCCTTTGGGACGACCACCCGAAGAAGTCGCTGGAAACCTTCGGCCGACAGATCACGATGGGTATCGAAGCGATCACGGAGTTGTTCGTCGCGATCTTCCGTCGGCGTTTTCCTTTCGACGAGTTCGTCCGGCAGTCCGCGTTCATGGCCAGTGTCGCCGCGGCACCGACCCTGTTGGTCGCCATCCCGATCGCGGTGATCGTCTCGATCCAGGTCGGCGCGATCGCGGGCCAGGTCGGCGCCACCTCGTTCATCGGCGCGGCAAACGGCCTCGGCATCATTCAGCAGGGCGCCCCGCTGGTCACCGCGCTGATGATCGCCGGCGCCGTCGGTTCGGCCATCTGCGCCGACCTCGGCTCGCGCACCATCCGTGAAGAGATCGACGCGATGAAGGTCATGGGCGTCGATCCGCTGCGCCGCCTGGTGGCTCCCCGCCTCGGCGCCGCGATGCTGGTCAGCTTCCTGCTCTGCGGCTTCGTCGTCTTCGTCGGCTTCCTCACCGGCTACATGTTCAACATCTTCGCCCAGGGCGGTACGCCCGGCTCCTACATGAGCACCTTCGCCTCGTTCGCGGTCACCCGCGACCTGGCGGTGGCGCTGCTGAAGTCGGTCCTCTTCGGGCTGATCGCCTCGATCATCGCCTGCGACTGCGGCCTCAACGCGCGCGGTGGCCCCGGTGGTGTCGCCAACGCGGTGAACTCCGCGGTGGTCAGTTCCACCGTCATGCTGCTCGGTGTCAACGTGGCGATCACCCAGATCTACGCCGCCGTCTTCCCCCCACAGGTGGTCTGAGCCATGTCATCTACTTACACACCGCCGCTACTGCGGCCACTGAACACGCTCAAGAAGGCGGGCAAGGCGCCCGGCGGGATGCTCGCGCGCCTGGGTCACCAGGTCTTCTTCTTCCTGCGTTCGGTCGGCTCCATCCCGCTGGCCTTCAAGCAGTACCCCAAGGAGATCTGGCGGCTGCTCTCCGACGTCACCTGGGGTAACGGCAATATCGTCGTCGGTGGTGGCACCATCGGCGTCATCCTGATCATCAGCGCCTTCGGCGGCATGACCGTGGCCATTCAGGGCCACACCTCGCTGAACCTGCTCGGCCTGAGCCCGATCACCGGCGCCATCTCGGCGTTCGCCACCACTCGCGAGCTCGGTCCGCTGCTGGCGGCGCTGGCCTTCGCCGCGCAGGCGGGCTGTCGCTTCACCGCACAGCTGGGCGCGATGCGTATCTCCGAGGAGATCGACGCCCTGGAATCGGTCGCCATCCGCCCGCTGCCCTACCTGGTCAGCACCCGGATGATGGCCGCGGTGATGGCGATCGTGCCGCTGTACTGCCTCGGCCTCACGATGGCGTACCTGGCCTGCTCGGTCACCGTGCAGTTGATCGGAGGTACCGCATCGGGAACGTACTCGCACTACTTCTTCCAATTCCTGGTACCGACGGACGTGCTGTACTCGATGCTCAAGGCGATCATCTTCGTCATGATCACGACGTTCATCCAGTGCTACTACGGCTTCTTCGCCTCGGGTGGTCCCGAAGGCGTCGGCGTGGCGGCGGGCCGCGCGATCAAGATGTGCATCATCCTGGTCGTGTTCGCCGACCTGCTCATGACATTGGCGATCTGGGGCATCGACCCCGGCATCAGGATCTCGGGGTAAACGCGCGATGATCATCGATCCGAGTGGGCGCGGACCCACCATGAAGCAGCTGTACGTGGCGGGCGCCTGTGGCCTGCTCGTCTTCGCTGTGATACTCGTTTTCCTCACGGCCAGGTACCAGGGTCACTTCGTACCCAAGGTCAACGTGGTCGCGAACCTGTCGACCACCGGTGACGGCCTGCCGTCGGATGCCGACGTGAAGTTCCGCGGCGTGCTCGTCGGCGTGGTGAAGAACGTCGACATCGGCAAGAACGCCGAACAGAAGGTGAACATCGAGCTCAAGCCCGAGTTCGCCGAGGGCATCCCGAACACCGTCACCGCACGCGTCGTGCCGTCCAACCTGTTCGCGGTCACCTCCGTGGAGCTGGTCTACAACGGTGCCACCAGCGAGCACCTGCGTGAGGGTTCGCAGATTCCCGAGGACCGCAGCAAGGGCACGATCGCCCTGCAGGACACGCTCACCACGGTGCGCGACATCCTCAACGAGGTCGATCCGGTGCAGCTGGGACGCGTGCTCGGCACGCTCACCCAGGCACTCGACGGCAGCGGCCGGGTCCCCGGCTCGACCATCCAGCGCCTCGACCACTGGCTGACCACGGTCGCCGATGCCGGCCCGAACGTGGGCGGCATGTTGGACAACTTCTCCAACTCGGCGCGCGCGCTCAACCAGTCGGCGCCGGAACTGCTCGACGTGCTCGGCTCCTCGGTGCAGACCGCCAACACCATCGCCACCAAGCGCGAACAGCTGATCGCGCTGCTGGCCGGTGCGAGCGCCACCACCGATCGGGTGAACGACCTTTTCGCGGCCAATCCCGATGTGGGCAAGGAAGTCACGGTCGGCATGAACGCCACCCTGGGTTCGCTGGCCGCCGACCCGGCCTCGATCACCGAGTTGTTCCGGGTGTTCGGTCCCTCGCTGGCCCAGCTCAACACCACCTTCCACGGCGGCCCGCACGGCAAGCAGATGGTGTGGAACGCCGGCCTCACGTTGACGCCGTATCAGCCCAACACCGTCGCCGACTGCCCGCGCTACGGCGACCTGCTCGGACCGAGCTGCTTCACCGCACCGGCCGAGGCCTCGCTGCCGCCGATGCCGGAAAACCTGCGTCCGCGCAGGCTCGACTCGGCCGCGGGTCTGCCGCCGCTGGTGTCGATCCCCGGTATGCCCGACATTCCGGGTCTGACCAGTCCCGGTGTCGCGCCGATGCAGACCGCCAACGGCACCGAGATCAAGCCGTTCCAGGGCACACCGCTCGAGGGCATCGTCCCGCCGATCCAGATTCCGGGCCTGCCCGGTGTGCTGGGTGGCGCGCCCGCTCCGGCGGCCGCACCGGCCTCGGCGCCCGCTCCGGCGACAACGCCTGCCGCGACACCGATCTCCTACACCGGTGACGCGGCGATGACTCAGCTGCTCGGTCGCAAGCCGAACGCGTCCGAATATCTGCTGCTCGGTCCGATTCTGAAGGGCGGAACCCTGCAAGTGTCCGAAAACGGGGGTGGCGCATGAGTATCCGCAAGCCACTGATCGGGTTCAGTATCTTCGCGCTCGTCTCACTGTTGGTCACCGTGGTCGTGTGGAACACACTGGCCCGCACGGTCGACGGTGATACCCGCAAGTACACCGCGATCTTCACTGATGTGCTCGGGCTGCGGCCCGGCGACGATGTCCGGATGGCCGGCGTGCGCGTCGGCAAGGTCGAGAAAATCGAGCTCGACGGCAAGAACGACGCCAAGGTGTCGTTCATCGTGCAGAGCGACCAGACACTGTTCAACGACACCAAGGCGCTGGTCAGGTACCAGAACCTGATCGGTCAGCGCTATGTCGCGCTGACCCCGGGTGGGGCGCCGAGCCCGGAGCCGATCAAGGGCGGTTCCACCATTCCGCTCGATCGCACCGAGCCCTCGTTCGATATCTCGGCCCTGCTCAACGGTTTCCAGCCGCTGTTCCAGGCGCTCGAGCCCGCCGAGGTCAACGCGATGTCGGAGACGCTGATCCAGGCGTTGCAGGGTGACGGGGTGTCGCTGTCGGCCTTCATCATCCAGGCGGCCCAGCTGGCCACCGACTTCCAACGTCGGGACGCGATCCTGTCCGACGTGATCACCAACCTGTCCGGCGTGATGGCCGGGTTGGCAAAGCGAGGGGATGAATTGGAGACCCTGGTTACCCAGACCCGGGCGTTGATCGGCGGACTCTACGACCAGGGCCAGTCGTTGCAGGCTTCCACGGTCACCCTCGCCGATTCGACGACCGCGCTGGTCGGGATGATGAGCAAGATCCAGCCCAAGCTGGCGATGGCCCAGAACTCGTCCACCGCGGCGCTGAACCTGCTGCTGGCCAACGGCGCCAAGCTCGACCAGGTCGCCATCGATATGCCCTCGATGCTCGCCGACCTCGGCCGGATGACGTCGGAAGGCACCCACGCCAACGCCTACCTGTGTGGCCTCGACGTTTCGCTGTACGGGGTCCTGTTCCCGCGCGGTCTGTTCAGCCAGATCGGTGGCACCGGCCATTCCGAGGTGTGCAGATGAGCAAGATCAAGTCAGCCTTCATCGGTAACCGCAACTTCTGGCTGGGTGTGGTCGGTGCGCTGTGCATCGTGCTGCTGCTGGTCGGTTCGAGCATCTTCCAGTTCATCGGGCTCGGAAAACAATCCATCGACGCGGAATTCGTGCAGGCCGCGGGCATCAAGACCGGCGACAAGGTCGCGGTCTCCGGTGTGCAGGTCGGCACGGTCTCCGGCGCGAAGATCGAGGGCGATCACGTGGTGATCACCCTCGATGTGGACAGCTCGCTGAAACTCGGTCCCGACGCGCACGCCGCGATCAAGATGGCGACCCTGCTCGGCGCGCGCTACGTCGACCTGCAGCCCGGCGACGGATCGGGCCTGAAGAACAAGACGATCCCGCGCACCAACACCGACGTGCCGTACAACATCGCCGACGTGGTGCAGGTGGGTACGCCGAAGTTCGAGGCGCTCGACACCAAGAAGCTCGCCGCCTCGCTCAACACCATCAACTCACAGCTCGGCGACTCGCCCGAGCTGGTGGCGCAGGCGCTCGACAGCGTCGGCGCGGTCGCCAAGGTCGTCGACCAGCGCAAGGGCGAGGTCGACAGCCTGATCAAGGACCTCAACCGGGTCACGCAGCTGCTCGCCGACAACCGCAACTCGATCCTGCTCGTCATCACCCAGGGCGAGGCCATCGCCAACCGGGTGATGGAACGGCAGAGCCTGCTGCGTCAGCTGCTCGACAATGTCGCCACGCTGACCCGTCAGCTCGAGGAGATCGGCGCCGAGAACGGTAATCAGTTCGGCGGCACCATCGGCCAGCTCAACACCATGGCCGAGGGTCTGCAGAAGAACAAGGACAATCTCGACAAGCTGCTGCAGATCGGGCAGCCGACGGCGCGTTACTTCAACAACGCCCTCGGCAACGGCAACTACGGCTCGGTCGCGCTGCCGTGGTTGTTCCCCGACAACTGGCTGTGCTTCGTTCAGGTGATCCAGGGGTGCCAAGGATGAAACTGACCAACAAGCTCCGCATCGCGCGGACGATGATGATCGCCACCACCGCGCTGGCACTGGGCAGCTGCTCGCTGCTGCCGAGTCAGTTCGACGACGCTCTCGGCCGTTCGACCAAGATCACCGCCGACTTCGAGAACATCGCCGGCATGTACGAGGGCAACGAGATCATGGTCCTCGGCCTCGCGGTGGGCAAGGTCGACAAGATCGTGCCCAAGGGCACCTACGTCGAGGTCCACATGACCATCGACGCCGGCGTCAAGGTCCCGAAAGACGCGATCGCGGCGATCATCTCGCCCTCGATCGTCACCGACCGCCACATCGAGGTCAGCCCGCCCTACACCGGCGGGGAGACACTGAAGTCCGGCGATCACCTGCCCAAGGCACGCACCAGGACCCCCGTCGAGCTGGACACGATGATCAAGACCATCGACCAGTTCGCCGCCGCGCTGAAACCCGAACCGGGCCAAGAGGGGCTGGGCCCGCTGTCGGGCCGGGTGCTCTACCCGGTACTCAACGGCAACGGCCAGAAGATCCGCGAAACTCTCGACGCGCTCTCGGGGGCGTTGAAGGTCGGTGTCGACAACAAAGACGCCATCTCCAACATCATCATCAAGCTCAACGAGCTCACCACGATGTTGGCCGACAACGATCAGTCGGTACGCGATTTCAGCGACCGGATGACCGCGATGTCGGGGTTGCTCGCCGAACAGGCCCCCGGCCTGCAGGCCACCCTCGATCAGCTCAACCAGTTCCTGGCCAACACCTCGACGACCTTCGCCGGGCACCAGGACGAACTGGCCGCCTCGCTGACCGGGCTGACCAACGTCACCAACCAGCTGCGTGCCAACTCGGGCGCGATGGTCGAAATCGTCGACGTGGTCCCGATGCTCATGCAGAACATCGACGGCGCGATCAACAAGGAAAAGGGTTTCGTCCGGCTGCACGCGCTGATCGGTACCGCCCTGTCGGGCGAGCTCATCAGTGTGTTCTGTGAGCGGATCCAGATGCGCGCCGATGGTTGCCGCACCGGGAACGTCCAGGACTTCGGCCCCGACTACGGGCTCACCGCCGCACTGCTCGGACTGACGAAATGAACCGACGAATGACGATGAAGGCCCGCCGCGCGCTGCTGTCCGCGGCCGCACTGGCCACGGTCGCGATCACGACCGGCTGTGGCTTCACCGTGGAGGATCTGCCGCTGCCCAAACCGGGCACCGGCGGTGAGACCTACACCCTGCACGCGAAGTTCGAGAACGCGCTGAACCTGCCCGACCAGGCCAAGGTGAAGGTCGGTGGTTCCGATGTCGGCGTCGTGTCGTCGATCAAGACCAAGGACTTCGAGGCCGTGGTCGACATGGAGATCAACACCGACTTCAAGCTGCCCAAGGGCAGTACCGCGGAGTTGCGCCAGGCCACTCCGCTCGGTGACGTCTTCATCGCGCTGAACCAGCCGAAGAACATCACGAGCGCGGAGACCATGGCCGAGGGTGACACCCTGGGCCTTGACGCCACGTCGGCGGGCGCCACGGTGGAAGAGCTGCTGGTGTCGGTGTCGATGCTGTTCAACGGCGGCGGCGTCGCCAGCCTGAGCAGGCTCGGTACCCAACTCGGCTCGATCCTCAACGGTCACGGCGGTGAACTGGGGCATCTGATCTACGAGATGACCGGTGTCATCGGCGAGCTGAACGCCAACAGCACCAAGGTCGATTCGGTGCTGACGGAGTTCAACACCCTCGCCAACACCATCGAGGTCAACAAGGGTCAGCTCGGCCAAGTGGCCGACACGCTGCCCCAGGCGATCGGCGCGATCGCCGAGAACAACCGGGCGATCGGCGATCTGCTCACCAAGCTGGCCACGGCCACCGCGGCTCTCGGTGACTACTCCAACACCACCGGTGATCAGCTCTCCGATCTGCTCACCAATCTCGACAACCTGATGAACGCGCTGGCCGCGACCGGCGACGACTTCGGTTATGTGATGGATCAATTGCACGCCATCCGCCCCGGTGCCAACGCCACGTTCCGCGGTAAGGGCCTGGCGCCGTACGCGACGCTGACCAACCTCGATGTGGGCCTGCTGACCGACCCGGCGAACAGCAAGCTCTGGGACATGAACGATGTGAACGATTTCGTCGGCAGCTTCATCCAGGTGCTGCAGATCGTTCAGGGCCGAGTGGGAGGCCACCGATGAGCAGGCTGAAGAAGTTCGCAAGCAGCAAGATCTTGCTGGCGAACGGCGCGCTCGTACTCGTGCTGTTGCTCGGTGGGACATACCTGCTGGTCAACGTGATGCGGGTCAATCCGCTTCGGTCCGAGTACGACGTCACCGTCAACCTGGACCGTTCCGGTGGTCTGCAGCCGGGTAACGACGTGACCCTGCGTGGCTTCCGGATCGGCAAGGTCACCTCGATCGAACTGATCAACGACGGTGAGGCCATCGCCGCGAAGACCGAGATCGACAAGGACTTCAAGATCCCGGTCGACACCATGATCCAGGTGGCGGCGCTGTCGGCGGCGGGCGAGCAGTACATCGACTTCCGTCCGAAGAGCGATGTCGGCCCGTTCCTCGGTGACGGCGCGGTGATCAAGTTCAACCCGGAACAGATCCAGACGCCGGTCCCGGTGTGGGCCGTGCTCGACGATACGAGCGCGCTGATCGGCTCGGTGGATCCCAAGCAGTTCAGCATCATCCTCGACGAGCTCGACATCGCGCTCGGTGCCGGGCCCGACCAGCTGCGCGGCCTGATCAACGGTGTGAGCCTGGTGGTCGCGGGTCTGGAAAACCTGCTCCCGCAGACGGTGAACCTCATCGCCAACCTGCGGGTGATCGCCGAGACCACCTCGAACGCACAGCCGGATCTGCAGACGCTCACCCGCAATTCGGGTTCGCTGCTCACGCAGTTCAACAATGCCAACGCCGAGCTGCAGGGCGTGCTCGACAATGCGCCGGGCCAGTTCGAAACCCTCGGCGCGGTGCTCGACAAGACGGCCGATCCGATCAGCTCGCTGGCGGCCAACTTCGCGGCCATCACCAAGGCGGCGCAGTTGCGCCAGCCCGCGATGCGGGTGCTGTTCCCCTCGCTGGCGCTGGGCCTCGGCTCGATCGGCGCCCCGGCCCACGACGGCGAATTCCACACCATCATCGACATCTGGCCGCGTCCGACGTGTAACTACGACACCGAGTACCGGCGTAACGAAGAGGTCCAGGACGGCAGCATTCCGAAGTGGAACTACTGCACCAACCCGCCTCCCGGCCTGCAGATCCGTGGTTCGGCCAACGCCCCGCGCCCGAACGTGCCCAACAACGGCGCGCAGATGCCGCCCGGTGTCGACCCGAACGAGCGCACGCCTATTCCCGCGAAGTAAGCACTGTGGATGCCCGGCCAGGCTGTTCACAGCTTGACCGGGCATACTCGCGGGGAACACGTGTGGCCCGGCTCACGGACCACACACAGAAATCGGTGCGATATGTGCGCCGGGAAAGAGCAGGATTGATTCGATGACCAGCGACGATGCCCAGAGCAAGTCCGATGCTGCCGAAGGCGACAAGCCCGATCTGGCCAAGGCCGACGACACCGTGAAGGGTGGCGCGGCGACTCCCGAGGTCGATCAGCCGACTGTCAAGGCGCAGACCGCGACCGAGGCGCCGGCGGCGACCGCTGCCTCGAGCGCGACATCGAGCTCGACGGGCTGGATCGCCGCAGGTGTGGCCGGTGTGGTCGCGGTCGGCGCGATCACCGCGGGCGTGGTGTTCTTCCTGCAGAACAACAGCAAGGCCGACAAGCTCGACGCCATCGCGTCCTCGACCAAGGCTGCCTGCGATTACGGCGCCATCCTGGCCAATTACGACTACTCCAAGGACCTCGACGGCTACATCGCGTCGATGAAGGCGGGCGCCACCGGCGACTACCTCAAGGAGTTCAGCGATGCCAGCGAGGCGCTCAAGGGCGCCATGGTGCAGGCCCAGGTCAAGTCGACCGGTGAAGACGTGCAGTGCGCGTACATGTCGGGCAGTACCGACGACGTCAAGGCCATGGTCACCATGACCCAGTACCGCACCAACTTCACCCAGGCCACTCCCGACCGGATGATGTTCGCGATCGAGATGAGCCTCGAGCGTTCCGGCGACAAGTGGCTGGTCAGCAAGCTGGACTCGCCGCTGCTCAAGAACGGTGGCGACCCCACCGGTGGTGCGGCACCAGGTCAAGCCCCTGCCCCGGCCCCCGTGCCTGCCCCCGCTCCGGCTCCGGCTCCGGAACCAGGGAACTGAGCATCTCTTCGCCGAACTGAGCCAACCGAAACGCCGCGGGCAGATGCATCGCCCGCGGCGTTTCGTTGTGCGGTCCCACTCCGGTCGCACCGCGCCTAGAACAGGGTGAGAGCCCCTGCTACCGGCGCTTGCGCTGCGACCGACTTCCCTGTGGAGACCGTAGTTCTTGCGGCAGGCGCCGCGGGTTCTGGGGCGGCAGCCACCACGGGTACCAGCATGCCATCGCGCGCTCCACGAGCGGCCTCGCCCGCCAACTTGTCGGCCTGTTCGTTGAAGTAGTTGCCCACGTGGCCTCGTACCCAGCGGAACCGCACCGGTCCTTCGCGGTCGGTGATGGCGCGGTCGATCTGCTTGATGATCTCGACGTTCTTCACCGCGCCGCCGGTGGACGTGCGCCAGCCGTTGCGGCGCCAGCTGGTGATCCACTCCGAGGCACACTTGATGGCGTACTGGGAGTCGCTTTCGATGAGCATCGGTTCGGCGCCGGGGTGGGCGAGAATGGCTTCCAGCACTCCGCGTAGCTCGGCGATCTGGTTGGTGCCGCTGGCCGCGCCACCACTGTCGGCGGGCCCGGAATGATTCACCCATGCCCAGCCGATGGCACCACCGGGATTGCGCAGGCAGGACCCGTCGGTGCTCACGATGATCATGACCGCCACCCTAGGTGATACGGCCGACAAGATCGGTACCGTGAAATGCCTCTATCTCCCTTCGCAACCGCGATTCCGTTCGGCGCAGTGCCGATTTCGCGGCCGCGTCAGCGAAGCCGAGACCGTGGCACAGGCGGCCGAACATGCCGCGTGGTGGTGGATAGTCGGCTTCGGAGGTCAGCACCGACCGTTCGTAGCCGAGTGGATCGAATCGCAGGGTAACGGTTCCGTATACCCGCCCACGCAGGGTATACCCGATCACGGCATTGCGCCGATATTCGGTGATCTCCACCGAGTATCGCAGCGGAATCACCCCGAACAGCCGGACTTTCACCGCGTAGGCGGAGCCCAGGCCCTGATCGGGGTCGCCGAGGGGGGTGACATCGGTGACGCCGAACATCCACTGGGGCCCGTGGCGAAAGTTCTCGGCAAAGGCGAAGGCGGCGTCGACGGGGGCGCCGACGTCACTGGCAAACCTGATGTGGCCCATCGGCCCTCCCTGCTCCGGATGGGTTGTCACCCACGCGTACAGGAGGCAAAAGTACTACAAATCTCCTGTTTATTTAGCGGAATGGAGTTGTTCGACCAGGTACCGCGCGATCGGCATCGCCGACGTGGCGGCCGGGGACGGCGCGTTGAGCACATGGATCGAGCGCGGCGTGCGTTCGATGAGGAAGTCGTGCACCAGCGTGCCGTCGCGCAAGACCGCCTGCGCCCTGATCCCCGCGCGGTGCGCCAACAGGTCGCCGGCGCGGAGTTCGGGGCAGTACTTGCGGCATTCGGCGAGGTAACCGCGCTTGAACACCGAATTGCGCAGCTCGCGTAGCCCGGTGGCGAGATGGTCGCGGGCCACCCGGTGCACGCCGGCGAAGCCCAGCACGTCGAGCGCGTCGCGCCGGTTCACGCTGCCCTTGCGGTAGCCCTCCCGCGACAGTCCGAGCACCGCGTTCGGGCCGACGGTGAGTTCGCCGTCGATGGTGGGACTCAGGTGGACGCCCAGGAACGGCAGCGCGGGATCGGGCACCGGATAGATCAGCGTGCGCACCAGGTCCGCCCGTTCGGCGGGCAGTCGGTAGTACTCGCCACGGAACGGGACGATGCGAAAATCGGTGTCCATCCCCGCCTTTCGCGCCATCCGATCGGCCTGCAGGCCCGCGCAGACGATCAGGGTGCGCGCGGTGATCGAGCCCGCCGGTCCCGAAACCGTGACAGCCGAGACGTTCTCGGAGATCGCGTCCACCGCGGTGCCGAGCAGGATCTGTCCACCCATCGACTCGACCTGCGCGGCCAAGGCGGCGGTGACCCTGCGATAGTCGATGATGCCGGTGGCGGGCACGAAAAGCGCTCCCACACCGGAGATCCGGGGCTCGCGCCGCCGCAACTCGGCCGCATCGATCGCCTCGACCTGCACACCGTTGGCGATCGAGCGCTCGTAGAGCGCGAGCATCCGTGCGTGCTCGGCGGAATCGGTGGCTACCAACAGCTTTCCGCATTCCCGGAACGGGATGTCGTTGGCGTCGGCGAATTCCTTCGTCCACCGCGCACCGGCCCGGCACAGCCGTGCCTTCAAACTGTCCGGGGGGTAGTAGATCCCGGAGTGGATGACACCGCTGTTGTGCCCGGTCTGATGCGCGCCGAGGGTGGCTTCCTTCTCGATGAGTACCAGGCTCGCTCCGGGATACTCGGTGAGCAGCCGATGCGCGGTGGCCACGCCGACGATGCCGCCGCCGACCACGCAGAAGTCGTACGCACCGCTCGTGGTGCCGCGAGAAGTCACACGCCGACGGTAGTCGGCGGTTCCTCGGTCGGCGACCGCGGTGCGTCGGTGTCGTCGTGGGCCGGATGCTGTGCGGCGGGCTCGGTGCCGGGCGCTTCGGTCGGTGCGGGGTCCGATGGCAGCGCCGCTCCCTCGACGCGCAGCGTGTGACTGCCGAGGCCGGGGTCCGACAGTACGAACACCAATTCGCCACGGCCCGCGTCGAATTCGGTGTGCAACGCGGTAACGGCCGTCGGATCCACAGTCATACCGAGGTATTTCGCCGCCACCGTCACGAGATTGGTGTCGACGGTGAAGGCGACGGCGTCGTCGCGTGGCGGTGCCACTTGCGCGCCGACGTAGGTGCCGCCGATGCCCACCCGCCCGGTCAACCGCGAATCATCCGGTCGCGCACCGGCGCCGAACCGCTGCGCGGTGACCGGTGTGCGTGTCGCGGCGGGGGCCGAGCGCTCGGTGGACAGTGTCGGCCCTCCGAAGGACATGACCAATTCGACGCCGTCGACGCGCGGTGCGGAGTCCTCGACCGAGAAGGGCCGGTGATGGCCGGGGTTCGGCGTCGCGCCCGGTCTCGCGAAATCCTCGGCGGGCGGCGCTGTGAGTTCGGGCATGTGATTGACGATGTAGGCGCCCGCGGCCACGGTGAGGCAGAGGCTGGCGGCGCCGGAGAAGATGATCGCGGACAGGCGCACGATCTGAGCTGGTCGATGTGCGGTCACGATGCGGTTCCCTCCTGTGGCTGTGGGTATACCCGGGTTGAACGGGCCCGCATCGTTGAAAGCCACGTGCTGATTTCCACGGTACGTGGTGCTCGGTGCCACTGCCGCCTCACACGACTGAGATCAGAGCCACATCTGAAATGCTGACGCATCAGTCCTTGTCGGGGTGTGTTTTCGCGTGGGTAAGTGTTTCTCACACCGCCGAACGGGGTACTTGACGGGGGCAGGCGAGCGTCATTCGCGACTGCCACGGTGGTCACCCCCGGCCAATGAAGTCCGGGGCAGTCGGCTCGAATGGCGCTCTGAGACTGGCGCTCGCCTGTTCCGGGGTGTGGGGTTGTCAGGCGAACTGGCCCGCCGCGCGACCCGCACCAGGAGGGCCCGCGAAGGCTTGGGCGATGCCGAGCCAGTGGTCGGCATCGGGGCCTTCGGTGACCAGGTCGGTGTCGTCGCGGTGGCGGCGCTGGGTGGTGATCAGGCAGAAATCGACGGCGGGGCCGGTGACGCGCTGGGTGGCGTCCTCGGGGCCCCAGGTCCAGAGGGTGCCGTCGGGAGCCGTCAGCTCCACCCGGAACTCTTCGGCTGGCCCGGATTCGCCGTTGACCAGGTAGGCGAAGTTCCTGGTGCGGACGCTGATGTGGGCCACGGTACGCAGGCGGGCCGTGGGCGTGCGGGTGGCACCGAGTGCGTCGGCGACGTCCTGGCCGTGCGCCCAGGTCTCCATGATGCGGGCCGAGATCATCGACGCGGCGCTCATCGGCGGGCCGAACCACGGCAGTTTGGTGCCCGCCGGGACGGCGGCCAGTGCGGCGATCAGCCGCTCACGACCGGCTCGCCAGCGAACCAGCAGGTCGGTGGGCGGTGTCCGGGCGATGTCCTCGGCGCCTTCGTCGACCACGGTCAGCACGCGTGGCGCGGCCTCGGCGACGAACGCGGCGAAGGCCTCGGCGTCGGTCGCGGCGATCACCGAAACCTCGTCGGTCCAGGTCAGGTGGGCGATCTGGGTGGCGATGTCCCAGCGTGGCGCGGGCGTCGGCGTCGTCCACTGTTCCGGGGACAGTGGTGCGACCAGGTTTTCCAGATCCGCGCATTCGGCGGCGAAATCGTCGAGCAGCGCTGCGAGGTCAGCCATGGAGTTCCCTTGCCGATCATGGCGCGACCCGGTGTCGGTGCGCCGTCGTGACCAAGGGTCGCAGCGACCACTCCAAAATGCAAGCACGCGTGCTTGTTCTTGAAATGCCCTACCAACCGAAGGTCAGCAGGTGCAGCGCGCCGACACCGATACCGAGCGCTCCACCGTGCAGATACAGCAACCACGCGTCCTGCTCGACCGAGGCGTAGAACATCTCCATGAACTCACCGGGCGTCAGTGTCCGTAGCTTGCGTGCCGCGAAGTCGTCGATCTTCTTCGCCTGTTCCAGCACGAACTGCTCGTCTTCGATCATCGTGCGCGCCGAGATCACCCCGGCGCCGGCACCCGAGACCGCCAGATTCTCGAACTGCTTCTTGCCCATCGCGGCCCGCACCATGAACGCGGTGGCCCCGAGCTGCTTGTGGATCTCCTCCGAGACCACCCGCTCGATGAGCTGACGGGTCTTGTCCCCGTTCGGCCCTTCCAGCAGCTCGACGGACAGGTTCTCCACGGTCAGCACCTGGTAGGCCAGGATGTGCGCGAGGTCGGTGGCGGCCTGGGGCTGACGCTTGGCCAGCAGCGCCTGACGCCACAGGTACTTGTAGCGCGGCTGGGGATCGCCGGGTTCGAACACCATCTTGATCGCGATCACGTTCACCGTCACGCCGATCATGGCCGAGGCGAACAGCACGATCGCCCAGGCCGGGATCGCGCCGAAGTAGGGGATCTTCGAGTGCACGTGCAGGTACAGCGCCAGGATCAGGCCGAACGGCGCACCGAGCAGACCGATCCGCGCCATGAACTTGAGCTCGGGCGCGGCGATGGTGGTGGTGAGGTCCTTGAGGATGGCCGGGTTCTTCTCCAGATACCGGATCACGAAGTTCTTCACGTCGAGCAACTGGTCGATATTGTCGCCGAGGCTTTCGAACGCACGCCGGCACAGCGCGGGCAACTGCCGGTCGACCCGCTGGTAGATGGCTTGTTTCACCGGTCGCGGCAGCGACCGCCACAGGTCGGGGTTCTCCCGATTCATGATCTCGTCGACGATCGGCTGCACCTGATCGCGAGCCCGTTCGGCGAGGTAGTCGCCGATGCCGTCGAGGTCGAGCTCGTGGATGAAGTCACGGGGGCTACCGATCCGCAACAGCGCCGAGTCCACGCAGATGCTGGCCATCTTCTCCGCGCGAGCCGGGATGAAGCCCTGGAAGCCGAGCATGCGCCCGTCGCCGGAGAAGGTCGGCAGCACCTGGACGCGCCGGGGCAGGTAGGGGTACAGCACGTGGAGCAGCGGAACCCGGAAGCCCTTGAAATACAGCGGCCAGAACAGCATGAGCACGCCGGTCCAGTTGGTGAGCCAGCCCGCGAGTGCACTGAAGATCGGGAAACTGACCAGCTCGACGACGAATTTCGACTGCCCCGTCAGCTGTTCCCAGTCGATGAACAGTCCAGAGGCCAGTGTGGTCATCGAGTAGCCCCCTAGTGCTGACGCGCGAAATACGTGAAGAACGTGAGAATAAGGCAATCACATTCTGGCCGGTCGTGACGGGGTGTCAACGCAAGTCCGCGCGTGCCGTGGCCGGGTGATCCCCCGTCGGCGCCCCGCGCCCCTCCGGCCGCCCCCGAGCCGCAGAGGACGGCTGTGCGCCCATGTCCATTAGGCTGGCATGGGCTGTTGTCCGCGTCACCGAGTTCTTCTCCGTCGCCTGCGCAAAGGGAGTTGCCGTGAGCATTGTTCCCACGAATCATTTCGAGCGTCCGGTCGCCGTGATCGGTGGTGGCACCCTGGGCAGGCGGATCGCGCTGATGTTCGCCACCAGGGGCGGCGAGGTCCGGATCATCGATCCCGACGGCGGCGTGGGCAACGCGGCCGTCGCCTTCGTGGAGAAACAGCTACCCGAGGTGGCCGCCACGGTGCCGGGTGGCACGCCGGGGACCGCCGAATACGTGCCCGATCAGGCGATCGGTGTGAAGGGCGCGTGGCTGGTGGTGGAGGCTGTTCCGGAGATCCTCGACCTGAAGAAGAAGGTTTTCGCCCAGCTCGACTCCGACACCGATGCCGACGCGATCGTGGCCTCGAACTCGTCGTCGTATGCGAGCCGGTTGTTCACCGAGGGCTTGAAGACCAACGACCGGATGCTCAACACCCACTTCTACATGCCGCCGCAGTCGACGGTGCTCGACGTGATGTCGGACGGCCACACCAGCACCGACGTCCTCGACTTCGTTCTGACGACCTTCCCGGAGTACGGCCTGCACCCGTATCTGGTGCGCAAGGAGTCGACCGGCTTCATCTTCAACCGAATTTGGGCCGCCATCAAGCGCGAGTCGCTGCAGGTGGTTTACGAGGGCGTCTCGATTCCACCCGATATCGACGAGATGTTCATGCGAAATTTCGGAACGAAAGCGGGTCCGTTCCGAATGATGGACCAGGTGGGCCTGGATGTGGTGCTCGATATCGAAAAGCATTACGAGCAGGAGAATCCGAACCTGCCGAAGGGCCCGGTCGAGCTGCTGAAGAAATATGTCGACGCGGGCAAGCTCGGTGTGAAGACCGGCGAGGGATTTTACGACGACTACCCGAAAAAGGGCTGATCGTCGATGACCGAAATAGTGGCGCTGGATCTCAAAGCCGGTGTGATGCACGCTGTTTCGCTGGACGGTAAACGCATTCGCACCGTGGTCGACGGTCTGGATCGGTTTCCAGACGGTGTCGTCGTCGACAAACTGCGCGGCCACATCTACTGGACCAACATGGGCACACCCGACGCGCGCCCCGAGCGCGGTGTCGAGCCGGAGTTCTTCTCCCGCAACGGTTCCATCGAGCGCGTCGACCTCGACGGTGGCAACCGCACCACGATCGTCGCGGTCGGCGCGTTCACCACCGGCAAACAGCTTGCCGCCGATTTCGAACAGGGCCGACTGTATTGGTGTGACCGCGAAGGTATGCAGGTGCTCACCTGCGATCTGAACGGTGACGACCTGCACGCGGTAGTGGTGACCGGCCAGGGCGAGGCCGACGCGCGCGTCCCCCGCAACTGGTGCGTCGGGATCTGCCTCGACCTCGACCGTCGCCTGCTCTACTGGACCCAGAAGGGCGGGGCGAAGAGTGGCGACGGCCGGATCTTCCGGGTCCCCATGGCGCTGCCGCCCGGCGCTGATCCCGCCGCCCGCACCGATATCGAACTGCTCTGGGAAAACCTGCCCGAGCCGATCGATGTCGAACTTCACGGTGTCGGCGATCTCGTCTGGACCGACCGCGGCGCCGCCCCCCACGGCAACGCGCTCTACGTGGCCGAGGTCCAGCCGGAAGTGGGCACCCCGACGATCGTCTCCACCGGCTACCGCGAGGCGATCGGCGTGACCGGTTTCGCTACCCGCTTCTATGTGAGCGATCTGGGCGGCACCATCCGCCTGGTGGACCTCAGCACCGGCACCGACACCGAGCTGGTCCGGATCGGCAGCCCGCTCACCGGGCTCGCGCTGGCCGACCTGTAGTCGCGCGTCTCTCGCCCACGATCGGGGGTCGTCGGCCGCAGCACGGCTTGTACGGCGAGGCCGACACACCGGCCGACCGGCATTCGGCTGCCCCACGCGATCAGGTTCATGACAGTGCCCCTTGGGCGTAGATGGCGGCACGGTCGCGATGGGTGAGCACCGGGCAGATCTCCACCCGGTCCGCGCCGGGCAACAGTGCCGGGTCCTCCCCCGGCAGCAGGTCGGTGGCCAGGATCGCCGCGCGCACGGCGTGCAGCGCTTCCTCGGTCTCGGCGATGCCGATCACCACGCCGGAACCGTCGGCACGGCGCAGTTCGTAGAAGTCGAGTAGGCCCGGCACGGTGGCGACGGCGGGCTCGATGCGATGGGTGCGGGCGAAGTCGACGGCGGCGAGTTCGGTCGCGTTGCGTGGCTGGTCGAACCAGACGAGGTGCGCGTACATGATTTCAGCTCCTGAACTGGGGAATCGGACAGCTCCAGCGTCGCGCTGCTGGGCGGCGCGCGGATCAGTGCCGCCACGTATTCGCAGTACTGAACTCGCGCCGACGCGCGATACTGGTTCGGTGCAGACTCCGGCCGTCGGACGGCATGAGGAGATCGCCCGCCTGCGCGCCGCCGTGGTGGCCGCGGCATCGGGTGCGGGCAGGTTCGTGCTGGTCAGCGGCACGGCGGGGATCGGCAAATCCTGGCTGGCCGAACGCGTCGTCGTGCTGGCCGTCGAGGCGGGGTTGCGGGTCGCACGTGGCAACGCCCTCGCCGACGCGGGGATGCCGCCGCTGTGGCCGTGGCGCCGCGCCGCGCGCGAACTCCCCGAACTGGCCGCCGCCCTCGACACCGTCACCGAACGGGGCGGTGGGCCCGCCGCCCAGCGTTTTCGGATGTTCACCGAGGTCGCCGACGTGCTCACCGCGGCCGCCGCGCCGTCGGGCCTGCTGCTGGTCCTCGAGGATCTGCACTGGTCCGATCCCACCTCGCTGGCACTGCTCACCCACGTGGCCGCCGAAACGCCACGCACCAAAGTGCTCATCGTCGGCACCGCCCGCGAACCGATGGGCGAGACCCTGCTCGCCGACCAGCCCGACTGGCTGCGCCTGCCCCACTTCCAATCCCTGCCGGTGCCAAGGCTTTCCGAACACGAGGTGCGCTACTGGCTCGAACAGCGCGGCTGTACCCCCGATCTCGCGCACCGCGTGCACGAACGCACCGACGGAACTCCCCTGCTCGTGCGCCTGGTCATCGATTCCGGCCTCGACGCCGGAGACGACCCGTTGCTCTCGGTTCCCGGTATCCGCCGCCTGATCCTCGCCCAACTCGACCGACTGGCCCCCACCGACATCGAGATCCTCAGCGCGGCAAGCGTGCTCGGTGAACGCATCGACACCGAACTGCTGACGCGGGTCCACACCTCGGTGCTTCGGCCCGAAAGCGCACCGAGCGGCGATGATCGGATGCCACTCGCTGTCGATGCGCCGAACCTCGCACCGGCGAGCGAGGAGGTGTCCGAGGCGCTCGATGCGGCGACCGGAGCAGGCATAGTGCGCCGCTTCGACGACGGGACAACGGGTTTCACGCACGCATTGGTACGCGATGCCGTGTACGCCGATCTCACACCCTCGCGGCGAACCGCCTACCACCGCGCGGCGGCCGAGGCCATGAGCGCGCGCGGTGGACCGGATTCGGCGGTGGCAGGCGCGATCGCGACCCACTGGCGCCACGCCCCCTCCGGCACCGACTCGCCCCAGGCCCGCCACTGGGCCCGCCGAGCCGCGCGGTCGGCTCGCGCGAGCGCCGCCTACGCGGAGGCGATCCGGTTCGGAGAGTGGGCCATCGACGCCGCGGGCGCCACCGTGTCCGACGCCGAACGCGCTGAACTGTTGATCGAACTGGCCCGCGACGAGTTCGCCGCGGGGTGGGTCGCCACCAGCCTCGACCACTGTGTCGAGGCGGGCGCTCTCGCCGAGCGGGCCGAGCGCCCCGACCTGCTCGCCGAGGCCGGACTCGTGGTCCAGGGCGTCACCACTCCGACGGTGATGACACAGCTGGACATGCTCTGCGGCAAGGCATTACGACTACTCGACGCCGATGGCCACCCTGATCTGATCGCCAGGATCCTGGCCCAGCGCGCCTTCTCCGCCGCCGACCGCGGCGCGGGTATCCAGGCCAGGGAACTCTCCGACCGGGCCATGCGCGCCGCGCGACGGTCCACCGACCCCGACGTGATCCTGGACGCGATCCACGCCCGCCACCTGTCCCTCGCCGCCACCGAGTTCCTCGACGAGCGCACGGTCCTCGCGGCCGAGGCGATCGAGATCGCCGCCGACGCCGAACAGCCTCTCGCGCAACTCTGGGGATATGTGTGGACAGCCGACGCGGCCCTGCAACGCGGCGACCTGCCCGCCTTCGACGACGCCCTCGACCACATCGAGCTCCTCGCCGACCGCCGCCGCCTCCCGATCGCCCGCTGGCATCAGCTCCGCCTGCGTGCCACCCGCGCTGCCCTGGTCGGCGAATTCAGCGCCGCGCTCGCTTTCGACGCCGCCGCCTACGAGCTGGCGCTCGGCATCGGCGACTACTCCCTCGCCGGCCTGCACCATGCCTTTCGCGGTATGTACGGCGTCATCGTCGGACATGTCGATCGCGACGAGCTCACCGCGGCGCTGGCGTCACTGGCCTTCGCGCCGAAGATCACGATCGCCCAGCTGTTCGCCCCGATGATGCACGCCATGGCGGGTGATCTCGACGAGGCGCGGGCCCTGTTCGCGCCGTTTCGCCTGCTTCCCGACACCCTGGAGATCGGCCCACGCTGGTCCGGCACCGTGTACTCGGTGGGCGTCGTGGCCGAACTCCTCGACGACGCCGAGACCGCCGACCGCGTCTATCGCGCCTTTCGCGGCCGCGAACACCACTACGCCGCCGACGGCACCGGAGCCCTCATCTGCGTCGGCTCCATCGCCCGCGTCCGCGCCGACAACGCCCGCGTCGCAGGCCATCTCGACGATGCCGTCGACCTCTACCACCGGGGAATCGCGATGGACACCGCGATCGGCGCGCACCCCTTCGTCGCCCTCGGCCGGCTCGGCCTGGCCCGCACCCTGCTCGCGCGCGGTGAGCTCCCCGCCGCCCGCGCCGCGGCCGAACAGGCCGCCACCGCCTTCCGCCGCCTCGAGATGCCCCACCGCCTGAAGGCCGCCGATGCCCTGCTCACCGAAATCGCCACGGCCGCCCGCTCCGCGGACCCGCTCACCCGCCGCGAACGCGAAGTCCACGACCTCGTCGCCACCGGCCTGACGAACCGGGAGATCGCGACCCGCCTGGTCCTGTCCGAACGCACGGTGGAAACCCACGTCCGCAACATCCTCGCCAAACTGTCCGTCACCAACCGCACCGAGATCGCCCGCGGTCGCCACTGAGGCCGGTCACAGGCATTTTGTCGTGGCCCGGACGCCGTCGGACGATGGGGTTACAGTGACCGGGCAGACGGTGATTTATGGGAGGGAACCCGGTGGAGCAGGTATGCCAGGTCGACTTGCGCGCCATCACCGCCCGTCGTGGCCTCGACCCGCGGGCTCGCGCGCAGGTCAGGATCGAGACGCCCGCGAGCACCGGCGACGGCACCATCCGCGTGCACGACAGCGGCATCGGCCTGTCCGAGGCTCAGGTGCACACCTTCCTCGCCACGATCGCGCGCAGCGACGACCTCGGCTTCGCCGGGCACGAGTTCCTCGGCCAGTTCTTCCCGGAGCTACTGGCCCACACCCGAGCCCAGCTCACCTGATTCGAAGGAACCACCCGCGATGCAACCGCTCGACCCGAACGATCCTCGGCGGATCGGCGACTACCGACTGCTGGGGGTCCTCGGTGCGGGCGGCATGGGCAAGGTGTATCTGGGCCGGAATCCGGGTGGGCGCACCGTGGCGGTGAAGGTGATCCGCCCCGACCTGATCGACCCCGAGTTCCGCGCGAGGTTCCGTCGGGAAGTCGGGGCCGCCCAGCGCGTCGGCGGTGCCTTCACCGCGCCGGTGCTCGACGCCGACGTCGATGCGCGGGCTCCCTGGTTGGCCACCGGCTATGTCGCCGGGATCTCGTTGACCGACGCGGTGACCCGGTTCGGGCCGTTCGCCGAGCCCACGCTGTCGGCGTTGGCGCACGGGCTCGCCGAAGCGCTCGTGGCGGTGCACGCGGCGGGCATCGTGCACCGCGACCTGAAGCCGTCGAACGTGATGCTCGCGATCGACGGACCCAAGGTGATCGATTTCGGCATCGCCCGCGTGATCGCTGACTCGGCTCTCACCACCACCGGGAAGTTCCTCGGCTCACCGGGTTTCATGTGCCCCGAGCAGGTGAGCGGTGAAACCCTGAGTCCCGCATGCGATGTCTTCGCGCTCGGTGGTGTCCTCACCTTCGCGGCCACGGGGCACGGACCTTTCGGGACCGCCGAGGTGATGCAGATGCTCTGGCGCATCGTCTACGAGCAACCCCGCCTCGAGGCCTTGCCTTCCGCCCTGCGACCGCTCGTCTCCTCCTGTTTGGCCAAGGACCCCGCCGCCAGACCGGCACCACAACAGATACTTTCGGAACTGGCGCGCATCGGCGCCCCCGAACACGGCGGTTGGCTACCGCCACAAGTAGTGGCGCACATCAGTACGGGCGCGGTCCGTCTCCTCGACCTGGATTCCGGCCCAGACAACCCTCCCGGCGCATCGCCGCCCGGCGCCGCGGCGACCTCCACGCCAGGGTGGTCGAGCTCCATCTCGGCACCGAATCCGCCAACCGCGAGCCCGACGCAAACCTGCGCGACCGGCTCCGCGAGACCGAACGGGCCGAGGGCCGCCGCCGGATCGGCATCGACTCCCTATGCCGGTTTCGGCGGATCGGTCACCGGCCCCACCCAGGCGCCGCGTCGAGCTTCGGCTTCGGCGGGGCCGAATTCCGCCGCGTCGAGCAGCGACTTCACCGGGTCGCCCGTTGTGGACGCGCACAACGTCATCGGCAGTCCGCGGCCCGCGCCAGCGGCCACCGCGTCGCGGCGCACTCGGACTCTTCTGATCGCCGCGTCCCTGGCCGTCGCGGTGGCTGTCGCGGGCGGTGCCTATCTGATCGGCACCCAACTGAACGGCGAGTCCACCGGCGGTACCGGATCGATCACCGCCGCCGAGTCGACCACGGTCGGCGGGCCGATCACCGCCGACGTCGGCTCGACCACCGCTCCCCTCAGCTCGACCGCCGCCGCGTCGGGCGCGACCACCGTCCCGGCCGCGTTCGTCGGCACCTGGAAGGGCCGCGCCGCCGACGGCCCGGTCCAGTTCGACATCGAGCTCACCATCGCCGCGGGCGCAGTCGGTGCCGAACTCGCCACCTCCGCCAACACCGGCACCTTCTCCCGCGCTCGGTGCGACCGCGCGGAGACCCTCACCGAAGCCACCACCGACCGGCTCACCTTTCGCGCCAGGCTCACCGCGGGGAGCGGATGCATGGACCAGGGCGCCACCTCCACGGTCACCCTGCGATCCGACGGCACCCTCGCCTATCGAACTCCCGGCTACCTCGGCGGCACCATCGCCGGCTCCCTGCGCAGAGGCTGACATGGACACCGACCGAATTGGAACAGGTTGCTACCGGATTGCTCAGGCTTGCCCTGGTCGCGAAGTAGTCGGTCAATCGTCCAGCAGAAAACGCCCGCATCTGGCCGGGTCGAGGGCATCGAGGACTGGTGGCCGTTGTGCATCACCCCAGGTGACACCGGTCTCAAAAATTCTGGCATTGCGATCTGGGTCACTAATATGCCAAACTCTCGCCCACACTGTGAAGCCGTTCGGTCTCACATTGTCCGGAAAGGGAGTCGATTGAGCAGGCGGCAGGTGAGTGTGGTTGCCACGCTCCCGAGGGCTGCCCTGATGTCAGTCGAAACTGACCAGCGCCAGGGCCGCACCGGTGAGCAGGTCGACCAGCTCGTCGACGGGCGGGCGCGACTCGCGCAGCAGCCACTCGTGCGCCACGCCGGTGACCGCGCCGGTGATCAGCGCGGTGGTCAGCTCGG
This sequence comes from Nocardia sp. NPDC058633, assembly GCF_042717045.1. Classification (NCBI taxonomy): domain Bacteria; kingdom Bacillati; phylum Actinomycetota; class Actinomycetes; order Mycobacteriales; family Nocardiaceae; genus Nocardia; species Nocardia sp. NPDC058633. Next base: position 53,879 of record NZ_JBHXRA010000006.1, read on the forward strand.
CATCGCCGCGCAGTCGCACGCCGACCTGGGCCAACGCCCCCTCGATCAACGCCGACCAGGCGTGCCTGCGGGTCCGGCGATGGGTCTCCATCCGATCGCTCACCCCGACCACCTCGATCAGCGCCACCTGCGCGCGATACGGGTCCGAGCCGAGCGACTCCAGGTAAGCGCCGAATCCGGTCCGCAGCGCGAGCTGTGGATCGGTCGAGTCGAGGGCGACCAGGGCGGTGCCCACCGCCGCCGCCGCGTCGTCCTGGATCCGGTCATAGGCCGCCACCAGCACGTCTTCGCGGGTTTCGAACTCCTCGTAGAACTGCCGCTTGGACAGCCCGGCCGCCGCGCACACCTCGGCGAGCGAGCACGTGGCGTACCCGCGTTCGGCGAAGATTCGCGTCGCTGCTTCCAGGAATCGCAGTCGCCGTTCTGCTTTACGCGCGACGACCGTACGACCCCCATACCGCCTGTCCGCTGTAGTCACCTCTCCAAAGTATCTGAAACCCGGGATAACACTGACCTTTCCGGGTCGCTTCATCTATCCACCGAACAAAGGACGGCCGACCAGTGCTGAGCACCCGAGCATCGCGGACCGCATTGTCCGCCCTCGTACTAGCGGCGGGTGCGGCACTCGTGGCGCCCACGCCCACGATGGCTGCCCCGCAGTCCGCCGCGACACAGCCGAGTGTCCCCGCCATCGCGGAGAATGTCCCCTCCGGGACTCTGGCCGCGCTGGCACCGACGATCGTAGGCGCCATTTCCGCCCCCGGCCCCATCGCCGACGGCGGACAGGCCGCCATCCTGGCCCAGGCGCGCGTGCTGCTGGCCACGCCCGGCATCCCGGCGCAGGTCAAGGCCACCCTCGAAAGGGTCATCACCTTCCTCGACGGCAGCGGCGGCGGCGGTCCCGAACTGCCGCCCACCGACGGTCCGCGCATCGCGCAGTTCCTCTACCCGACCATCGGCAAGGGCTGCATCGGCCCGACCTCCGATTCCGTCGGCACCGCGCTGGCCGTCCCCGGCCCCGCCGAGCTGCCGCCGCCCGGACCGGCCGCGGGCCAGACCGGCTTCGTTTTCACCGCACTCGGCACGAAAACCGCGACGGTCGTGCAGAATCCGCCGATGACGGTGCAGTGGGTCAACCTCGACAACCGCCGCACCGGCACCCAGCCGCTCACCACCGCGGCGGGCATCAACCCCGATGGCCCGGCCACGCTGTCGGCGATCGCCGACACCGGCCCCGGCCGGGTCGCCGCCGTGATCACCGGCTCGCTCACCACGGCCACCGCCGATGGTGACCGCACCTGCTCGTTCGCCCCGACCCTGGGGTTCTTCTCCGTCGGCTGAGTTTCGCACCACGCAATTGGAGTTCGATCTATGAAGTTTGTCGTCCCCGGCCTGGTCAGCGGCCTGGCCGGCGCGGTCCTCGGGGTGATTGCCGTACTCGGCATCACCGCGGCCGCGCAACAGAATTCGATCCCGGCGCTCGAGGAGTCCGGTGACCCGGGCTCTTCGCTGCTCGGCGACGTGCAGTACGGCTCGCGATGAGCAACATGCGCAGGCTCATCGCCTGCATCCTCGTCGGCCTCGGTGCGCTGCTGCTCGCGGCCGCCGTCATGATCCCCACCTACACGGTCGACAAGGTCGCCAAGACCCCGCTCGATCTGCGCATCACCACGATCGCCAAGAGCGTGCCCGGCGAGGAAAGCCTCGTGCTCGACTCGAAGTCGCTCACCGCGCCCGAGGGCGCTGCCACGGTGAACACCAACGTGCCGCTCGTCTCGCAGCGCTTCCTGACGGTCGAGGAGCCCTCCGACGCCGACCAGATGACCGTCCAGGCCGGTCAGACCCTGCGTCGCGACGACCGCGACCCCAAGGAAGGCCTGCTCACCGCCTCGGTCGACCGCGTCACCATCGACCGCGTCACCGGCGCGCCGATCGACGCCTCGCCCAACGGTTCGATCGCCGTCGCCGCCGACCCCAAGTCGGGCGCCTCGATCCCCACCGAGCAGCAGCGCCGCGGGCTGCAGTACCGCTTCCCGATCGGCACCGAGAAGAAGTCGTACCCGTACTTCGACCTCAACGCCCGCGCCACCTACGACATCGACTTCGTCGAGGAGTCGGAGATCAACGGCGTGCCGGTGTACCACTTCCGTCAGAACATCCCGGTGACGAATATGTGGGACGTCGTCAACCACCCCTCGCACAAGCTCGCCCTGCCCGCCGCCAAGTGGGGCCTCGAGGGCACCGAGCCGGTCACCATGACCCGCTTCTACACCAACACGCGCGACGTGTGGGTGGAGCCGAGGACCGGCGCGGTCCTCAAGGGTGGCGAGAAGATCCACATGTACTACGGCCGTAGCGCCGAGCAGGTCGACGTCTCCGTGCTGAAGTCGCACCTCGTTTTCGACGAAGAGACCATCGACGCGCAGATGGCCGTGACCCAGGAGAGCCTCGACAAGCTCGATCTCTTCGGCAAGACCCTGCCGATCATCTTGGGCATCGTCGGCGCCATCGCCCTGATCGCGGGAGCCGTCCTCGGCTTCCTCAGTGGCGGGTCCTCCACCTCCCGCCGCACGATCGACCCCCCGACCGAGCGGCTGCGCCCCTCGAACCTCTAGACCGCCTGACCCAACGCCCTCGGCCTTCCCGGTCCTCAACCCGGGGAGGCCGAGGTCGTTTCACGGGATGTCGACCTGAGTCAGTAGCCGGCGCACCCGGGCCGCCTCGCGGGTGAGGTGGTCGCGCTCGGGAACGGTGGTGGCGGCGTGGGATGCCTCGGTGTACAAGGCGGCTGCCTGCTCCAGCTCGCCCGCGCGTTCGAGCAGGTACGCGCGAGACGCGGTGTGGCGCGGTAGTTCTCGGTCCAGGTCGGCCAGAGCGGCCAGGCCCGCTCGGGGGCCGTCGGCCTCGCCGACCGCGACCGCGCGGTTCAGTCGAACCACCGGGCTGTCGGTGAGGCGTAGTAGTTCGTCGTACCACTCCACGATCTGTACCCAGTCCGTGTCGTCGGTGCTCGGGGCGTCGGCGTGCAGCGCGGCGATCGCCGCCTGGGCCTGGTATTCGCCCAACTGCTCGCGGGTGAGTGCGGCCTGCAGAATCGTCACGCCTTCGGCGATAAGACCTGTGTCCCACCGTGATCGGTCCTGCTGGGCCAGCGGCACCAGGCGCCCGGCCTCGGTGCGCGACGCACGGCGCGCGTGGTGCAGCAGCATCAGCGCGAGCAGTCCCGAGACCTCGGGTTCGTCGGTCGAGGCGGCGAGCTGACGGGTGAGGCGGATGGCCTCGGCCGCCAGATCGATGTCGCCGCTGTAGCCTTCGTTGAAGACGAGGTAGAGCACGCGCAGCACAGTCGTCGAATCGCTGGGGCGGTCCAGCGGCAAGCCGGCGATTCGCCGCTTGGCTCGGCTGATCCGTTGCGCCATGGTCGCTTCCGGGACGAGGTAGGCCGCCGCGATCTGCCGGGTCGTCAGGCCGCCGACCGCGCGCAAGGTCAAGGCGACAGCAGATCCCGGGGACAACGAGGGGTGCGCGCACAGGAAGTACAGCCACAGCGTCTCGTCGGTGGCTGCCACCGGACCGGCTTCGGGTTCGATCTCGACAGCGAATTCCCTACCTCGCCTCGATGTTTCGGCCCGAGCCGCATCGAGGAACTTGCGCCAGGCGACAGCGACGAGCCAGCCCTTCGCCTCGCGCGGGGGATCCTCGGGCCACGTTTCCAGCGCCCGGATCAGCGCCTCCTGCACCGCGTCCTCGGCCGCGGTGAACTCGGCCCCACGACGGACCAGGATCGCGATCACCGCGGGGACGAGTTCGCGCAGTAGCGCCTCGTTCATTCGGTCACCGTGGGCAATTCCGTGTAGAACGGCCGCAGTTCGAGCCACTCCTGAACCGGCTTCCCGCCCGCGCCCGGCGCCGCGGACAGCTCCCCCGCCAGCTCGAGCGCCCGCTCGTAGGTGTCGACATCGATGACCATCCATCCGGCGATCAGGTCCTTGGTTTCCGCGAAGGGCCCGTCGGTGACCGGTGGGCGCCCCTCGCCGTCCGAGCGAACGAACGTGCCCTGCGCGGACAGCGCCTGACTGTCCACGTACTCCCCGCTCGATCGCAGTCGCGCGGCGAAATCCTCCATGTACTGCACATGGGCGGTCACCTCCTCGGGCGTCCACCGATCCATCGGCACGTCGTTGACCGCGGCGGGCGCGCCACGGTAGTGCTTGAGCAGCAGGTACTTGGCCATGATGTTCTCCTCGGTTCGTTTCGGCCATTCTGGCCGTGATCGGTCGGTTTCAGGCGTTCTGGCGTGCGGCCCGCTGCTGGATCAGTTCCTCGACGGCGGAGGGCAGGGTGGTGTCGAAGTCGATGAGCTTGACCCAGGTCGGCGTGATGACGATCCGGACCATGCTGTCGTAGAGCGAGCGGACCCCGGCCTCCCATTCGACGCGCTGCTCGGCGGTCATCTCGTAGCTGCCGTTCATCTCCAGGTACTCCGCCGGGATACCGTCCACCACGTCCAGCTCCGCCTGTCCACGGATGAGCAGCATCTTCGGCGGGTGTACCTCCGTGTCGATCGTCAGCGCGACCGCCGGGTTGTGTCGCAGCGAAGCCAGCTTCGGCGCGTTCGTCGAGGTGCACACGACGATCTGCGCGCCGTTCCAGGCGAAGCCGACCGGTACATTGCGCGGCGTGCCGTCCTTGGCCACGTAGGCCATCCGCACCAGGTCGCGGGCCAGCAGTTCCTGGCTGAGCGGGCGATTCAGAATCGCGGTGATCTCGTTCGGTTCCATGGCGTTCGCTCCTCCGCGTCATCGAGGCCCGTTCGGCTGCTCGTACCCCTGGGACGGAGCCGCCCCCGAGTTCTCGACATCCCCGGCAAAAGAACTTCGGAGAATTTTTCGCCGTGAGTGAACGGCGCCACCTGCAGGAACAAACACCCGGGGGTCCATGTTGAGTCAGCAAAGCTCAACTTTGGAAGGGTCGACATGACTTCAGCTCAGAACCTGCCGGTGCTGTTCCTGACCGATCCGATCGTGCTGCCGGGCATGGTCGTGCCCATCGAATTGGACGAATCCGCGCAGGCCGCCATCGACGCCGCTCAGGCAGCCAAGACCGGCTCGGTGTTGGTCGCGCCGCGCCTGGACGAGGGATACGCCTCCTACGGCGTCGTCGCCACCATCGAACAGGTCGGCCGGATGCGCGGTGGCGCGCCCGCGGCCGTGTTGAAGGCCGAGCGTCGCGCGCGGATCGGGCATGGTGTCACCGGCCCCGGTGCCGCGCTGTGGGTGGAGGCCGAACTCGTCGAGGCGGTCGAGCCCGACGAGCGCACCACCGAACTGGCCGCCGAGTACAAGAAGCTGGTCGTCGCTGTGCTGCAGCGGCGTGAGGCCTGGCAGATCATCGACATCGTCAACCAGCTCGACGACGTCGAGGCCATCGCCGACACCGCGGGCTACGCGCCGTACCTGTCCGACGACCAGAAGCGCGAGCTGCTCGAGACCCCTGATGTCACGGTGCGGCTCACCAAGCAGATCGACTGGATCAAAGCCCATATCGCCGAGGTCGAGGTCACCGACAAGATCTCCGAAGACGTCCGCGACGGCATGGAGAAGAGCCAGCGCGAGTTCCTGCTGCGCCAGCAGCTCAACGCTATCCGCAAGGAACTCGGCGAGGACGAACCCGACGGCGCCGACGACTACCGCACCCGCGTGGAGAACGCGGACCTGCCCGAGAACGTGCGCGCGGAGGCACTGCGCGAGGTCGGCCGGTTGGAGCGCGCCAGCGACCAGAGCCCGGAATCCGGCTGGATCCGCACCTGGCTCGACACCGTGCTGGACCTGCCGTGGTCGGTGAAAACCGAAGACAGCACCGATGTTTCGGCCGCCCGCGCGGTGCTCGACGCCGATCACCACGGCCTGGAAGAGGTCAAGGACCGGATGGTCGAGTACCTGGCGGTGCGCTCACGTCGGGCCGCGCGGGGTCTCGAGGTCGTCGGTGGACGTGGTTCCGGCGCGGTGCTCGTGCTGGTGGGTCCGCCCGGTGTCGGCAAGACCTCGCTGGGCGAGTCGGTCGCAAAGGCCCTGGGCCGCAAGTTCGTTCGCGTCGCCCTGAGCGGCGTGCGCGACGAGGCCGAGATCCGTGGCCACCGTCGCACCTACGTGGGCGCGCTGCCCGGCCGGATCGTGCGTGCGGTGAAGGAGGCGGGTTCGATGAATCCCGTTGTCCTGCTGGACGAGATCGACAAGGTCGGCTCCGACTTCCGCGGTGATCCGGCGGCTGCCCTGCTCGAGGTCCTCGACCCCGCGCAGAACCACACCTTCCGCGACCACTACCTCGACCTGGACCTCGACCTGTCGAACGTGCTGTTCATCGCGACCGCCAACGTCATGGACACCATCCCCGGTCCCCTGCTCGACCGCATGGAGCTCATCACCGTCGACGGCTACACCGAGGCCGACAAGGTGGCCATCGCCCGCGACTTCCTGGTCCCCCGCCAGCTGGAACGCAATGCGCTGACCGCCGAAGAGGTCTCGATCACCGACGCGGCGCTGCGCGAGATCGCGGCGAACTACACCCGCGAGGCCGGGGTGCGTCAGATGGAGCGCCTCGTCGCGAAGGCCCTGCGCAAGGCGGCAACTCGTCTGGTCACCGGTGACGTCGCTCGCGTAGGCGAGGGCATCGCGCCCGGCAACGGTGCCGGGCTCGGCGACGATGCCGGACTCGGCAACGTCGGCGGTGCGACCGCGCTGGTCGACAAAGGCTCGCTCGGTGCTGATGCGGTGCTCGGTTACGACCCGGAACTCGGGTACGACAACGTCATCGACCTCGAATCCGGTCCGCGGCCGACCACCCAGGTGACGAGCTTGACCGTCGACGTCGACAACCTCACCGACTACCTCGGCCGCCCCCGCTTCACCCCGGATTCGATGGAACGCACCTCGGTCCCCGGCGTGGCGACGGGCCTTGCGGTAACCGGGGCGGGCGGCGATGTCCTCTACATCGAGGCCAACGGCGCCGAGGGCGAGCGTTCGCTCACTCTCACCGGCCAACTCGGCGACGTCATGAAGGAGTCCGCGCAGATCGCGCTCACCTACGTGCGCTCGCACCTGGAGGAGATCGGCATCGAACCCAAGGTCCTCGACCGCAACATCCACATCCACTTCCCCGCGGGCGCGGTCCCGAAGGACGGCCCGTCGGCGGGCGTCACCATGGTCACCGCCCTGGTGTCACTGGCCCTGGGTCGTCCGGTTCGCGGCGATGTGGGCATGACCGGCGAGGTCACCCTCAACGGCAGTGTCCTGCCGATCGGCGGCGTGAAGCAGAAGCTGCTCGCCGCCCAGCGCGCCGGCCTGAAGACCGTCTTCATCCCGGCCCGCAACGAACCGGACCTCGACGAGGTCCCGGCCGAAGTCCTCGCCGCACTGGACGTCCGCCCCGTCGCCGACGTGGCAGACATCCTGGCCTACGCCATCGAACCCATCGCCGAACCCGCCGCCGACGGCAAGACCTTCGCCGTCAGCGCCTGATCCGAACCGTCGACGGGCCGTGCGCATTGCGCACGGCCCGTTCGCCGTATCCAGGGCGATCCGAGTTTCAGCATCAACGCCCGGTCCAGACCCCTCGACTCGCCGCCCTCCAGCGACCCCTTGAATTCGCCGAGTCTTTCGGATCGTTTTCGAGCCGCTCGGCGTCGGCGGTGGCCTGTTCGAGCAGGAGTTCCTTGTAGGTTCGCAGCAGTGCACAGCGAACTGCCTCGGACCTGGAGCGGCCCTCACTGGTGCGGACGTCGATGGCCTTCTCCATCGCCTCGTCGGTTCGAACGTTCAGTGCTCGGTGGTGTCAGCGGCTGACGGCTGGGGGCAGCACCGGGCCTTCGATGGTGACCACGGCCAGTTGGTCGGTGTCGTAGTTGTCCTGGTCGTCGTCGAACTCGACATCGTCGTCGAATTCGGCGTCCTCCTCGGTAGAGGGGGCGAGGTCCTTCTCGACGCGGCGGGTGGTGCCCTGGGCGACCGCGCAGAGGACGGGTTCCTCGCCCTCGATCTCGGCGTACACGTCGCAGTGGGTGACCGCTTGGCGGCGGGTGGCGCCGAGGACGGTGGCGTGCACGCGCAGGCGTTCGCCCTGGGCGGGACGCAGGTAGGTGATGGTGAAGCCGCCGGTGAGGACGTTGGGGCCAAGGACGGTGCCCGCGGCGAAGGTGAGGGCGTTGTCGGCGGCGTAGGCGAGCACCCCGCCGTGCACGAAGCCGAACTGCTGGCCGTGTTCGGGCTGGATATCGATGACGAGAGTGGCCGCGCCATCGCCGAATTCGGTGAGCTCGGTGCCGACCAGACGGGCGAAAGGCTGCGCGGCGAGCACCTGGCGCGCCAGGTCGAGGTCGAGGGTGGTGGCTTCGGTCGGCATCGGGTGTTCCGTTCTTCGAGCTCAGTCGTGATCGGTTGGCGCGGTACGGATATTGCCACGCCCGGTTACGCCGGATTCCCGGTGCCATGGGGTATGACGGAACAGTGCCCCGGTGGCTCCTGCATGTGGATCTCGACCAATTCCAGGCGGCGGTGGAATTCCGGCGTCGCCCCGAGCTGCGCGGTCAGCCGGTCATCGTCGGCGGTGAAGGTGATCCCGCACAGCCCCGCAAGGTCGTGACCTGCGCGTCTTATCCCGCGAGGGCCTACGGCGTGCGTGCGGGGATGGCGTTGAAGATGGCGCAGCGCAAGTGCCCGGAGGGCGTTTTCCTGCCGGTCGACATGGCCGCGTACGAGGCGGCCTCCGAGGAGATCATGGCGACGCTGGCCCGGGTGGCGGGCGCGGTCGAGGTGTGGGGGATGGACGAGGCCTTCGTCGCCACCGACGCCGATCCATGGCGGCTCGCCGCCGAAATCCGCACTGCCATCATCGAACTCGGACTCACCTGCGCGGTCGGGATCGGCGACAACAAACTCACCGCGAAACTCGCCACCGGTTTCGCCAAGTCCACCGGAAAGACCTCCGCCGAACCCGAACACGACCCCGGCGCCGCCACCGGCATCTTCGAACTGACCGCGGCCAACTGGACCGAACTCATGGGCCACCGCCCCACCGACGCGCTCTGGGGCGTGGGCGCTCGCATCGCCAAACGCATGGCCGATCTCGACATCGCCACGGTCGCCGACCTCATGTCCGCCGACCGCGACCGCCTGGCCGCCGAATTCGGCCCGAGCACCGGCCCCTACCTGTGGGTGCTCGGTCACGGCAAAGGCGACACCGAACTCTCGACCACCCCACGGATCCCCGTGGGCCGCAGCAAATCCGAAACGTTCCCGCACGACCTCACCGAACCCGAGGAGATCCGCCGTGAGGTCGCCCGCATCGCCACCGAAGTCGCCGAGGAAATGCGCGAACACCACCGGATCAGCACCCGGGTGTCGGTCACCGTCCGCACCAAAACCTTCTACACCCGCAGCAAACAGCAAAAACTCCCCTCCCCCACCGACGACATCCCCACCATCACCGACACCGCCCTGGCGATCATCGACCGCTTCGACCTCGACCGCCCGGTCCGCCTCCTCGGCGTCCGCCTCGAACTCCTCCCACCGACCGGACAGCCACATCTGGACGAATGATCACCAGGCGCTGGTGGATTTTGCTTCTCCGCCGATGCCTCCGTGGTGGCCTGGTGATCAACTGTCCGAGAGCGCGGCCCCTCCACCTCGGGGCTCCGAACTCGTATGCTCGGCTCATGGAGTTCTCAGCGATGGTGGCCCGTGAGTCCGACGGTGAGATCGTTCTCGCCCGCGAAACGGTGGGGGACGATTTCCTCGGCGCCGGCGAGGTGACGATCAAGGTCCATTACTCGAGTGCGAATTACAAGGACCTGCTGGCCATTACGCCACGTGGCGGGGTGGTGCGCAACTATCCGATCGTGCCCGGCATCGACCTCACCGGCGAGGTGATCGCCTCCGACACCGAGGACTTCGCCGCCGGCGACCAGGTGATCGCCCACGGCTACGAGCTGGGCGTCTCCCGCAACGGCGGCTTCGCCGAGTACACCAGGGTGCCCGCCGAGTGGGTGGTGAAGCTCGACGGTCTCGACACCCGCGACGCCGCCACCATCGGCACCGCGGGGTTCACCGCAGCCATGAGCGTGCAGGCCCTGCTCGACCACGGCCTGACTCCCGACGACGGTGCGGTCCTGGTCACCGGGGCGACCGGCGGCGTCGGCACGGTCGCCATCGACATCCTCTCCGGTCTGGGCTTCGAGGTCATCGCCTCCACCGGCAAGACCGACGCGGGCGACCTGCTCGCCGAGATCGGCGCCAACGAGGTGATCGGCCGACTCCCCCTCGATCCCGATGCCAAGCCGCGCCCGCTCAACAAGGCCAACTGGGCCGCCGCGGTCGACAGTGTCGGTGGCGCCTCGCTCGCCCACGTCCTCAGCGCCATCGGCTACGGCGGCGCGGTCGCGGCGAGCGGCCTCACCGGCGGCGCCGAACTGCCCACCACCGTGCTCCCGTTCATCCTGCGCGGGGTCAGCCTGCTCGGCATCGACTCGGTGCAGCTCCCGATCCAGAAGCGCCGTGCGCTGTGGACCGCCCTGGGCAAAGAACTGCGCCCGCAACACCTTTCGACCATCGAGTCGTTCTCGCCGATCGCCGAAGTGGGTGCCGTCCTGCGGGCGATCAAGGGCGGCGTCCACTCCGGTCGCACTGTGATCGGCGTGGCGGGCGAGTTCTGAGCGATACCGGGACGCAACGATCACCGACAACTCCGCGATCGCGTCGATCCGCGCCCGCGAAGTCGGCGTCCGTGCGGTGATGGATGGCCACATCGCCGTACTCGAACACTTCGCACCGATCCGGCGACCACCTGGCTGCGCGGTGTTCGCATCGTGCCGCTCGACGCGACCTTCGCGCTCCCGGCGTGGGTCGCGAAGTGCCGTCAGCGCTCCGGTTTCGGTAGTGGCCGTGGCGCAGCCCGAACCCGGTCCCCCATGTGCCGGGAACGACAGCAGCTGGGGGACCGGGCTCGAGCGGGTGTTGCGTCAAACGACGGCCGGGACCACCGGGTCGTCGGCGAACTGGGTTCGGTAGAGCTCGGCGTAGCGACCGTCGGCGTTGAGCAGGGTGGCGTGGGTGCCTCGTTCGATGATGCGGCCGTCTTCGAGGACCAGGATCTGGTCGGCGGCGCGGATCGTGGACAGTCGGTGGGCGATGACCAGGGCGGTGCGGCCGCTCAGTGCTTCGGTGAGAGCCTCCTGGACGGCGGCTTCGGAGGTGGAGTCCAGAGACGCGGTGGCCTCGTCCAGGATCACCACCCTCGGCTGCTTGAGGAGCAGGCGGGCGATGGTGAGGCGTTGGCGTTCGCCGCCGGAGAGGCGGTAACCGCGTTCACCGACGACGGTGTCCAGTCCGTCGGTGAGCGAGTCGACCAGGTCCCCGAGACGGGCCCGACGCAGGGCGTCCCACAGCTCGTCCTCCGTGGCTTCCGGCCGGGCGAGCAGGAGGTTGGCGCGGATGGTGTCGTGGAAGAGGTGGCCGTCCTGGGTGACCAGGCCGACGGTGCGCTGGATGGATTCGGTGGTCAGGTCGCGCACGTCGGAACCGTTGAGCCGGACCGCGCCGGAGTCGACATCGTAGAGACGCGAAACCAATTGGGCGATAGTCGATTTGCCCGCTCCGGAGGAGCCGACCAGGGCGATGAGCTGCCCGGGCTCGGCGCGCAGCGACACCTCGTGCAGCACCTCGACGCCGCCACGGCTGTCCAGCGTCGCGACGTCTTCCAGCGACGCGAGCGAGACCTTGTCGGCCGACGGGTAACCGAAGTTCACCGCGTCCAGTTCCACCGCGACCGGGCCGTCGGGCACCGGGGTGGCGTGCGCAGCGTCCTCGATCAGCGGCTTCAGGTCGAGCACCTCGAAGACACGCTCGAAACTCACCAACGCCGACATGATCTCCAGGCGGGCGCTGGCCAGCGCGGTGAGCGGGGTGTAGAGGCGGGTGAGCAGCAGCGAGAGCGCGACCACCGAACCCGCGTCGAGACTGCCCTGCAGCGCGTACCAGCCGCCGAGGCCGTAGACCAGGGCCAGGGCGAGCGCGGAGACCAGGGTGAGCGAGGTGACGAAGGTGGTCTGCAGCATGGCGGTGCGCACCCCGATGTCACGCACGCGAGTGGCGCGCACCGCGAACTCCGACGATTCCTGCTTCGGCCTGCCGAACAGCTTCACCAGGGTGGCGCCCGGCGCGGAGAAGCGTTCGGTCATCTGGGTGCTCATGGCGGCGTTGAGCTGGGCGGCTTCACGCTGCATCGCGGCGAGTTTGTTGCCGGCGCGCCGGGCCGGGACGACGAAGACGGGCAGCAGCACCAGTGCGAGCAGCGTGATCTGCCAGGAGATGCTGAGCATCACGGCGAGCGTGAGCAGCAGCGTGACGAGGTTGGTGATCACGCCGGAGAGAGTGTCGCTGAACGCGCGCTGCGCGCCGATTACGTCGCTGTTGAGCCTGCTCACCAGCGCGCCGGTGCGGGTGCGGGTGAAGAAGGCGACCGGCATCTTCTGCACGTGATCGAACACCGCGGTGCGCAGATCGAGGATCAGGCCCTCGCCGATCCGGGCCGACAGCCAGCGGATGGCGATGCCGAGTCCCGCGTCGAGGACGGCCAGCCCCGCGATGGCGAGGGCGAGCAGCACCACGGTCCGCGGCGCCGAACCGTCGACGATCCCGTTGACGACGCGCCCCGCCAACACCGGCGTAGCCACGCCGAGCACCGCGGCCAGCACGCTGAGCATCAGGAATCCGCTGATCCGCCGCCGATGCCCCTCGGCGAACCGCACGATCCGGCGCGCCGTCGCCGTGCTGAACGGGCGCTGTTCTTCGGGCGCGTTAGCGCGCCGATACATCTGGCTGTAGGCCACGGATTCGATACTCACTGCACTCTCCTCAAGGCTTCCCCGCCCATTGAACTCCTGCCCACCGACACTAAAACCTCAACAAAGGTTGACTGCAAATACTTTCCGCAGGCTCCCTGTTCAGCGCACAGCGAAACCGGCCGCTCTTTGTGCCCGAAACCGCCGGTCGGGCGCGTGCGGATCGGTTCGAAAACCCGGATACGTCGGTGGCGGGGATCGTGACGAGCGCGCGATACGGCCGGCCGATGGCACCCCGATGGCCGGAATAGGCTGGTCGGGTGGACCACGACCGGAGCTCGGAAAAGCTGGCAGGCGAACTGCGAACGCGGCTCGACGGCTCGGTCGACGCGTCGGTGCGCAGACGCGTCGAGTACTCCTCCGACGCCTCCAACTACCGCGTTCGACCAGCCATGGTCGTGTTTCCCCGCGGCGAGGACGACGTCGCCGCCACGATGACCTTCGCGCACGAGAACGGGCTGTCGGTCACCGCTCGCGGCGCGGGCACCTCGGTCGCCGGCAATGCCATCGGTCCCGGCATCGTGGTGGATTTCAGCAGGCACATGCACGCGGTGCGCGCGGTCGACGTCGAAGCGCGAACGGCGACCGTGCAGCCGGGGGTGGTGCTGTCGGATCTGCAACGGCGGCTGCGCCCGCACGGGTTGCGATTCGGGCCGGATCCGTCGACGCAGGACCGCTGCACGCTGGGCGGGATGATCGGCAACAACGCGTGCGGACCGCACGCGCTGGCCTGGGGCCGCACCGCCGATACCGTTCGCGAGCTGTGCGTTCTCGACGGCACGGGGCAGCATCGAACACTGGGCGCCGACCTGGCGGCGGTGCCCGGCCTGGCGAAGTTCACCACCGCGAATCTGGCTGTGCTGCGCACCGAACTGGGCCGGTTCGATCGTCAGGCATCCGGCTACGGTCTGGAACATCTACTGCCGGAACGTGGTTCGTCGGTGGCGAAGGCGTTCGTCGGGTCCGAAGGCAGCTGTGGCCTACTCCTGGAAGCGGAGGTCGCGCTCACGCCGATACCCGCGGCGACCGTGCTCACGGTGCTCGGCTACCCCGATATCGCCTCGGCCGCCGACGATATCGCCGCGGTGACCGGATGCGCGCCGATCGCGGTGGAGGGTATCGATGCCGGACTCGTCGATGTGGTCCGCGCCCATCGGGGCACGGTGCCCGAGTTGCCGCGAGGTCGCGGATGGCTGTTCGTCGAAACCGCGGGAGCGAGCCCGGCACAGGCGCTGGCCGCGGCCCGGCGACTGTGCGCGCAGAGCAACGCCGACGACCACCGGATCGTCACCGATCCCGCTGCTACCGCGGCACTCTGGCGTATCCGTGCCGACGGCGCGGGGTTGGCCGGGCGAACTCCCGACGGAAAACCGGCGTGGCCCGGTTGGGAGGATGCCGCTGTCCCGCCGGAGAACCTGGGTACCTATCTTCGTGAATTCGCCTCGCTCACCAGCGATTACGATGTGAGGGGCCTGCTGTACGGACACATCGGCGACGGCTGCATCCATGTCCGCCTCGACTTCCCGATCACCGACGCGCCCCGGCGTTTTCGCTCCTTCCTGTTCGATGCCGCGCAACTCGTTGTGCGTCACGGTGGATCGCTCTCCGGCGAACACGGCGACGGTCGCGCCAGATCCGAACTGCTCGAAGTCATGTACTCACCGGCGGCCCGGGCGGCCTTCGCGGGCTTCAAGTCCCTGTTCGATCCCGAGAACATCCTCAATCCCGGTGTGCTCGTGGCACCGAGACCCGTCGACGACGACCTGCGCGTTGCGGGTCTGTCGCCGGTCCCCTCCCTGGGCTTCGCCCTGTCCACAGACTCCGGCGATTTATCCACAGCTGTGCACAGGTGTGTAGGAATCGGCAAGTGCCGCGCGGATACTCACGGCGCCGGCGGCTTCATGTGTCCCTCGTATCTGGCCACCGCCGACGAGAAGGACTCCACGCGGGCCCGCGCCAGAGTGCTCCAGGAAGTAGTTCGCGGCGAACTCGACTGGCGCGCACCAGCAGTCGAGCAATCCCTCGACCTCTGCCTGTCGTGCAAGGCGTGCGCGTCCGACTGCCCCGCCGGCGTCGACATGGCCACCTACAAATCCGAGGCGCTGTACCGCCGCTACCGCGCACGACTACGCCCCCTGGATCACTATGTCCTCGGCCGGCTCCCCCACTGGCTCGCCATCGCCCAACACTTCCCACGCCTCGCCAACGCCCTCGCCGCCCGCCCCCGCCTGCGCCGGGCGGGCATGCGCCTGGTCGGCATCGACCCACGGCGAGACGTGCCGCGACTCGCCCCGAAGTCGTTGCGCCGCACATGGTCCGACAACAACGACCCCACCGAGGCCGACGAGACATCGACGCCTGAGGTCATGCTGTGGATCGATACCTTCACCGATACGTTCGACCCCGAGATCGCGACAGCCGCGAGGCAATTGATCGAACAGCTCGGCCATCGCGTCCGTATCCCGAAAGATCGAGTCTGCTGCGGCCTCACCTGGATCAGCACCGGTCAACTCGACGGCGCCCGCACCCGACTGCGCGCCACCCTCGACGTACTGGCCGACCACGCGGCGGCAGGCGGCCCGATCGTGGGCCTCGAGCCCTCCTGCACCGCTGCCCTACGCGCCGACCTGCCCGAACTACTCCCCGACGATCCCCGCGCGAAACAGGTCGCCGCCGCCGTCCGGACCCTCGCCGAATTCCTCCTCGAACATCCCACCTGGCAACCACCCCGGCGACCGCATGACACCGTCGTCGTCCAACCGCATTGTCACCAGCACGCCGTCGGTGGCTTCGACGCCGAACGCCGAATCTTGGCCGCGATGGGCGTCACCGTCGCGGAACTGGCCGGGTGCTGCGGCTTGGCGGGCAACTTCGGCATGCAACGCGGCCACTACGACGTCTCGGTGGCGGTCGCCGAGAACGCCCTGCTCCCGGCGCTGCGCGAGGCCCCACCGAACGCCGTCTTCCTGGCCGACGGCTTCTCCTGCCGAACCCAGGCCGACCAACTCGCGCACACCCCTGGCCTGCATCTGGCCACCTACCTGCTCGATTGCTCGACCGGACCGGCTGTCGGCTGAACCCGATCACAGGCGCACAATGGTCGAATGCGTGACCAGACCCTGGACCCGGACCTGGCCTCGGCCGGTCTGTCCAGGACCGTCCGGTCGAGCAGACCCTTCGACGTCGGCATCACCGTCTCACCCCTGCGCCGCGGCGGCGGCGACCCCTGCCACCATGTCGGCCTCGACGGCGCCCACTGGCACGCCTCGCGCCTGCCCACCGGTGTGGTCACCTACCGCCTGACCCAGGACGGGCGCGACGGCGCCATCGCGCGCGCCTGGGGTCCGGGCGCCGAGGAATTCCTGGCCGGCCTCGATCGCATGCTCTGCCTCGAGGAAGACCTCGACGACTTCCGCCCCGAACACCCCAAGCTGGTCGAAGCCCATCGCAGGGTCCCGGGCCTGCGGATGCTGAGGACGGGCCTGGTGATGGAGTCGCTGGTTCCCGCCGTCCTCGAACAGAAGGTGCACACGAGGTCCTCGTTCGCGGCGTGGCGCACGCTGGTGCGCGAATTCGGCACGAAGGCGCCTGGCCCGGCCCCGGCCGGGCTGATGGTGGCCCCGGACGCCGAGACCTGGCGACTGATCCCGTCGTGGAAGTATCACCGAGCCAATGTCGGTCCGCAGCGCGCGCAGACCATCGTGCGCGCCGCCAGAGTCGCCGATTCGATCGAACGCACCGCTGCACTCGACCCGATCGAGGCCGCGCGCCGTCTGCGCAGCCTGCCCGGCATCGGCGTCTGGACGGTGGCCGAGACCGCTCAACGCGCCTTCGGCGACGCCGATGCCCTCTCGGTGGGCGACTACCACCTCGCCGCCGTGGTCGGCTGGAGCCTGCTCGGCCACCCGATCGACGACGAGGCGATGATCGACTACCTGCGACCGCTACAACCCCACCGCTACCGCGCGGTGCGACTGCTGGGACTGAGCGGGCAGGCGCGCAAACCGAAGTTCGGCCCGCGCGACCCGATCACCGACCACCGACACCACTAACGCGTCGCGCGCGCGTCCAGCACGCAGCGGCCCGCTTCGACGAGGGTGTTGCGCGCCCGCCTGCGCACCCGGCACTCCTCGACCGTGCAGTCGAGGTGCAATTGCATTGCGGCATGGGCTTGTTCGGGTTCCATCGGGCCCGGGTCGGTGGAGCAACTCAGCAGTGCTGTGGCGACGCGCATGTTCACTTCGCTCAATTGCATGCCAACAGCACAGCAC
Source organism: Nocardia sp. NPDC058633 (assembly GCF_042717045.1). Taxonomy (NCBI): domain Bacteria; kingdom Bacillati; phylum Actinomycetota; class Actinomycetes; order Mycobacteriales; family Nocardiaceae; genus Nocardia; species Nocardia sp. NPDC058633. The sequence goes on from NZ_JBHXRA010000006.1 coordinate 71,042, forward strand.
GCAAATACCCGGCTAACGGTGAGTACACGCGCGACAAACGGGATTTACCACGAATTCCCAGCACAACATCCAACGGGGAGTGCAGGATTCCCCACAGTGGACGAATTCCACCGTCACCGCGGGGCTCGGAGCGGGTGACGGTGCGCGACACCGAAGGAGTGGGGCTGTGGCATCGAACCCATCGAACGGAACAGGCGGGCAGGCCGGTGTTTCCTCGACTCTGCCGCGCCGCCAACTCGGGCGCTACCTGCGTGATTGGCGCACCCAGGCCGGACTCACCATCGCCGAGGCCGCCCGGCTGATGGAGTGGGGCGCCAGCACCCTGCAGCGCCTGGAAAAAGGCCAGGCCGACCGTATTCGGACCATCGACATCCACGAACTGTGCCGGATCTACGGCATTCCCGACCATCTCACCGACGGACTCACCGGGCTCGCTCAGCAGGCCGCGGTGAAGAGTTGGTGGCACGCCTACGGCGATCTGATTCCGGAGAACTTCGATATCTATGTGGGTTTGGAGGCATCGGCGCACCGGTTGCGCGCCTTTCAGTCCGAGCTGATCCCCGGCCTGTTGCAGACCGCGGAATACGCACGGGCACTGAATCATTTGGGTTTTCCCCAGGATTCGGTCGACGAGCTCGATCGGCGGGTCGCGCTACGGCTGCAACGCCAGGCATTGATCACGCGTAAGCACTCGCCCGCCGAGATCGATGTGGTTCTGCACGAATCGGTATTGCGTAGCATCGTCGGTGATGCAAAGGTGATGGCTGCGCAGTTGCGACACCTCGCCGACGCGAGTACCCGAAGTAATGTGGCATTGCGCATCCTGCCGTTTGCCGCCGGTGTTCCACTCGGAGTCTCTACCGGGCCTTTCACGGTTCTCGAGTTCGGTACCGACAGCAAGGGGCAACCGGTCGAACCACCGGTGGTGTACGCCGAAGGCTTTACCGGCGATCTCTACCTGGAACGACGCGCGGATGTTCGAAGGTACGACCGGGCTCACGAATGCCTCCAGCGTCATGCGCTGGATATCCAACCTAGTAGACACCTGCTGCGGCAGGTCGCGAAGGAGTATGTGGCATGAGTTTCGATCTCGTCGACGCACATTGGTTCAAGAGCACCCGCAGTGGCGCGGGCAAGGATTGTGTCGAAGTCGCTTTTCTGTTCGGTGGGCACGTCGGGGTGCGCGACAGCAAGAATCCCGCCGGCCCCGCCCTCGTCTTCGACGGCGCGAGCTGGGATGCCTTCACCCGCGGCATCGACACCGGCGTCTTCGCGTGAACATCAAGCGCGACATCGACACCTCGGGGGCCACCTGGCTGCGCGCGGGTGCCGCCGAAGGCAGCGTGGAGGTCGCCATGCTGGCCGAGGGGTACGTCGCCCTGCGTGACAGCAAGAATCCCGACGGTCCGGTGCTGATCTTCACCCCGAGTGAATGGACCGCGTTCACAGCCGGCGTGCACGACGGCGAGTTCGATCGTCCCTGATCACGCCAGATCACAGAACGATAGATTTTCGGCATAGGCCGAGGTTTGCTGCGGTGTCGGAACGGGTAACCGGGGTATATGGACCGAGGGTTGAAGAAAATGCCACCCCGGTACCGGAGGCTAGCGCCTGAGGACGGGGTGGAACGCCTGATCGTGATCCTGCTGTTCGCGGTATCGGCGATCGGAATCTACGTACTCACCAGTTCCTTGCTGTCGGCGCTGTTCATCGGATTACTGGTCGGATTAGTCGCTGTGGGGACTGTAGCTGTCTTATAGACCGCTGTCGCTGCGGGGTTTCGCACCCCGCAGCGTCAACAGTTCCTACCGCCTGAACAACTTGTTGCCGAGCCAGACAATCGGGTCGTATCTACGATCCACGACCCGTTCTTTCAGCGGAATCAGCGCGTTGTCGGTGATCTTGATGTGCTCGGGGCACACATCGCTGCAGCACTTGGTGATATTGCAGTAGCCCAAACCTGCTTCCTCCTGGGCCATTTCGCGCCGATCGTGGGTGTCGAGGGGATGCATTTCCAACTCGGCGATCCGCATGAGATAGCGCGGGCCCGCGAAGCTCGGCTTGTTCTCCTCGTGATCACGCACCACGTGGCAGGTGTCCTGGCACAGGAAGCACTCGATACATTTGCGGAACTCCTGCGAGCGCTCCACGTCGACCTGCTTCATCCGGTAGTCGCCGGGCGCGAGGCCCGCCGGAGGCGTGAACGACGGTATCTCCCTTGCTTTCTCGTAGTTGAACGAGACATCGGTGACCAGATCCTTGATGATCGGGAAGGCTCGCATCGGGGTGACGGTGATGACTTCCTCCGGTGTGAACGTCGACATCCGCGTCATGCACAGCAGTCGCGGACGCCCGTTCACCTCCGCCGAACACGAACCACACTTGCCCGCTTTGCAATTCCAGCGCACGGCGAGGTCGGGAGTCTGGGTGGCCTGCAGGCGGTGGATGATGTCGAGCACCACTTCGCCTTCGTTCACCGCCACCGTGTAGTCCTCGAGGCTGCCGCCGTCGATGTCGCCACGCCAGACCCGGAACCGGGCGTCGTATCCCATGGTTACGCCTTTCCCTCGGCTGCCGGGTGCGCAGCCAATTCTTGCTCGGTGTAGTACTTTTCGAGCTCGCTCAGTTCGAACAGGGCGAGTAGGTCCGCGCGCATCGGCGTCTGATCGGCCGGTGTGACGGTGACGTCGGGAATCCGGGATTCGGAGGCCGCGTCGACCGCGCACACCAGCAGCGTGTTGCGCCAGTCCGGGTTCATGCCGGGATGATCGTCGCGGGTATGGCCGCCACGGCTCTCCGTGCGCAACAGCGCTGCCCGGGCCACACATTCGCTCACGATCAGCATGTTGGCCAGGTCGAGGGCCAGGTGCCAGCCGGGGTTGAACGCTCGCTTGCCCTCCACCCGTACGTTGGCGTAGCGGGCGCGCAGCTCGTTCAGTTTGTCGATCGCCGCACGCACCTCGTGCTCCTTGCGGATGATGCCGACCAGGTCGTTCATCGTCTGCTGGAGCTCGGCGTGCAGGGTATAGGGGTTCTCCGCGGTGCCGCCGGTGGGCGGATCGAACAGTGCGAGAGCGGTTTTCGTGGCGGCCTCGACGTCGTCCTCGGTCGGTGTCGGCTTGTCGGTCAGCTGCTGGACATACGCCGACGCGCCGAGCCCGGCCCGGCGGCCGAACACCAGCAGGTCCGACAGTGAGTTCCCGCCGAGCCGGTTCGAGCCGTGCATACCGCCGGAACACTCACCGGCGGCGAACAATCCGGGCACGACCGCCGCGCCGGTATCGGGATCCACCTCGATCCCGCCCATCACGTAGTGGCAGGTGGGGCCGACCTCCATCGGTTCGGCCGTGATGTCGACATCGGCCAGTTCCTTGAACTGATGGTGCATCGACGGCAGCCTGCGCACGATTTCCTCGGCGGGCATGCGGGAGGCGATATCGAGGTACACGCCGCCGTGCTCGGTGCCACGGCCCGCCTTGACCTCCTCGTTGATCGCCCTGGCCACCTCGTCACGGGGGAGTAGGTCGGGGGTGCGGCGCGCGGAATCGTTGTCGCGCAACCACTGATCGGCCTCTTCCTCGGTTTCGGCGTACTGGCCCTTGAACACCGGCGGGATGTAGTCGAACATGAACCGCTTGCCGTCGGAGTTCTTCAACACGCCACCGTCGCCGCGCACACCCTCGGTGACCAGGATGCCCTTCACACTCGGCGGCCAGACCATGCCGGTGGGATGGAACTGGAGGAACTCCATATTGATCAGCGTCGCGCCCGAACGCAGTGCCAGTGCGTGGCCGTCGCCGGTGTACTCCCAGGAGTTCGACGTCACCGTGTAGGACTTGCCGATTCCGCCGGTGGCCAGCACGATCGCCGGCGCCTTGAACAGCACGAAGCCACCGGATTCACGCCAGTAGCCGAACGCGCCGGCAACAGCGCCCGCGTCGGTGAGCAATTCGGTGACGGTGCATTCGGCGAAGACCTTGATCCTGGCCTCGTAGTCGCCGGTCTGCGCGTAGTCCTCCTGCTGCAACGAGACGATCTTCTGCTGCATCGTGCGGATCAGTTCGAGGCCGGTCCGGTCGCCGACGTGCGCGAGGCGAGGGTAGGTGTGGCCGCCGAAATTGCGCTGGCTGATGCGGCCATCGGGTGTTCGATCGAACAGCGCCCCATAGGTTTCCAGCTCCCACACTCGATCGGGCGCCTCCTGGGCATGCAGTTCGGCCATGCGCCAGTTGTTGAGGAACTTGCCGCCGCGCATGGTGTCTTTGAAGTGCGTCTGCCAGTTGTCCTTGTCGTTGGCATTGCCCATCGACGCCGCGCAGCCGCCCTCGGCCATCACGGTATGTGCCTTGCCGAACAACGACTTACACACCACCGCCACCGAAAGCCCTTGTTCGCGTGCCTCGATCACGGCTCGCAGACCCGCGCCGCCCGCCCCGATCACCACGACGTCGTAGTCGTGCCGTTCCACGTCTGGCATTGAAATACAAGCTCCTCGCGTTGTCGCGGCTAGTTGACGAACCGCAGGTCCGAAATGGTCTCGCTCGCAACCAACATCACGTAGAAGTCGGTGAGCGCGAGGGTGCCGAGAGTGGTCCAGGCCAGCGCCATGTGGCGGGTGTTGAGCTTGGAGATCTGGGTCCAGTACCAGTACCGCACCGGGTGGGCGGAGAAATTCTTGAGACGTCCGCCCGCGATGTGCCTGCACGAGTGACACGACAGGGTGTAGGCCCACAGCAGGGTCACGTTGACCAGCAGGACGATATTGCCGAGGCCGAAACCGAAACCGCCACCGCTGCCGTGGAAGGCGGTGATCGCGTCGTAGGTGTTGATCAGCGACACCACCAACGCCACGTAGAAGAAGTAGCGGTGTGAGTTCTGGATGATCAACGGCAACCGCGACTCGCCCGTGTAGCGCGCGTGCGGCTCGGCCACCGCGCAGGCGGGCGGGGAGAGCCACACCGAGCGGTAGTAGGCCTTGCGGTAGTAGTAACAGGTCAGCCGGAAGCCGAGCAGGAACGGCAGGACCACGAAACCCAGCGGGATCCACATCGGGAGCTCGGGGAACGGGGTACCGAAGTGCGACGATCCCGGTACGCACGAGTCGCTCAGACACGGCGAATAGAACGGGGTCAGATAGTGGAACTCCGGCACCCAATAGGCCGTGCGCGCAAAGGATCTGATCGTCGCGTAGACGACGAAGGCGCCGAGCCCGAGCGCGGTGAACAGTGGTGGTAGCCACCAGCGGTCGGTGCGGAGGGTGCGCGCGGAGATACGGGCACGCGTTCTGCTGAAGACGCCGGTCCCCGCGGAGTGCGAAGCGGGGGAGGCGGTCGGTGCGGCACTCACGGTGGATGCCTCGCTGATCTTCGGGTCTGCGGTAGTGATCATTACCCACCGCGATGGATTGTGATGTGGAGCACCATACGCCTGTGTTCGAGCCGCTCGCGGTGGGTCTCACCCACTCGGTCGCCCTACATGCCGGTGATCTCGATCACAGCCGTGACGGCGGTGACGACCCGTCACGCCCGTGCAACAAACCTGTGGTGCCCTGTGACAGGTAATCCCCGGACCGGGGAGAGGAGCGTGACGCCCAATGAGAAGAGCCGCGATCGTGGCACCTGTTCGCACGCCCAGTGGCGTCGAGGGTGGGGCGCTGTCGGGTATGCCGGCCGAATGGCTGGCGACCACGGTGTTGTCCGCCGTGATCGAGCGCTCGGGGATCGACCCGCTACGCATCGACGACGTGGCGATGGCCTGTATCGACGGTGGCCTCTCCGACGTACCCGCGGTGGGCTCGCTCGCCGCCCGCGGAGCCGGATTGCCGTTCGCGGTCCCCGGTTTCGTGACCGACAAACACGGGGGCAGCGGCCTGCAGGCGGTGATCACCGCGGCGATGATGGTGCAGACCGGCGCCGCCGATGTGGTGGTCGCGGGCGGGGTGGAATGCGCGACGACCCATCCGGGGCTACCCGGTGGGACCGCGGGATTGCACAACGCCGAGCGGCTGGCCTACTACTACGGGATCGACCGCAATGCCGCCGATGAGTTCGCGGTGGCCAGTCATCGCAAGGCCGCCCGCGCCTGGCGGCAGGGTGCGTTCGCGGCCGAGGTGGTCGGGGTGGCCGCCGGGTACGGCGATCACCAGATCACCCGCGACGAAGGTGTGCGCGACGACTTGTCGACGCACACCCTGGCCGGCTTGCGTCCGCTGCTCGCCGACGGTGTGGTGACGGTCGGGAACATGAGTGCGCACCGACTCGGGGCGTCCGCGTGCCTGGTCGTGGCCGAGGATCGACTCGGCGAGCTGGGTTTGACCCCGATGGCTTTCCTCGCGGGGTGGGCCGCGGCCGGATGTGACAGTGACGGGCCCGGTCTCGGGGCGGCGCCCGCGGTGTCGAAGCTGCTCGGCCGCACCGGGTGCGCCCTCGACGAGATCGACCTGCTGGAGATCAACGAGGGCTATGCGGTCGAGGTGCTCGCGCTCGCCACCGAATGGGAACTGGACCCCCTGGATCGCCTGAACGTGAACGGCTCCGACATCGCCCTCGGCCATCCGGTCGGCGCCACGGGACTGCGGATCATGACGACGATGCTGCACGAACTCGGCCGTACCGGTGGCCGCTACGGACTCGAGGCCATCGCCCTCGGCCACGACCACGGGATCGCGGCCCTGTTCGAATCCGCCGAGGCGGACGAGCTGGTCGAAGTGCCACGAGGGGCTCGGTTCCATGGGTCGCGGGCGCGCAGGTTCGGTCGACACCGGGCTTGAGCGCGAATCGGGCCGGACCGGGAACGGGTCGGCGCGGCGACCCTGTTGACAGGGCCGCCGCGCCGGTGATCAGGTTCTACTTTGTTCTGGGGCGGGAGTGGAAGCCCAGACCTTCGTCCTGGGCGCCCATCCATGCCGCTTCGTCGGACTTGCTGTCGGGGACGTAGATCGGCTCCGACCTGCGGGGGACTGCCAATTCCGGCGGGGGTGCCTGCTCGAAGTCCTCGGCGTCGATGACGAGCCGCTCGAGATCGTTCTCCAGACGGCGGATGGTGGCCGCGTCGCCGTAGTTGGAACGCAGTGCACCGATCGATTGCCGGAGTTGGCCGACCGCGTAGCGCAGTTCCGCGATATCGCTGCGTGTCATCGTTACCTCCTGTGTATATGGCGGGCATACCGACTCGCCGGATCACGGGTACGCCCGAGAAGCCCCGGGCCGCGCTGCACCGAGCCGTGTGACTCACCACACAACGTGATCTCCACCACAATAACGGAACTTTTCGGTTTACGCCCGAAGTTGTCGGCGATCACAGGATTGCCGTCGGATAACTGTTGCCTCACCCCGCCACGGCGTAGCGGGCGCGGACACCGGCGCTCGCTCGATCGACCAGCGCGGTGAGGGAGCGGGCCACCTCCTCGGCGCAGTCGAGGACAACGCTGTGACCGGCGCCCTCGATCCGCACCAACTCGGCGCCCGCCAGCTGCGAGGCCAGCACCACCGAGTGCGCGAACGGCATCATGAGGTCGGCCGAGCCCGCCAACACCAGGGCGGGGAGATCGCCGAAGCGGGGCAGGGTGAGCGCCTCGTCGAAGTCGAGCAACGAGGTCAGAAAGCCCGACATGGTGAGCAGTGCGGTCTCGTTGAGCACGGCGGTGGCGATGGCCGCGACACGGGGATTCAGGCGCCGGGTGCCGGTGCTCGCCTCGCGGATCAGCGGCCCGAACATCCAGCGGGAGAGGCGCTTCGAGGCCTGCATCACCCGGGGCGCGTGTACGACGGCGTGTTGCAGCGAGGCGACGGCGTGCCGATTGAGCAGCCTGCCGAGGCCGACTTCGGTGATGCCGCCCGCGGCGCCGGCGATCAGGCCGATCCCGGCGACCCGGTGACCGATGGCCGCCGGGTAGAGGCGGGCATAGGCCAGCACCACCATCGCGCCCATCGAATGGCCGACCAGGACCACGGGACCGGTCGGCGCCACGGCGCGCAGCACCGCGTCGAGATCGGTGGCGAGTTGGTCGATCGTGTAGGTGGCGTGGTGTGCGTGCCCGGATTCGCCGTGGCCGCGGTGGTCGTAGAAGACCATGCGGGTGTCGGCACCCCAGTCCCGCAGCAGGTGTTCGCGCAGGAAAGCCCAGTATTCGGTGTGCAGGCAGTGGCCGTGGACGAAGACGACGGTCAGGGCCGCGTCGGCGGCGCCGAAACCGCGGACCGCGATCGGAACGCCGTCGTCGGCGACCACGGTGCAGCGGCGACCATCGGTGTCGGTGATAGGGAAGGTCTTCGACATTGCAGCCTCCTCCGTCTCCGGCGGGATGCCCCCGGAAAGGGCGTTCCTGCTGGTGTTTCGGAGAAGGTTTCCAGCGTGTTAGCTGCTCAACCCTCGCGTTACGCACCCGATGCGCAAACGATCCCGGGCAGGTTTGCACCGTTACCCAGGAAAATATTCCCTAATCTAGTGCTTGTGCTAGAACTTTGTAGATTCTGGTCGAGTGGTGTCGAGGAGGAAATTCTGCGGCTCTCTAGATGGAGCCCTAGAGAGTGGAAGAAATTCATACGCTCCGCAGATAGCGGCCGAAGTGCGGGACGGTGAAACCGATGGTGCCGCGTTCGGCCGAGTAGATGAGACCCTTCTTGATCAGGCCGTCGCGCGCGGGGGATACCGAGGCGGGCTTGCGGCCCAGCTCGGCGGCGACGGCCGACGTGGCGACCGGGGCGTCGTCGCCCGCCAGGTCGGCCATCGCGCGCATGTACTCGCGTTCGGCGGGGGTCGCGCGTTCGTAGCGGGAGCCGAAGAAGCCGACCGCCAGCTCCTCCTCGGCGGCGGGCGAGGCCACCGCGACGTCCTGCGCGGTGATCGGACTCTCGGGTGCCTGATCCCAGGCGGCCTTGCCGTAGGCCTGGACGAAATACGGGTAGCCGTCGGCTCTTCGGTAGAGCGAATCGAGCGCGGATTCGGTGAACTTCACATCCTCGCGCTCGGCGGGCGCGATGAGGGCGAGGTCGGCTGACTCGCGGTCGAGGCGGTCGATGCGGTGATAACTGAAAAGTCGCTCCGAGTAGCTTTTCGAGGCGGACAGCACCGCGGGCAGATGGGGCAGGCCCGCGCCGACGACGATCAGCGGGGCGCCGTCCTGGCTCAGCTCGTGGCAGGCACCGCAGATGGCCGAGACGTCGGCGGGGCCGAGGTCTTGCATTTCGTCGATGAAAATGCCGATGCCCACACCGATATCGGCGGCGAGGGCCGCCGCCTCCCTGAACAGCTCGATCAGATCGATCTCGATATCGCCCGAGTCGGCGCGGCCGGTCACCGCGGGCACATCGATGCCCGGCTGCCAGCGTTCGCGCATGCCCTTGTCCGCGGTGGCGCGCAGTGCGAAGGCCTTGAGGATGCCGAGGAAATCGTCGACGTGCTCTGGATTGCGGTGCGACATCGCGATCGCGCGCACCGCCATGTGCAGTGCCGAGGACAGCGGTCTGCGCAGATCCTGGTCGGGCCGGGCCTCGATCTTGCCCGTTCCCCAGCCGCGTGAGACGGCGGCGGAGCGAAGTTGGTTGAGCAGCACGGTCTTGCCGACACCACGCAGGCCGGTGAGCATCACGCTGCGTTCCGGCCGACCGCGGGCGATGCGCTCGAGCACGATGTCGAAGGCCGCGAGTTGTTTGTCGCGCCCGGCCAATTCGGGCGGACGCTGGCCGGCGCCGGGTGCATACGGATTGCGCACGGGGTCCATGCCGGATAACCGTAGCGCGTCCGCACGGGAGAATCTCGGTAACTCTGGGCTGTGTCCTAGATACTGCTAGCGAACACCAGACTGTCCGTGGATCCGAGATGGAGGGCGATGTCCGAGCAACCGATGTCCGCTGCCGAAATAGTCGCCGCTTGGCCGCTGCCCCAGGGGGCGCATCTGGCCGACACGGTCCGGCGCAACCTGCTGGCGACGCTCGAGGCGACGTTCGAGCAAGGCTATGGCGAACTGCCCCCGGAGGCGCTCGCCGACCTCGCGATCGGACCACTGGTGATCATGCTGGGCAGGCTCGAGGTCGACCTGGCCGATGCCCGCACCCGCATCGACGAACTCGAGCGCGCGCTGCGCGATCGGTAACAGACCGCGCGGCGGCGACGATGAAATCGTTACTCGCGCCGACACGCCGGTGACGGGGCCCTTGTTCTGGGCTTTTCCGGTCGGTGGAAAACAACTTGCGTGCTTCGCTGGACAGCGCTCATCACAGGCCGTAATCTTCTCGTGACTTAGTGGAGTCTGTCGGTTCGTCAGAGAAGCGGCGCCATTGGGTCACCGTCGAATAGTCCTCATCGCCAAGCGATTCGCGATGAAGCGGCGGGAGAGTAGCAAGATCGGAGACTCGTCTCGGTGGGTAAACACAGCTTGCAGCGGGATTCTCGTCTGCCGAATTCCGTCAAGGGCGCCCTTGTCATGGGCGCGGTGGCCGCTACAACCGGTGCGATGCCCGCGATTTCGCAGGCTGCCACGATCAACATCCCCGGTCTCGGTAACTTCGATCTGCCGCCAGAGCTCGAGCAGCCGGCACAGCAGGTCGAGAAGCAGCTGCAGGCAATGGTCGCCCCCCAGGGTCAGGCCGCACCGCAGCTCCCGAGCGTGAACTTCGAAAACCCCTTCCAGCAGCAGCAACAGCAGTCCGCGGGCAACATCGCCCTCGACGCCGCTCGCGCCAAGGTGGGCGCGCAGTACAACTGGGGCGCCGCCGGTCCGTCGAGCTTCGACTGCTCCGGTCTCGTGCAGTGGGCATACCGCCAGGCCGGTGTCGAACTGCCGCGCACCAGCTTCGAGCAGTCGCATGTCGGCGCTCCCGTCTCGTTCGACAACCTGCAGGCCGGTGACATCGTCATCACCAACGGTGGTGGCCACGTCGGTATCTACGCGGGCAACGGTCAGCTCCTCAACGCCGTGCAGTCGGGCACCCCGGTGTCCTACACCCAACTCAGCGCCGACGACGTCGTCACGGCTCGCCGTATCGTCTAAGGGGTGACCCCCCACGCGGTAGCGCTCGCTCGATGACTCGGCGCGGTAGCGCCCGATGACTCCAGCGCAGCAGCGCTCCGACACCCAGGCTCGCGTCGACGCGTGGACCTGGGCGGTGCGCCTGTTCAAAACACGCTCGGTCGCGGCAGAAGCTTGCCGCGCCGGGCATGTGCGCGTCAACGGGGTAGCAGCGAAACCGGCGCTGACCGTCCGCCCCGGTGACGAGATCAGGATCCGGCACGCGGGCGTCGAGCGGATCGTGATCGTCGAGCGGATCATTCACAAGCGGGTCGGCCCGCCGGTCGCCGCCCAGTGTCTGATCGACCGCAGCCCGCCGCCGCCTCCGAAGGAAGTGCTGGCCACCCTGCCGCAGCGCGAGCGTGGTGCGGGTCGGCCGACGAAACGCGAACGGCGCGAAACAGATCGGCTGATGGGCCGCACCGACTAGACCCTGAATGTTGTCGGGCGTTAGCCGCGCGCGGCAGTGGCTCGACGTGGCCCGGTGGTCGGGGTGTGGGCGATCGCCTACGGTGGCACGTATGGGTGAGCGCACGACGATGTTATCGACTGTTCTCGCCTGCTGTGTCGCTGTCGTCGCGACGGGGCCGCGGTTGCTCTGGCCGCGCGGTGCCGACACCGCATTCCTGGACGGACTCGAGGTCGCGCCCGTCCCACCCGCGCACAACACCGTGGGCCTGACCGCCCTCGTGCAGGCCGATCTGTCCGCGCCGACGGCGATCGTCGCCGAGGGGGTGCGGACGCTGCGGTCAACGCGGCTGACCATGTCGACGTTCCTGATCCGCCACCCGGACGCCACGTTCCTGGTCGACCCGGCGATCTGTGCGGGCGTGCACCAGCGGGTCCTGCCCGAGCTGCCGTTCCCGGTGCCGCTGGTGGTCGGCCCCGACAGCCCGGTGCGGGGGTTGAGCGAGGTGCTGGCCGCTCACGATCTCACCGGTAACGACATCGACTTCGTGCTGCCGACGCATCTGCACTGGGACCACGTCGCCGGGCTGTACGAAATACCCGGCCTGGTTCCGATCCGGGTGCCCAGCGTCGAATACCGCTGGGCCATGGGCGGTTCGCACGCACCGCTCGGCGTCGCCCGGGGGCCCTTGCGCGGGCGCACCTTCGACCTCTACGAACTCGACGGACCGCCGGTTCTCACCTTCGCCCGCAGCCACGACCTCTTCGGTGACGGGTCCGTCCTGATCGTGGACCTGTCCGGCCATACCCCGGGCAGCGTGGGCATCCTCCTCGCCGTCGACGACGGCTCCCGCGTCCTGCTCGCGGGCGACGCGGTCTGGAGCACCTTGCAGATCGACCTCCTGCGCGAAAAGGCCCCGCTCGTGGGCGAACTACTCGACGCCGACCGCGACCTGGCCTTCGAGGCCATCCACCGCCTGCACGCCCTGCCCGCCGATATCGAAGTGATTCCCGGCCACGACCGTGCCGCGGTCATCGCGCGCGTGGCCCCATGATCTTCGGCCGCCGATCGGCGTGGCATCCGATCGGAAGGTCAGCCCGCCAGACCGGCGGCGACACTGGAATACCTGGGGCGCCAAGCTAATTCGTCCTGTGCGAGCCGGCTCGAGATGCGCATCGAGGTGTCGGACATGAGCGCGCCGATATAGGGGACAGCCAGCCGGATCATCCACGCGGGCAAACGGATCGGGCGCGGGGTGCGCCGACTGCGGGACACCTGCGCGAAGAACTCCTGCCAGGTGATCGGGTTGTCGTCGGCGATGTTGTAGGCGCGACCGGGTATACCGCGTTCGAGTGCGGCGACAGTCGCGGCGGCCGCGTCATCGACGTGGACCCAGGTGTTGACACCGCCGGCGCCCCACGGTCCGACCGGCCTGTGCTTGCGCATCATGTCCGCGAACAGATCGCTGAACGCGCCGGGACCGTAGAACAGCCCGTACCGCAACGCGATGGCATCGACACCGGACGCGTCGAACACCTGGCGCTCGCCCGAAACGCACGCGCGAACCACCTCGTCGGCCACCCCACCGTCGAAGACCCCGAACCGATCGCGCTCGGTGACGAGCCGGTCGCCATGGTCGTGGTACCCGTAGCCGAGGATCAGCGATTGGGTGAGAAACCGCCGGGCGCCGACCACCTCCGCGGCACCGAGCAGGTTGGCTGTGCCCACCGTCCGCAGCAGCCCGGTCGGGTCGTCGGCCGGAATTCGGCGCGCTACCTTCACCTCGCGCAAGGCGGTGGTCTGATGGATCACGGCGTCGGCACGGGTGCCGTCGACAGCGCGCAGCAGGGCGTCGCGGTCGAGCACATCGGCGGTGAGCGGGGTGGCGCCGAGCTCGCGTGCGATCGAGTGCGAACTCGGGGTGCGCACGAGCGCCGAGACCGTATGCCCGTTCGCGATCAACGCGCGGATCAGCGGGCGGCCGATGGCCCCGGTGGCGCCGGCGAGCAGAACCTGCATGGTCGTTCCTTCCGGTCGAGTAGGTGTTCACCTACTCTCTGGACGGGGTACAGCCTGTCTTTGTGACGCCCTGTGATCGGCCTCACGCCACCGGGGAACGACCGTACCGATTGGGTCATGTCACGGCCTGTCCGCGGCGTGTCGGTGTGTATCGTGCGGCTCATGCGAGTCGACGGTCGGGAGATCCCGGTCACGGGAAAACTCCTGCAACCGCTGATCCGGCGTACCAGTGACATCGTCCGGGTGGTGCTGGCTGGGCTTGGCGTTGCCGTGGTGGTCGCGGGCTCGCTGATCACCCGACCGGAGTGGCTGGCGCTGGAACGCTCGGTCGCCAATATCGTCGGGTTCCTCAGCCGGGACCAGTCGACCATGGTGTACCTGATCTACGGGATGCTCATCCTGGCACTGCCGTTCGCCATCTTCATCGAACTCGTGCTGCGCAGGCAGTGGAAGCTGCTCGCCGGGTACGCGGCGGCGGGCCTGCTCGCCGCGCTCGCCCTGTCGATCACCGGCGCGGGCATCTCCACGCCGAAATGGCACCTGCCGGTCCCGGACCGCTTCGATACCTTCCTGTCGCAATTCCTCGACGACCCGCGCTGGATCGCGATGCTCGCGGCCATGCTCACCGTGTCGAGCCCATGGCTGCCGGTGCGACCGCGGCGCTGGATGTGGTTTCTGCTGTTGATGTTCGCGCCCATCCACCTGGTGGTGAGTTCGGTGGTGCCCGCGCGGGCGATGCTCGGCCTGGTCGTCGGCTGGCTGGTCGGCGCGGTGATCGTCTGGCTCGTCGGCACGCCGGCGCTCGAGGTGCCACTCGACGGCGCGGTTCGAGTGCTCGCGGGGCGCGGTTACACCGTGAAAGCCTTTCGGGTCGACCGGCCTGCCGGGCGCGGACCGCTGCTGCTCGCCACCGAGGTCGACGGGCCCGAAGACGAGATCGTCGTCGAGCTGTACGGCAAGAACCAGCGCAGCTTCGGCGCGATCCGGCAGGTATGGCGCTGGATCACGTTCCGTTCCAGCGAGACCGCGCCACTGCACGGGTCGATGCACCGGGCGGTGGAACATCGGGCGCTGCTCGGCATCGCGATCGGTGATCTCGGGATGGCCGACAGTCATCAGGTCGCGGTGGCAGGTCTGAGCCGTGGCTGGATGTTGTACGCGCACACCATGCCTCGCGGTACGCAGATCGCGTCGTTGTCGGCACAGGTACTGCCCGGGGTGTGGCGTTCGCTGCTGCGCCTGCACGCGAACCAGATCAGCCTCGGCGATCTGCAACCCGATTTCGTGCGAGTCAGCCAGGGCGACACCCTGTTCGGTGGTTTCGCCGCCGCCGAATTCGGCGCCGCCGAAGCCCAACGCCAGACCGATATCGCCCAGCTACTGGTGACCTCGACCTCGCTCTACGGCAAACACGAGGCGGTCTCGACGGCGATCGAGGTGCTCGGCGAGGACAAGGTCGCCTACGCGGCCAGGCGCCTGACGAAATCGTCTATGTCGATCGGCATCCGAAAGTCGTTGCCGCAGTGGACCAAGGTGATGGCTACCGCCCGCGAGGAGGTGCGCAGGCAAACCGGCCACGACCGCATCCAGTCCACTCAGATCACGCGCTTCACGCGCAACCAACTCATTCAGCTCGTGCTGCTGGTCGCGCTGGTCTATGTGGCGTACCCGTTCTTCAGCCAGGTGCCGACATTCTTCAGTCAGCTGCGCACGCTGAATTGGTGGTGGGCGCTCGCGGGTCTGGCCGTGTCGGGGTTGACCTATCTCGGTGCCGCCGCCGCGCTCGGCGCCTGCGCCGACGGGCTGATCAAGATCCGCTATCTGGTCGTGGAGCAGCTGGCCAACACCTTCGTGGCCACGACCACCCCCGCCGGCGTCGGCGGGTTGGCGCTGAGTGTGCGGTTCCTGCAGAAGGCGGGCATGTCGACGCTGCGCGCGACCGCCGCGGTGGCGATGCAGCAGTCGATGCAGGTGCTCACCCACCTGGTGCTGCTCGTGACGTTCAGCGTGGTGGCCGGCACGTCGAGCAACCTGGCTCACATCGTGCCCGACGCGACGGTGCTGTATCTGGCCGCGGGCGTCGGTGTCGGGCTGATCGGCGCGTTCATGTTCGTGCCGACTCTGCGTCGCTGGGTGAATCATTCGGTGCGCCCGCAGGTGAAGGAAGTGCTGGGCGAACTCGCCGACCTCGCGAAGGACCCGAAGCGTTTCGTGGTCATCGTCGGTGGCTGCGGTGCGATCACCCTCGGCCAGGCGCTGGCGCTGTGGACGAGCGTGGAAGCCTTCGGCGGTGGCACCGATTTCGTGGCCGTCACCATCGTCACCATGATCGGCGGCACGCTGGCCTCGGCCGCGCCGACACCCGGTGGCGTCGGCGCGGTCGAGGCCGCGCTGATCGGTGGTCTGGCCGCCTTCGGCGTTCCGGCCGAGATCGCGGTCCCCGCGGTACTGCTCTACCGCGTGCTGACCTGTTGGATACCGGTCGCGTTGGGCTGGCCGGTCATGCGCTGGCTCGACAAGAAGGACATGATCTGAATTTCTGGAGCGCTGGCGCGCTCGAGTCGCGGCCCTTCGGGCCCCGATTCTTCCCTCCCTACGGGTACTCCTTCGTCGCACCCTTCGGTCAGTCCAGAATCGGGCGGGCCGCGAAGACGAGACTTCGGGTGTACTCGACCGGGTCGGTTGGTCAGCCGGCTCGTAGTGCGATCACGAGGCCGTCCTTCGAGCACACCTGGGGGACTTGGGCATCGGGCTGGGAGTTGCACTGCCAGCCTTCGACGACGACCGAATCCGAGGGGGCGATCGTGGTGACGTAGGCGGTGGCCACGTTGATCGCCTCGGTGCAGCCGGGGCGCCCGTCGGCGGTGCCGATCGCGATCACGGTGCGGGTGGCGCCGCCCGCGTCGGTGACCGGTCCGCAGTTCACGTCGTCCACGACCGGGGGCGGGACGGGCGGGACGCTGCTGGTGGTGGTGACCGGGGGCACGGTCGGGTTGACCGTGCGGACCGGGCTGGGTGCGGGCGGTGGGGGTGTGGCCGGTGCGGCGTTGCCTCGCAGGCCGATGGTCAGGCCCTGGTCGACGCAGATGTGCGGCACGGAACTGTCGGGCTGGGGTTGGCACAGCCAGCCGTCGACGGCGGCGGCGTCACCGGTGCGCGCGGCGCCCAGGTAGTCGGAGACGACGGTGATCGCCTCGGTACAGCCTGCCCGGCCCGCGGCGGAGGCGAACACGATGACATCGGCGGAAGCGCCGTTGCCGCCGGTGACCGGTCCGCAGTTCACGTCCTGGAGGGCGGGCTGGGGTGGATGCGTGGGGCTCGGCGGCGGCAGGGGCGCGGCCGAGCTGCCGGTCAGCTTCGTCGCGGTGCTGGTCGCGGCGGCCGTCGTGGGTGCGGGGGTGGTGCTCGACGTGTGGGCCGAGTGGTCTTCGCCGTCCTTGCCGCAGCCCGACAAGCCTGCGATCACGGCGAGCGCGGCAACCGCGCTCGTGGCGAGTCGCGTGGTTCGCACAATTCCTCCCGAGATGTTCAGCCGCCCCGTTGCCCGCGTATTCAAGCACGGTGTCGCGCAGTGCTGTCTGATCCAGGTGCGCGCGTTGCCCGGTGATATTTCCGCCGGTCGCGGTACGCGCAGGTCGGCTACTGCCGAATTGCCCAATGCTTGCTGAACGGGCTGTTCGGTTGGTTGCTCGGGATGAACAGCCGTGCGTCGTGAACCGCCCCACAGCGAAAGCAGGGGCGTGCGGGGGCGGGGCCCACCGCCTAAACTGTCTGGGACGTAGTCGGATCATGACCGAGAGGTGTTTCTTCGATGGGATCCCGGACGGTGGTCGCCGACGTCGCCGACGAGTTGGCACGCCGGGTGGCCACCGGCGAGTACCGGCCCGGCGAGTTGATGCCGTCGGTACGCCAGGTCGCCGACGAGTTCGGGATGAATCGCGCCACCGCCCAGCTCATCCTCGGCCGGCTCGAGTCCTACGGATTCGTCGAGGCCCGACGAGGCAAGGGATTCACCATCCGCGATGTCCGCGTCGAGGGTGGCATGGACGTCTACCGGCACCTGTTCCGGTTCTCGATCACCGCGCCCGCGGTCGCCGCCGAGATGTTCACCGACATCGTCGAGGTGGAGCGCGGCATCGTGGGCGAGGCACTGCTCGCCTACACCGCCGGGAAAAAGGTGCTCGATCCGGCCGAACTCTCCGCCGACGTCGACGAACTGGAGGCGATGGCGCGCCACGCCGTGCCCGACCACGCGCGCATCATCACCGCGGAGATCGCGCTGGTGCGCAAGCTGCTCGGCGTGCTCGACATGAGTATGCAACGCGCGGTACTGAATTCGATCGCGGATATGGTCGTCGAGGTGCCCGAGGCGGTCGCCGCCTACTTCGCCGTCGCCGCCGACCTGCATGTGCTCGTCTGGCGGGCGCTGCTCGCGGTGTGGGACGCCGAATCCGCCCCGAGCGACGCGCAACTGGCGCTGTTCGAGGACCTGTTCGCGCTCTATCACGAGAAGGTGATCGCCCGCTTCGGCCAACTCGTCGGCGAGACACCGGTCCATACCGTGCCGCTGAGTTCAGCTGTCTGAGTCGGGCTTGTTCGTCGCGTTCGCGGCGCGATGCCACGGCAGATGACGTGGCACGACCGTGCCGACGATCGCGCTGACCCGCGGCGGATGCGCCGTCGCCAGGCCCGATCCGACCATCACGCCGAGCGCGATCGCCATCACCGAGAGCAGTGCCGACACCAGCACCTCCAGCCCGCCGCTCGAGACACCCGACATGGAGTGCGTGACCAGGTCGGAGATGCCGGTGAGGCTGATTCCGCCGGGCACCAGCATCCAGAAGGCGGGCAGGAACGCCACCTGCGTCGGCGGCGCGTGCTTGCGGCTCTGGATCAGGTACGCCGCGTTCACGGCTACGAGCCCGCCGAGGAATGTGCCGGTCAGCGGGCCGGACACATGCTTGCCGAGGACCTGGGCCGCATAGGTGATGTAGAGGACGAGCAAGAGCCAGCCCACCGTGTTCTGGGGCGCGCTCGACCGCCACGAATGCCCGTAGCCGATCAGCAGCACCCCGACCAGCGGTGCCCACCACCCCAATTGGGCAGTGCTCACCGGTGGATCCGACAGCGGGCCGAGCACACTGATCCCCACATACGAGCCCAATGCGAGCAGGAACAGCATGTTGATGCCGTAAACGACGCGGCTGGCGCCTGCCACCATCGACCCGGTGGCCAGTTCGATGGTGCCGTTGGTGAGCATCGCGCCGGGCAGCAGCGTCGCCACCGCCGGTATCAACAACTGCTGTGGCTGCCCACCGGCGAGCGCGCCGGAAAAGCCGTACGCCAGCATCGCGACCACCGCCGACGCGACCACCGGCAACGCCATCGACAGCAGCTTCACCTTGTCGGCGAGCTGGGTCAGCACGCCGACGACCAGGCCGAGCACTACGTAGCCGACCAACGCCCGCGCGCCCGGATTGAGCATCATGCCGACGCCGACGGTCAGCACAACCTGCCCGAGCAGGATCAGCCATGGCGGACTTCCGGGCTTCTGGGTCAGGATCTTGTCGAGATCCTTCGATGCCAGGCTCGGCGGCGGCGCGTCCTGCTCGATCTGGTCGATGAGCCGATAGAGGCCGTCGATCTGGTCCAGCGGCAGGGTGCCGACGCGGGCATCGAGCATGTCGACCGCGGAGCTCTCGTCGGTGCGCACGCGGACGAACACCGCGGTGGGCAACACCATGAAGTGGATGTTGTCGGTGCCGTAGCGCCGCGACAGCCGGTCGAGGATCACCTGCACCCGGGCGGACGTCTCGCCCGCGCCGACCAGCGCTACACCGATACGGCACAGCAGATTCAGCAGATCGGCGGGCACGGGCGGGTCGACGGGTCCGTGCCCGGTGGGCCGGGGCGGGGCCTTCGCGTATTCCTCGCGGATCATGGCGATGGCGTGGGTGACCCCGGTCCTGGCCACCTTCCAGGTCTTGCTCGCGTAGTCCTCCGAAGCCATGTCACCGCCGTCCGCAACCGTTGGGCAAGGCCGCGGGCGGTGCGCGCCGCCGCACACCCTCCCGCATCGCTGGTGAGATATGCCGAGTCTAGGGCAGCTGCGATGAGGAGGGGCGCGGTGAAGGCCGGGGAGTGCGGGGGACCGGGCGCGACCGACAGCTATCGGCCGGTCACCGAGCGAATGCCTCGGGTCAGCGGTTGAGTTCGGTGAGGCGATCGTAGGCGGTGACGTACTCCTCGACGAGCCGGTTGATCACGTCGGCGCTGCGTTCGACCTTGTTCATCATGCCGACCACCTGGCCGACCGGGTTGAAGTTCACGTCCTTGGCGGCCTCGGGGTAACGGTGTCCGCGTTTGACGCCGTCGAGGGCGACCATCATCTGCAACGGCATCGGCAGCGGGTCGGGGGTCTCGGTGGATTCCCAGGCGTCGGTCCAGTCGTTGCGCAGCATGCGGCACGGCTTGCCGGTCCAGGACCGCGAGCGGATGGTGTCGTGGCTGCTCGCCTCGAGGTAAGTGTCCATCTGCGCGGGCGGCACGTTGGCCTCCTCGACGGTGAGCCACAGCGACCCGGTCCACGCGCCCGCGGCGCCCATCGCCAGCGCCGCCGCGACCTGCGCGCCGTTGCCGATGCCACCGGCGGCCAACACCGGCGTATCGCCGATCGCGTCGATCACCTGCGGCCACAGCACCAGCGAGGACACCTCGCCGCAGTGCCCGCCGCCCTCGGTGCCCTGGCACACCACGAAGTCGAGGCCTGCCGCCTTGTGGTTCATCGCGTGCTTGACCGAACCGCACAGCGCGCCGATCACCCGGCCGGAATCCTGGATGCGCTTGACCACATCCTCGGGCGGGGTGCCGAGCGCGTTGGCCACCAGCTTGGCCTTGGGGTGGTTCAGGATGACATCGACCTGCGGACCCGCGGTGGTCGCGGTCCAGCCGAGCAGTTCGTTGTGGTGCTCGCCGTCGGGCAGCGCGGGCACGTTGTGATCGGTGAGGATCTGCTGGGCGAAATCGCGATGGCCCTGCGGAACCATCTGAGCCAGTTGCTTTTCCAACTGCTCGGGGGAGAGTCCGTCGACGCCCTTGCCCTCGTATTTCGACGGGATCACCAGGTCGACGCCGTAGATCCCGGTGACGTGTTCATCGAGCCAGGCCAGCTCCACCTCGAGCTGTTCGGCGGTGAAGCCGACCGCGCCGAGCACCCCCAACCCGCCCGCGTTGCTCACTGCCGCCACGACGTCGCGGCAGTGGGTGAAGGCGAAGAGGGGGAACTCGATGCCGAGCTGTTCGCAGAATTCGGTACGCATACCGAACTGTAACACGTTCTAGTTTGGTCGAGAACGGTTAATTTCTACAGCGCGGCATCCTCCAGCGCGGCCAGTGAGTCCTCGAGGTGATCGAGCAGTCGGTGCAGGTCGGGCAGCGTGCGGCGGCAGCCGACCAGTCCGAAATCGAGGTTGTCGCCGCTGGAGGTGAGCGTGATGTTCACGGCCTGTCCGTCGAGCGGGATCGACAGCGGGTAGGTGGCATCGAGGCGCGCGCCGTTCCAGTACAGCGACTCGTTCGCCCCGGGCACATTCGAGATGACGATATTGAACGGCGGCGTCGCCACCGAGGCGAACCCGGGCAGCAGCATCGCCGCCAGCGGGCTCAGCATCACCGCGGCCATCGCCAGCGTCTGGGTCGGCGAGAGCGAGCTGTACACCTCCTTGTTGCGGCGCGTCGATTCGCTCACCACCCGGAGCCGTTCCAGCGGATCGGCGACATCGGTGCCCAGATTGCACAGCAGCGCCGCGACTTTCACGCCCTGGCTGTCGACGTCGTCTTCCTCGCGCAACGACATCGGCACCAGCGCGATCATCGGCTTGTCCGGTAAGGCATTGCGCTCCAACAGGTAGGACCGCAGCGCGCCCGCCGACATCGCCAGCACCACATCGTTGACGGTGGCGCCCGTCGCCTTCTTCACCTGCTTGACCCGGTCCAGCGACCAGGTGCGCACCGCGCACTTGCGCGCCCCACCGATCGGCACATTGAACGGCGTGCGCGGCGCCTCGAACGGCAGGGTGAGCTGCTGTTGCAGCAGGCCGGTGCGGGTGGCCTTGACCAGCGCGGTGGTCGACGAGCGCGCCGAGGTGACGGTATCGATCAGCCCACCGAGCCGGGATTTGCCGGGGCGGGCCGGGCCGAGCTTGCGCGGCAGATTCCACGGGCGCATGAGCTCGGTGGCGAACGGATCGGTGGTCAGCGTGCGGCGCATGAGGCGCTGGGCCGAAACACCGTCTACCAGTGCGTGGTGCATCTTCGAATAGAGCGCGAAGCGCCCGTCGGCCAGGCCCTCGACGAAGTGCAGCTCCCACATCGGGCGGTGCCGGTCGAGCAGGCCGCTGTGCAACGCCGACGCGTGGTCGAGCAGCTGGTCGATATGTCCCGGCCCGGGCAGGGCGCTGTGCTGGACGTGGTAGTCCAGGTCGACGTCGTCGTCCTGGGTCCACGCCATCTGCGGTGCGCCCAGCCAGGTGGCGGGCCGCTTGCTGAAAGTCGGCCGAACGGTCTTGTCGGCCAACAAGGTTTCGCGGAACTCGCGCAGATATTCGGGCCCGGCGTCTTCGGGCGGTTCGAAAAGCTGCAGTGAGCCGACGTGCATCGGGTGCTCGCGAGATTCCGCGAGCAAGAACAGCGCATCCAACGGCGCGATGAAATCCATAAGAGATCGCCCCCTGACGAGAGTGGTTCGGTACAAAGTCTTCAGACGATCGACCACGCTGTCGGGTACGGCACCCCTGCGTGCCGTATTTCCACGTTACCCGCCTGTAGGGTGCCGCGTCAGCTGTTCGCCCCAGACCATCGCGAACTCCATGGTGTCCCGGGGGATGCTCGACTCGCGGAACAGGGTGCGGGAAGATCCCGTGTGCGTCTCGGAAAAAGGTATTCCGACCTGGTTGTTCTGTCGAATGTCAGACCTTCACGGTCTGCGCTTCGCGTGGGTCGACAGCGTCGCGCGGATCGTCTTCCCGTGGTGTCTCGGTCACACGCTGCGTTTCGACGGACTGCTGCGGGTCGGACGGTTGCGGCTCGGACTGCCGCGGGTCGGACTGCTGCGGGTCGGACGGTTGCGGCTCGGACTGTTGCGGCTCGGACTGTTGCGGCTCGGGCGACGGCTCCGGCTCCGGCTCCGCGGGCGGCGCCTGGGTCGCCTCCTCGAATTCCGCTTCTTCGGTGCGGGTTTCGGCAACCGGCGGCTGCGGTACCGGAACAGGCTCTACCCCAGTGCCTTTGGTGGCGATCTCGATACCGAGTTCGATGCGCGTGGTCTCGACCAGCGCCCGCTCCTGCTCGGCGGCGTGGCGCATCGCCTTCTGCCACAGCGACGCCATCTCCTCGAGCTCCTCGACGGTGGCCTCCACGTCGATGTGCAGCTTCAGTCGCTGCATCGTGATGTGCTGGGCGACGGTGAGGGTGCGCAGCAGGTCCTCGCACTTGTTGGGAATCCGGCGATGCGCCACCACCCGCAAGCGAGTCAGCATGCCGCCGGGGCGATCCCAGATCACATTGTGGATCTGCGCTCCGGCACTGTCGATTTCGTCGGCCGTGACCAGATCCCACTCGCCGCAGGTGGTCAGATCGGCCCGTACCGAGGCCGAGGTCTCCAGGATCGACGCGACCGCGGCGAGTACCGCTTCGCGGCGCCAGGCTTCGTGATCGCGCTGGTCACCCACCATATTCGACAGCTCGACGTTGCGCTGCGCGGCGTCGAGTGCCTGCCTGCCGCGTTCGTCGGCGGCCGTGATTCCCTCACGGTGGGTTCGGTTGTTGGCGATGACGCCGACCAGAACTGCGCCGGCGACAGGGAGCGATCCGAGGAGAGGGAGCCACTGAGTCACCAAGCGATCATTGCACCGGTGTCGGCAACAGTCACCATGATCGGCGCGTTGGTATCGATGTCGCGTGTCAGTTCGGGCCCGAAACCCGTGCGGGAAACCGGCTCGCGACACTCGCCCACGATGCGTTCGTTCTCATCGAACCGCTGCTCGTTCGCGTCACCGGATGCGCCGATGGCGTGGTGCGCTGGTGGTGTCGATCGCGGCTACTCGCGGTGAGCGTGGTTTCGGTCACCGCACCTGTGGCGGACCCGGGTGACGAAAATCCCCGGTGCGCAGCGGTTGTCGCTGCCCACCGGGGATTCGTGGTCGGTGACTAGTTGGCCGACGGGGTGGTTGTCGGGGCCACCGTGGTGGTCGGGTCGACAGTCGTGGTGGGAGCCACCGTGGTGGTCGGTGCGACGGTGGTGGGGTCCACGGTCGTGGTCGGGGCAGGTGCGACGGCCTGGTTGGGCGCCGGTTCCGGCGTGGTGGTCGACGGCGTGGTGGTCGGGGCCACCGTCGTGGTGCTGGTGCCCGTCTTCGACGTGGTGGTCGACTTGGGGCTGGTCGTCGTCGACTTCGAGGTGGTCGACTTCGACGTGGTGGCCGGCGCGGTGGTGGTCGTCGCCGGCTTCGTCGGAGCTGCCAGCGCGGCTGTCACCGAGGCGTCGTCCGGGGCGGCCTTGGTGTCCACCGTCTCGCCCGCCTGCGCCTGCTTGGCCAGGTGGGTGAGCCACGCCGCGGCGTACTCCGCCGAGGTCAGCGGCTTGCCGTTCGCGGCGTCGGAGTCACGCCAGTAGTCGAAGTGGTGACCGGTCCCGTTCGGGCCGAGGGTGAGCTGGTACGGATCGCTCATCGCCACCGGGATGGTGTTCTGGTTCGTCACGATCAGCCCGACGATCTCGTTGAAGATCTTCTGCGGCAGGTACGCCAGCGGCGAGAGCTGCTCACCGGCGATCACGTCGGCCTTCGCGGGCGTGGTGGCCTGACCCGGCTTGTAATCGGGGTCCGACACCTTCAGCAGCACGTCGAGGAACGTCTCGTCACTGGCCATCCAGTTCGGGTTCGACCCGATATCGGAGAAGGCGGCCATCGCGATCCGGCCCAGCGTGAAAGCCATGTCCTGGCCGGTCGCCGGGGTGAGCCCGTCGCGCTGCAGGTCGTCGACATTGATCTGGCGACCGACATTGGCGGCCAGCTGCAGCAGCGAGATGTTCTCCGGTGCCGCGCAGGTGAGGTCGCCCTCGGAGCAGAACGAGGCGATCTTGCCGTTGAGCGCACCGAAGTCGCTACCGGTGGTCACACCCTGGCCCGAGATCGGCTTGTTGCCGTTCTGGTACTTCTGGTCGAAGTTGTCCGGGTTGGCGAAGGGATCCTCGGCGCCGAGGAACGTGCCGTCGCCTGCCTTGCGACCGGGATCGGCGAACATCACCACACCGAGAACGTCGTCGGGGTTCACGGTCGAGTACCCGTCGGCGGGGTCGTCGTTGCCGATGCCCTCGGCCACGCGGCGCACCACATCGGCGCCCTCGCTGTAGCCGACGATGGAGAACTTGGTGTCCGGGCAGGCCGCCGAGATCTCGCGCATCACCTGCTGGGTGTTGGCGACGCCCGCGTTGACCGCGTCCTCATAGGTCGACATATCGGCCGGGTAGGCGATGTACACCGCCGCGTACTGGCCCTCGGCCACGTCGTCGCGCGGCGCGTTCACCACCGGATCCACCCACACACTGCTGTGGTCGCCCGACAGCGCGGCGGGCAGCGGGTTGCCGTTGGCGTCGAGCAGCATCGCCGTCGTGCCCTGCACCGGGGTGTCGTTGCGTCCGGCCACCGAGATGGTCACCATCTCGCGGCACTCGGTCACCGAGGTGGTCAGTTCGTAGCTCGGCGACGCAGGCTGCGATGTCACAGCGAACGACGCGGCGACGATCGCCGCAACTCCCAACGCCGCCGGAGCGGCAACCGCCGAAGCGATGCGATGTTTCGCAAGAAACTCACGCAGATTCATGTCACGATCCCGTTCGAATGACCTACAGGTGGGCAGGCCCCCCGACGGGCCGCATGTCACGAACGATGTCGTACCCACCAGCAAGATCGTTACTGACGCGAACAGGAACCGGTCGACGATCGCGTCGGCCACCCGCGGTGCGAGCGAGATTTCGCGGTCCTGGAACACCTCCCGCACCTGACGAGGGCCAGGTGGGCGAATGTCACGGCATCGCGGCGATCTTGGCGGGGATCTCGATGTTCTCGTCAGCCCAGTACAGTGCGCACACGCGGTGATAGCCGTCGGCGATCAGCATCGGCACGTTGCCGCGGCAGTCACCGCGCACCAGCAGGATCGGCGAGAGCTTCTTGCCCTCGTTCACCTTGAGCAGGTCTCTGCGCACGTGCGGATTATCGGGCGTGAGAGCGGGGAGCTGGGAGGCCCGCAGAATGTCCTTCGCCTTCTTGACGACCACCGGCGCGGCCCTGAGCTCGGCCACGATCGCGTCGACCATCGCCTTGTCGCCCAGTAGCTCGAGGTAATCGGCGGCCGCGGGATAGTCGTGGTCTTCCGGGGCGGACTTCCATTTCACCTGCAGAATCGGATCGGTCATCGGATCATCATCCGGCCGGTTTGCCGGGAGGTCGCTCGCTGTTGTCGAGCGGTTGCGTGATCGGTATCGGGCCGTGGTCGGCGCCGCGACGGCTCAGCCGGTCGCCGGAACTCGGCTCAGAGTATGGGGATGTCCGGGGGAATCTGCAGCGCGATGTAGATGAGCGTGTGGACCCGGGTGGTGATGACGCCGAGCAATCCCTGCATCGTCGCCGGCGCGGTTTCGACAACGGCTTGCAAGGTTTTCAGGTCGCAGTCGATACGTTCGAGGATCGGGCCTATGTCCGCGGCGGGGTTGGTGAGCGCCGCTGCGATCTCTTCGAGCGAAATGCCTTGTGACTCCAGGCTTTTGATGAGCTGGATCCGCTCGGCGTCCGCTGGGGAGTAGAGCCGGAAGTTCCCGGAGGTCCGTTCGGCCGGAGACAGCAGCCCGAGGCTGGTGTAGTAGTCGACTGTGCGCGTCGAGACCTCGGCACGACTGGCCAGCTCGCCGATACGGATCGGCGCATCTGTCATTTCGGCGCCTCCTCCTCAACTGCCGTTCACCTGGTCAGGGCGCCCATCAGCGTAGCCGCTGCGCCCGCCCACAGCAGCACGGGCACTGCTCGAGTCGCTGCTGCGCCAGCCGTGGGTACGGCAGCCCGAGTCCGCTCGGGCTGCCGTGATGATCATCGGATCGTGTGTTGTCTCGGCCGCGCGCCTGTCAGTCTTCGATGACCTGGGTGCCGTCAGCCAGTCGGTCGTGCCAGCCCTGCTTGGTCGGGCTCGACCCGACGGTGACCGCAATCGCGAGCGCGGCGA
The DNA here is from genome assembly GCF_042717045.1 of Nocardia sp. NPDC058633. NCBI lineage: Bacteria > Bacillati > Actinomycetota > Actinomycetes > Mycobacteriales > Nocardiaceae > Nocardia > Nocardia sp. NPDC058633. The sequence continues at coordinate 97,750 of NZ_JBHXRA010000006.1, forward strand.
CGAACCACAGCGCCCCACCGATCCAGGGGATGAGGTTGAGCAGCATGTAGCAGTTACGCAGCGCCGATTCCTTGACGCTCGGCTTCGGTGCGCCGGCGGGCCCGTTGACGTGCAGGCCGAGCAGCTTCTTGCCGGGTGTGGATCCGGTGAGTACCTCGAACCCGACGAAGTAGAGGAACCCGAACCCGGCGCCCGGCAGAATCGACAGCCAGTCCGGGATGTTGCCAGAACGGTTCAGTAGCCAGAACAACACCGCCCCGACGATTCCCGCGACGATCCAGTCGATGAACCGCGCGCCTGCGCGCCTCCCGAGGCCGCCGGGTGTCGCCACGAAAGATGCTCCGAGCGCCGGATCGAATCCTGCTGTGCTCACGATATTTCCTCCCAGGAGAATCGACCCGCGTGATCGCGGGTCACCGCGCCCGATACGCGGCAGCTTGTGTCGACTTTCAGTTCCTGGCGACGAGGTCGGCGACGACGACGGAGATGTTGTCGGGTCCACCACCGTCGAGCGCCAGTTCGATCAGTTGGTCGGCGCACTCGTCGACGGTGCGTGCGCGGGCCAGGGTCAGTTCGATGTGCTCGGCGCCGACGACATCGGAGAGTCCGTCCGAACACAGCAGGAACCGGTCACCGATCTCGGCGTCCCCACCGACAAGGGCGGGTGCCAGGGCCGCACCGGTCAAGGCCCGCAGGATCATCGATCGCCGCGGGTGCGTGCGCGCCTGCTCGGCGGTGATATGGCCGGAGTCGACCAAGGATTGGACGAAAGTGTCGTCGTGGGTGAGCTGTGACAGCTGCCCACCGCGCAGCAGATAGGCACGGGAGTCACCGACATGAGCCAATCCGAATCGCGTGCCCTCGAACAGGATCGCGGTCAGTGTGGTACCCATCCCCGCGGTCTCGGCGCTGCGTCGAGCACGATCGGCGATCGCCAGGTTGCCTTCCAGCACAGCCTGTTCCAGCCGCACCAGCAATTCGCCGTCACCGCGCTGTTCCAGTGGTGCCAGTGCGGCGATCATCAACGCCGACGCGACCTCGCCGGCCGCGTGCCCACCCATCCCGTCGGCGAGCGCCAGCACGGTGGCCCCGGTGTGGACACTGTCCTCGTTGGCCGCACGCACCAGACCGCGATGGGTGCGTTGCGCGCTGATCAGCTGTGTCGTCGCGGCGACACTTTCATCACTCACCGGCGGATCAGATGTTGACGCCGTAGTCGCGGGCGATCCCGGCCAACCCGGAGGCGTAGCCCTGCCCGATGGCACGGAACTTCCACTCCGCGCCGTTACGGTAGAGCTCGCCGAAGACCATCGCGGTCTCGCTGGAGGCGTCCTCGGTGAGGTCGTAGCGGGCCAACTCGGCTCCGGAAGCGCGGTCGACGACGCGAATGTAGGCGTTGCGGACCTGCCCGAAAGACTGCGAGCGTGCCTCGGCGTCGTGAATCGACACAGGGAAGAAGACGCTGGTAATCGTCTGGGGGGTGGCGGCGAGGTCGACGTTGATCACCTCGTCGTCACCATCGCCTTCACCGGTGAGGTTGTCACCGGTGTGCTCGATGCTGCCCTCGGGCGAGCGCAGGTTGTTGTAGAACACGAAATGCCCGTCGGAGAGCACCTTCTGATTCGAACCGGTCGCGATCGCGCTGGCATCGAGATCGAAATCGGTTCCCGTGGTCGAACGCACGTCCCAGCCGAGCCCGACCGCGACCGCAGTCAGATTCGGGGCCTGCTTCGACAGCGACACATTGCCGCCCTTGGCCAGACTGACACCCATGATTCGTCCTTTCGTCGTGGTGTGAAACCGCTTGTGCCACCAGCCTTTCGGCGTGGTAGACCCAAATCTCGTAATCGAAGCCGTGCCGCAACTTCGCCGCGGCCGACCGCGTCACCTCCGTTGTCGTCCACAGTCGCGCCCTTTCCCCGTGGCTACGTGGTCGGATCGCTGCCCGCGGCGGCCGGGAGCAGCCGATGCAGGACGTCGGTGATCGTGACCAGCCCGACAATCGCGACACCGGAGTCCGGTGCGGCGACCAGGGCGAGGTGGTTGCGGGTTTCGCGCATCACGCGCAGCGCCTCATAGACCGGCACATCGATGTCGAATCGCAGCACCGGTCGCAGGAGATCCGCAGCTGTGGACTGCGCCGCAGCGGCAAGGCTGTCGCGGACATGGACCACACCCATGACATCGTCGCCGGTGCGTACGAGCAGGCGCAGGTGGCCGGTATCGCGCGAAACAGCCTGGATTTCACCGACATCGGCGTGGGGTGCGACAGCGCTCGGGGCAGGGTTCGGTGAGACGATGTCGCCGACGGTGAGCTGTTCGAGTTCCAGTGCGCTGGTTAGGTTTCCGTGGTAGCGCTCGTCGAGAGTGCCTGCGGTCGCGGAGTGTTCGACCAGATGCCGCAGCGCAGCCGAATCCTGACCGGCGTCGACCTCGTCGACCGGGGTCACACCCACCTTGCGCAGGCACCAGTTCGCGGCGTTGTTCAACGCGGTCAGCAACGGTCGCGTCACCGTCATGAACGCTCGCATCGGAACCGCCAGCATGGTGGCCGATTTCTCCGGATGCGCGATCGCCCACGACTTGGGTGCCATCTCACCGACCACCAGATGCAGGAAAGTCACCACGATCAACGCGAGCACGAACCCAGCGGCATCGGCAACCCACAGCGGCGCACCCAAGTGCTCGATGAGCGGGGTGATCCAATGGTGCACAGCCGGTTTGGTCACCGCGCCCAATGCCAGCGTGCACACCGTGATCCCGAGCTGAGATCCGGCGAGCAGTACCGGCAACTCCGCGGAGCTACGCAAGGCGGCCCGCGCCGCCCGACTCGTCGGTGCCGCGTCCTCCAGGCGATGCTTGCGCGCCGCGATCAACGCGAACTCGACAGCGACGAAGAACGCGCTGGCCGCGATCAACACGATCGTGACAGCGACGACCACCCACGGGTTACTCACCGGCGTCCCCTGCCTGTTCGGTGCGCACGGTCAGCCACACCGACGACGGCACATGCTTCCCGACGGCCCTGACCTCCGCGAGCACCGTGCAAGCCGGACCCGGCCGCTCGGTGAGGTAGTCGGCGCCGCTGCGCGGCACCACGATCTCGACGCGGACACCTGCCTCGGGCAGACCCCCACAGGTGTTGATGACCAGGCCTGCGATGGTTTCATAATCGCCGGCGGGCAGGTCGACGCCGATCACCCGCTCGACCTCGTCGAGGTGCACAGTGCCCGGAACGAGCCAACCACCGCCTTCGGCGACGATTTCCGGGGTCGTGCCTGAGTCGTGTTCGTCGGCGATCTCGCCGACCAGTTCCTCGGCGATGTCCTCGACGGTCACGATCCCGGCGAAGCCGCCGTACTCGTCGACGACCAACGCCATCTCCTGGCCGGTCTCGCTGAGACGGGCGACAACCTCGGGCAAGGCCAACGACTCCGGTACCAAGACCGCAGGTCGCATATGGTCACCCGCGGTTCCGGTCTGGTCGCCGCCGAGCAGGTCGTGCAGTTCGATGACGCCGAGCAGGTCGTCGCTGGAACTACCGACCACCGGATACCGCGTATGCCCGGTACTCATCCGGGTGATCACCTCGGCAACCGCGACGTCGGCGTGCACCAGATCCACCTGGGCGCGGGGAATCATCGCGTGTTCGGCTGTGGCGGAGGGGAAATCGAGAATGCGATCCAGCAGCGTGGACAGCTCGCGGGGCAGTTCGCCCGCGTCTCGTGACGCGGCCACGATGTGTTCGAGGTCGCGCGGTGTGGCCGAGTGCTCCACATCGTGAACCGGTTCGATCCGCAACGCGCGCAACAACACATTCGATGATTGGTCGAAAAGCCAGATCAGCCAACCGAATACACGCAGATACGCGGTGGTCGAGCGCGCCAGCCAGCGGGCGACAGGCTCGGGTCGGGCGATGGCGAGGTTCTTCGGGAACAATTCACCGAACAGCATCTGCACGACGGTCGAGAACACGATCGCAAGGACCGTGCCGATACCGATACCGACCGCGGTCGGTATTCCGATGCCGCCGAGCAGTTCCCCGAGCCCCCGCCCGATCAGCGGTTCGGCCACATAACCGACCAGCAGTCCAGTCACGGTGATACCCAGTTGGGCGCCCGAGAGCATGAACGAAGTGCGCCGGGTCACCGACAGCGCGCGACCAGCGACCGCGTCACCCGCTTCGGCCCGCGCCGCCAACCTGGAACGGTCCACAGCCATGTACGCGAATTCCTGGGCAACGAAATACCCGGTCAACGCGGTGATCAACAGAACTACCACTACTCCGAGAAGGACACTGAACGCGGTCAGCACGTCGGCGCCCCGCCACCGCATCCACGCGCCGCTCCGCGAATCGATCGACTCGGACCTTCGTCGTCACCGTCACCTTCAGGCATGCGAGCCACAGTAGCACGTAGCACTGTAGGGTTTGCGGCCGAGCGAAGCGGTGGAGTGCCGAGGGCTGAGGCCCGCCGCAACACGGTGGGCCTCAGGGCTTTCGGAAACGCGTGAGCCACTCACGCTTGGAGCGCCGCATTGTGCGGCGCGGACAACGGTCAGCCCCTCGCCATGTCGACGAAGCGACTCAAGTGCAGCTGGTGGGCGACGGTGATCGTCGCGGTCGGGCCGTTACGGTGCTTGCCGACGATCAGGTCGGCCTCGCCGCCGCGGGGGTCGTCGCGTTCGATCGCGTCGGGGCGGTGCAACAGGATGACCATGTCGGCATCCTGCTCGAGACTGCCCGATTCGCGAAGGTCGGAGACCATCGGTCGTTTGTCGGTTCGCTGTTCCGGACCACGGTTCAGCTGCGAGATCGCGATCACCGGAACCTCGAGTTCCTTGGCGAGCAGCTTCAGATGACGCGAGAATTCCGAGACTTCCTGCTGGCGTGATTCGACTTTCTTGCCCGAACTCATCAGCTGGAGGTAGTCCACCACCACGAGTTTCAGGTCGTGACGCTGCTTGAGCCTGCGCGCCTTCGCCCTGATCTCCATCATGGTCAGGTTCGGCGAATCATCGACGAACAACGGCGCCTCACTGATCTCACTCATCCGCCGAGCCAGCTTGGTCCAGTCGTCATCGCTCATCCGGCCGGAGCGCATATCACCGAGCTTGATCTTCGCCTCGGCGGAAAGCAGGCGCATCACGATCTCGGTACGGCTCATCTCGAGCGAGAAGATGACGCTCGCCATGCCGTGCTTGATCGAGCAGCTCCGCATGAAATCCATGCCAAGGGTCGATTTTCCGACGCCGGGTCTGGCGGCCACAATAATCATCTGACCTGGGTGAAGGCCGTTGGTGAGTTCGTCGAGTTCGGTGAAGCCGGTGGGGACGCCGAGGGAGATGCCGCCGCGGGAGGCGATGGAGTCGATTTCGTCCATGGTGGGCTGGAGCAGTTCTTCCAGCGGGGTGAAGTCTTCGGTGGTGCGGCGTTCGGTGACTTCGTAGATTTCGGCCTGGGCGCGGTCGACCACCTCGGCGACGTCCTGGCCGTCGGCGCCGGCGTAGCCGAACTGGACGATGCGGGTGCCCGCTTCGACGAGGCGGCGCAGGATGGCCTTCTCGGCGACGATCTCGGCGTAGAAGCCGGCGTTGGCCGCGGTGGGGACGGTCTGGGTGAGAGTGACCAGGTAGGGCGGGCCGCCGATGCGCTTGAGTTCGCCGCGCCGGTCGAGGCCCGCGGACACGGTGACGGGGTCGGCGGGTTCGCCGCGGCTGTAGAGGTCGAGGATGGTGTCGTAGACGGCCTGGTGCGCGGGGCGGTAGAAGTCGCCGGGGCGCAGCACCTCGATCACGTCGGCGATGGCGTCCTTGCTCAGCAGCATGCCGCCGAGGACGGACTGCTCAGCGGCCATATCGTGCGGAGGCTGACGGCCGAAGTCCTCGCCGGGGGGTTCAGGCGTGAATTCCGTTTGCGCGCGGTCACCGGTGGTTGTCACCAGGGGAGTCCTCTCTGCCCGCAGAACCGGGGTTTCACATCGATGTTCTCGTTGTACTCCCGGACACCGACACGGATGTCAGCAATCGGTTGCCTGCGTGATTCCCGAGGTCGCGCGCAGGGCGATGCGACGAACCTAGGCGACGTTTTCGGGACTCGCCAACCCGACATGTGCACACAACTGTGGATAACTTGGGGGTAGTTCACCCGTTGTTGTGCAGCGCCTGTGGAAAACATGGGGAAAACCCAGGTCAGTGCGGTAAAACACCCTGCTAGGCCCCGGTTTTTCCAACCTCGGCCCTGTGGATGAAAGAAGTTCCGGCGTGTCGGTCAAGGTGAACAGCCGGGCGTGTTGGGTAAACAGCGATGGTGCAGGCTATGACTGGAGTCACAAATCTGCCGGTCGGTTTCCCCGGTCATCCACAGGCTGAATAACTGGAGGTCAGGCGGTTACCGACCGTGAGCCGCGCAACACGACCTCCGCCGACTTTGATATCGGCTACCGATCAGTTAACGCGAATTCGCCCTGAAAAAGGCAAGCAGAAACCACCCCTGCGCACGCACAGGGGTGGTCTCCGGCGAACTCAGTTCGCAGCAACCTCGAGGTCGAACTTCGCGGCCACATCGGGGTGCAGGTGCACCACGATGCCGTGCTTGCCGGTCGCCTTGATGTGCGACTTCGGCAGCTCGATGCTGCGCTTGTCGACCACGGGGCCACCGGCAGCCTTGATGGCCGAAGCCACGTCGGTGGTGGTGACCGAACCGAACAGCTTGCCGCTGCCGGCGGTCTTCACGGTCAGCGAGACCGCGGCGAGGCCCTCGATGGCCTGCTTCAGCTCGTTGGCGTGATCCAGGTCGCGCACCTTGCGGGCGTCCTGGGCGCGACGGATACCGTCGACCTGCTTCTGGGCGCCACGGGTGGCCTGGATGGCCAGACCGCGGGGCAGCAGGAAGTTGCGGCCGTAGCCGTCCTTGACCTCGACGAGGTCGCCCGGAGCGCCGAGGTTGTCGACATCAGCGGTGAGGATGAGCTTCATCTGTGTGACTCCCTTTCTCAGCGAGCGGTCGACACGTAAGGCAGCAGAGCCACCTCACGCGAGTTCTTGACGGCGACAGCGATGTCACGCTGGTGCTGCACGCAGTTGCCGGTGACGCGGCGAGCGCGGATCTTGCCGCGATCGCTGACGTACTTACGCAGCAGCGTGGTGTCCTTGTAATCGATATTGACGATTCCGGACTTTGCTTCCTTGCAGAAAGCACAGGCCTTCTTCTTCAGTACCTTTTCGCGCGCGGGCGCTTTAGGCATGGTTTTTCTCTCCGTACTATGAGTGCCGTTCGATCAGAACGGCGGTTCGTCATCCATGCGGCCGCCGCCCCCGAAGGAGCCGGCCGCGGGCGCGCTACCCCACGGATCGTCTTCGCCACCGGCATTGCTGCCGCCGGCCGGACGTCCGCCGCCGTTGTTGGCGTTGTAGCCGCCTGCGCTAGATCCACCACCGGCATTGCCGGAACCACCACTGAAGCCGCCACCGCCGCCTCCGCCACCGCGACCGGCCTTGGAGACCTTCGCCGTCGCGTAACGCAACGAGGGACCGACTTCGTCGACCTCGAGCTCGACCACAGTGCGCTTCTCACCCTCGCGGGTTTCGTAGGAGCGCTGCTTCAGCCGACCGCTCACGATGACGCGAGCGCCTCGGGTCAGGCTTTCGGCGACGTTCTCCGCTGCTTCACGCCAGATGTTGCAGCGCAGGAACAGAGCCTCGCCGTCTTTCCATTCGTTCGAATTGCGATCGAACACACGGGGAGTCGACGCGACGGTGAAATTTGCCACCGCTGCGCCTGCGGGCGTGAAACGAAGCTCCGGGTCTGCCGTCAAGTTTCCGATGACGGTAATGACCGTGTCGCCTGCCATGGGGTTCCTCCTGCTCGGGGGTGCAGTCCGCAATCTCGGGATTTGCGCTCGAGCCTAAAGCCAGGCTCTGACAAATTCGAGGGTGCGTACTACTTGTCGTTGCGCAGAACCTTGGTGCGCAGCACCGTCTCGTTCAGGCCCAGCTGGCGGTCGAGTTCGCTCACGGTGGCCGGGGTCGCGGTCAGGTTGACGATCGCGTAGATACCTTCGGCCTGCTTGGCGATTTCGTAGGCGAGCCGGCGGCGGCCCCAGATGTCGACCTTGTCGACGTTGCCGCCCTCGGTCTTGACGACCGTGAGCAGGGTATCCAGGGACTGCCCGACGATGCGCTCGTCCAGGCTCGGGTCGAGGATGACCATTACTTCATATTGACGCACGGACCAATCACCTCCTGTGGACTAGGAAACGGCCATGGACTCTCCATGGCAGGAGGGTTCGTTGCGTCAGCAACCCGCCAAGGCTACATGAGCGGGTGGTGACCAGCGAAATCGATGCCCGCCGCGGGTGTGCCCGGGTGATCGGAGCGCCGCCGCATAATGTGGTCGCCATGACCACAGTGGGCCCGCGTCAGCGCGCAGCACGACGCGGCGCGACGCGGGCCGCGGCTTTGAGCATTCTGGTGATGCTGCTGTGTGGGCTCACTCTCGCGCTGGCCTATGCCAACAAGGCCCGGTGCGCGGGCGGTGCGATCGATGAATCCGGTCGCAGTCTGGTATTCGAGGAGCGCAAGGATTCGGATGTCTGTTATTCCGATATCCAGTTCCTGTGGCTCGGCCGCGATATCGACAATCACGTCTTCCCGTACGTCGACGGCGCGATCACCGACGACGGCGCGCTGACCGGCGGTGCGGTGGAATACCCGGTGCTCAGCGGCGTGCTGATGTGGGCGGGCGCCATCGGGGTGGACAACGACGCCGACTTCCTGTGGCACTCGGCGCTGCTGCTCGCGCCGTTCGCCCTGCTCACGGCCTGGATGCTGGCCAGAATGGCGGGCCCGGCGGCGCTGCTGTGGGCGATCGGTCCGCCGCTGGTGTTCTACGCCTTCCACAATTGGGAACTGCCGGTGGTGTGCACGGCGGTGGCGGCGGTCTACGTGATGACGATGCTGACCGGCCTGTCGGTGCGCACCCGCGGGATCATCGCCGCGGTGCTGCTCGCGCTCGGCTTCTGCCTCAAGCTCTATCCGGGCATCTTCGTGCTCCCACTCGCGGTGTTCGTGCTCACCGAAGGCGCGCCGCGCGGTCGACGCCCGGTCCGCGAGCTCGACGTGGCGGGGGCCGCGCAGACACTGCTGGCCGCCATGGCCACGGTCGCGGCGGTGAACCTGCCGTTCGTGCTGGCCGGGGTGGAGGGCTGGCGCGCCTCGATCACCTTCCAGCAGCTGCGCCAGGCCGACATCACCACCAACTCGATCTGGTACTGGGGTCACCAGCTCGTCTTCGGCCGCGCGGCGGAGACGACGCAGACCTGGCACGACATGGTCGCGATCGCCTCGCCCGCGCTGATCTTCGGCGGGTTCGCGCTGGCGATGTGGCTGGGCTGGCGGCGCTGGACCCCGAGTTCGGCCTACCCGTGGGTGGGGGTGAGCGCGGCGATGCTCGCGGCCTTCATGCTTTTCCACAAGGTGCATTCGCCCCAGTACACCCTGTGGATAATTCCGTTCCTGGTGCTGCTGGAAGTGCCGTGGTCGCTGGTCGCGGCATACCTGGTGGCCGACGCGGCGGTGGGCGTGGGGGTGTTCCGGTACTTCGCCGCGCTGGGGGAGGGTGAGGGCGTCGACCTGATGGAGGGGATCGTGCAGTTCGGCGTGTGGTTGCGCACCGCGCTCTTGCTCGTCGTGTTCTTCCTCTTCCTGCGGGCGAGGATGCGCCGGCCGCGCGTCGAACCGAGCACGGCCCCCGAACGCCGACTCCAACCGGCATGACGACAGCGGCGGCGAATCCCGGAAAGGGACTCGCCGCCGCTGTGGGTCTTCGGCCGTGGATCAGGCGACCGGAGCGGATTCCTTCGCGTCGTCGACCGGGTCGGGCTCGGCCTTACGGTTGCGCAGGACACTGGAGATGAGCGCCGCGCCGATGAACGCCACGCCGACCAGACCGGTGATGAGCTCGTTGACGTGCACGCCGATCGAGATCAGCAGGATCGTCGCCAGCGCACCGATCGCCCAGTGGGCGCCGTGCTCGAGGTACACGTAGTCCGACAGCGTGCCCTGGCGAACCAGGTACACCGTGATCGATCGGACGAACATCGCGCCGATCAGGCCGAGGCCGAGCGCGATGATGATCGGGTCGGAGGTGATGGCGAACGCGCCGATGACGCCGTCGAAGGAGAACGAGGCGTCGAGCACTTCCAGGTACAGGAACAGGAAGAACGCGGCCTTACCGGTCGCCTTGACCAGCGTGGACGGGCCACCCTGCGGTCCCTCTTCGAACTGCTCGGTGTGGAACATCGAACCGAGGCCGTCGACCAGGATGTAGACGATCATGCCGAGCAGACCGGCGACCAACACGGTCGAGCGATCGTCGTCCTTGGCCAGGAATTCGGCGACCAGCACCAGACCGGTACCGGAGACGACCACCGACAGCATGTCGAGCTTGCCCGCCTTGGCCAGCGGCTTCTCGATCCAGGTCAGCCAGGTGTGCTCGCGTTCGGCGAAGATGAAGTTCAGGAACAGCAGCGCCAGGAACATGCCACCGAACGCCGCGATCTGCGGATGCGCGTCGGTGAGCAAAGTCTCGTAGCTCGGGCTGCCGTCAGCGAAGGTGGCGGCGTCGTTGGCCGGCGGATTGAGTGCCAGGTCGAAGGCTTCGACCGGGTTGAGTCCGGCAGTGACCCACACGATGGCGAGCGGGAACACCAGTCGCATACCGAACACGGCGATCAGCACGCCGATGGTCAGGAAGATCTTCTGCCAGAACTCGCTCATCCGTTCCAGGACGGTGGCGTTGATGACGGCGTTGTCGAACGACAGCGACACCTCGAGAATGCCGAGGATGGCGCACAGTGCGAGTGCGGTCATGCCGCCGTAGAGGTAGGCCACGACCAGCGAGAACACCGTGATGACGATGGACAGGCCGAAGATGCGCGTTATCACGCGGAGGGACCTTTCTGTTTCGCACGAACAGGGGACTCGATGTGTCGAGCCCCCTGTCCGCGATGATGACTAGACGTTGACGCCGTAGTCGCGAGCGATACCGGACAGGCCGGAGGCGTAGCCCTGACCGACAGCGCGGAACTTCCATTCTGCACCGTTGCGGTACAGCTCGCCGAAGACCATGGCGGTCTCGGTCGAGGCGTCCTCGGACAGGTCGTAGCGGGCGAGCTCGGTGCCGTTGGCGCGGTCGACCACACGAATGTAGGCGTTGCGCACCTGGCCGAACGACTGCGAGCGGCTCTCGGCATCGTAGATCGATACCGGGAAGAAGATGCTCTCGATCGTCGGCGGGGTGTTGGCGAGGTCGACGTTGATGACCTCGTCGTCGCCTTCGCCCTCGCCGGTGGTGTTGTCGCCCGCGTGCTCGATGGCACCTTCGGGAGACTTCAGGTTGTTGAAGAAGACGAAGTGCTTGTCGGAGACGACCTTCTTGTCGGCGCCGGTCGCGATGGCGCTCGCGTCGAGGTCGAAGTCGGTGCCGGTGGTCGTGCGCACGTCCCAGCCGAGGCCGACCGACACCGCGGTCAAGTTCGGAGCCTCTTTGGTCAGAGAAACGTTGCCGCCCTTGGACAGACTGACACCCATGCGGGATCCCTTCGGTTAGTCCGGTGTGTCGTTTCCCGGCATGTCCGAATCGCCGGGTACCGCTACGACAGTAATAGGTTTCGCGGATCTTGCGTAGGAACCGTCTGCAGCCCAGGTTAACGGGGGGAATCTCCTACCATCGACGGCAGTGAGCGGGCGAACCGCAGCCGCGGTTCGGAAAGGGGATGTGCCGGTGACACCTCGCAGACGCGGATGGTTCAGATCGGGGGCGGATCATGAGTGGATCAGCGGGGCGCGCGCCGCGGCATCGGCGGCCTTCCTGGATATGGATCGAAGGCAGACGGCGGCGGAGGCGGGTGTGGTGGCGAGTGAGCAGGTCTACCCCGACCGCCGGATCGGCGCGATGTGGGAGCCGGTGCGGGCGCGGTGCTACGCCGCGGCGGGCGCGTACCTGAGCTTCACCGAAGAGCTCGATGCCGCCGAGGCCGCGGGTACCCCGATCGCGGACGGTCCGGCCAGAGCGGACGTATTGGTGCGGCAGTTGAACGAGGCCGCCCGTGGAGTCGACGAGTTCTACAACGCGCACCGCAACGGCCTCGCCGAAGCCGCGACCGTGCGGGCGTCGGTGCCGCAGTTGCTGACGCACGTGCGTGCCGAGGCCGAGCAGGCGCTGGCCGCCGCCGCGTCGTCCGGATTCGGGAAATACCCCTCGGTCGACGGTGGCGTAAGGCGGCTGAACGAGGCGCTGATCACAGCCTCCTCGGTCGATCCAGGGACGGCGGTCGCGGGCGCGCGCGAGGCTGCGGCGCAGGTGCAGCAGGCCACCGCGGAATTGTCGAATGCGTTGGCGCAGGCACCTTCTCGTGCCACCGCTGCCGCGAACGCGATCGCCTCGGTGACCACCCGGCTGGCCGCCGTGCGCAATCGCGCCGAGGCGCTGGGGCCTGCCTACTCGGCGCTGTTGCGTGAGTTCAGTGCTGCGAGTTCGGCGGACTTGACCAACAATGAGCGGGAAAGCCGTCGTGGCATGGACGCCGCCGACGAGGCGCTGGTCGGCGCGCGCGTCGCGGCAGCCGATCGTGATCCGGAGACCGCCCTTGATTTGACCGCCACCGCGCGCGAGCACCTCACCGAGGCCGAGCAGTTGGTCGACGCCGTCACCCGGCGCCTCGAATTGTTACGACAGGTACGTAGCGACCCCGAAGCTCAGGCGCGCACCGTACGATTCCGGCTGCGGGACGCGCAGATGCTCGCGGTAGACCGAGGTCTGGTCGCCGAGTGGGGCTCGGTCCTCGATGCACAAGCCGAACGCCTCGACCGCATTACCGCTGGACTGACTGGTCGCCATCCAGACTACTGGGCGTATGTTACCGAGCTGGGTACCGTCGCAGAGTTTATCGCGGGTGTGGTCGAGCGGATCAGAAAACACGTTGCCGAAAAGTAGAAATGACATGGGCCGACAGATGAGGTGGGGGGAATGACCGCGGGCTACGCCATCGCACCGGAAGTTTGCCTGCGCAAGCAGGTACCGCTGCGCCATTTCCAGCAGTTGCGGGGACCCCGCAGCCGGGAGTTGTTCCTGGTCGAACCGGAGCCGATCCAGGGCCACGACGACCGGGAGCTGCTGGCGACCGCGCTCGGCGCGACGCTTTACGTGCCCGCGACCCGCCCCGACCTCGCCGCCACGATCCGCCGACGTGCCGCGCGCGGGGTGTGCTCGATGGTGATCGACCTCGAGGACGCCGTTGCCGATCACCAGGTGGAGGCCGCCAAGCAACACGCGGTGGACACCCTCGACCTACTCGCACACAGCGAGGACGCGAACCCGATGCTGTTCATCCGGGTGCGCGACGCGGCGTCCGTCGGCGAACTGGTCTCCGCGCTCGGGCCCGGCGCCGACGTACTCACCGGCTTCGTGTTCCCCAAGTTCGACGCCGTCAGCGGGCCCGACTACCTGGCCGCGCTCGACGACGCGAACCGCAGGCTCGGTCGCCCGGTCTACGCGATGCCGGTGCTCGAATCGGCGAATCTGGTACACCGCCAGAGTCGCGACGAGCAGCTCTCCCGCATCGCCGAACTGCTCGCTGAGCATCGTGAGCAGCTGCTGGCCGTGCGGATCGGCGCCACCGACATGTGCTCGACCTTCGGCATCCGTCGCGACCGCGACCTCACGATCTACGACGTGCGGGTGATCGCCGACGTGATCGCCGACATCGTCAACTACTTCGGCCGCGTCGACGGCACCGGTTTCATCATCACCGGACCGGTGTGGGAGTACTTCGCCGACCACGAGCGGATGTTCCGGCCGCAGCTGCGCAGCGCGCCCTTCGAGGAATCCGACGCGGTGAAGTTCCGCCAGTACCTGGTGAGCCGCGACCTCGACGGCCTGCTGCGCGAGATCACCTTGGACCGCGCCAACGGCATCCAGGGCAAGACGGTGATCCATCCCTCGCACGTGCCCGTCGTGCACGCGCTGCAGGTGGTGACCCACGAGGAGTACGCCGACGCGCTCGATATCTTGGCGGCCGACGTCGGTGGCGTCGCGGCCTCGGAATACCGCAACAAGATGAACGAGATGCGCCCGCACCGCAGTTGGGCCCGCCAGACCTTGGTTCGGGCCCGTGCGTTCGGGGTCGCGAACAAGGGAGTGTCTTTCGTGGATCTGCTGACAGCGATGATCGCCGAATGAGTGCGTTCGAAACGCCGTGGGCGACGGTGAATCTCGGTATCGAGCTGCATCACGGCGAGTCCTTCGCCGCGCGCTCGACCGAGGATGCCGTGTCGGGTGAGGTGCTCGCGGCCGGCGGGTTCGTAGCTCTGTCCGCTGAAAGCGTACTGACGGGAGAGCTTTCGATCAGCGCGCTGGTGCAGCCGGGCCTGCGTCGTAATCCGCGTCGGGCGCATCTGTTGGTGTCCACGGTGTTGGGCAAGCACCTGCCGACCGATCCGCGCATCGTGATCGGCGCGGGTAACCGCCTGGCCGATCTGGTGCGCGAGGTGCTGGGTGATCGTGAAGCTGTGGTGCTCGGATTCGCCGAGACCGCCACCGGTTTGGGCCACTGTGTGGCCGCGCGGATCGACGCCGGCTGCTACCTGCACTCCACGCGCAGGCACGAGTCGCGCGCCACCACGCTGACCGGTTTCGAAGAAGGCCATTCGCACGCCACCTCGCACCTGTTGCAGCCCGCGCCCGCGGCGATCTTCGCCAACGATCTGCCGCTGGTGCTGGTCGACGACGAGATCTCCACCGGCGACACCGCCATCGACGCGGTGCGCGCGCTGCACGCGTTCGCACCGCGTTCGCACTACGTGCTCGCCTCGCTGGTGGACATGCGCACCCCTGCCGATCGGATCAGATTCGAAGCCGCCGCAGCCGAACTCGGCGCGCGGATCGACACGGTCTGCCTGGCCTCCGGTCGCACGGAGCTGCCCTCGGGACTGATCGACACCGTCACCGCCCTGCCCGATCCGCAGTTGAATCCGACGGCGTCCCAGCCGGGTTCGTACGGTCGCATCGAATTGACCTGGCCCGCCGACGTTCCCGAGGGCGGCAGGCACGGCGTCCTCCGCTCGGACATCGCGGCCTTCGACATCGCGGTGAAGTCCGTCGCCGACGAGGTGAACACCCGCCTCGACGCCGAGTTCGCCGGGCGCCCGGTCATCGTCATCGGCCACGAAGAACTCATGTACCTGCCCCTGCGCCTGGCCGCCGACCTGGCCGACGCGGGCACCCCCACTCGGTTCCAAACCACTACTCGCTCACCGGCATACGTGCTCGACGAGCCCGGCTATCCCCTCCGTCGCGGGTTCCGCTTCACCGCCCCGGAACCCGACCCCACCGCACACCGCTACGTGTACAACGCCCAGTGGCCCGATGCCGACCCTGTCCTCCTGGTCGTCATCGATCCCCCCGCCGACACCCCCGAGTTGGTCGCCCCCGGCGGCCTGGTCGACGTCCTCACCGCATCAGGCGCCGACGTCCTGATCGCGGTGCTCCCCGGCGCGGATCCCCGTGTGTTGCACGCGGACCGGACCGCTGCGCCGGCAGCCGTGACAGCAGCACTGTCCGCACCGCGCAACGATGCCGCGGGCCGCACGGAATCGGCGGGTCCGCAGACCGATTCGGCGGACCGGGACGGCAACGCCGAACACGGTGGCGGCGCCGGCTCTGTCGCGGACTCGAACGAGCCGGGCGACCGCCCGCTCCCCGTGGCCCTGCGCGGCCCCGAGTTCGGTTCCTATGCGCCCGAGGATGTCTCGTGGCTGCTGAAGGATCTCTCGGACGCCGACCTCGAAGCCGATGTGACCGAACGGGAACGGCGCATCCAGGCCGGAGTGGCCCATTACGCCGAGTCGTTGCCGGTGGAGTTCCAGCCCGACGCCGAGTACCGCGAGCTCTTCGATCGGGTACTGGCCGACAGTGCCGAGCGGCTGGCGCTGGCAGTGGCGACCGTGGCCGAGCTCGTCGTCGCCGAACGCGGTGAGAACGTCGTGCTGGTCTCGCTGGCCAGGGCGGGCACTCCCGTCGGAGTGCTCATGCGCCGGTGGCTGGTCAGCGGGATCGGCCGCGAAGCCTTGACCGTGCCGCACTACGCGGTCTCGATCGTGCGTGACCGCGGCATCGATGCCGTGGCACTGGACTACCTCGCCCGCCACCACGATCCGTCCTCGATCGTCTTCGTCGACGGTTGGACCGGCAAGGGCGCGATCACCCACGAACTCACCGCGGCCCTGGACGACTATCACGCCGCCGGTGGCGCGCGGTTCAACGACGAGCTCGTCGTTCTGGCCGACCCGGCCAACTGTGTGCGCACCTACGGCACCCGCGACGACTTCCTCATCGCCTCGGCTTGTCTCAATTCGACGGTGTCCGGCCTGGTTTCGCGCACCGTCCTCAACGACACCCTGATCGGCCCCGGTGAGTTCCACGGCGCCAAGTTCTATCGCGATCTGATCGACGCCGATGTCTCGAATCAGCTGATCGACACCGTCACAGCGGCTTTCGACGCGATCAGCGATCAGGTCCCGGCCGCTGTCGCCGCGATCCGGGATTCCGACCGTACTCCCGACTGGTCCGGATGGGCGTCGGTGGAGAAGGTTCGCGCCGAATACGGCATCAGCACAGTCAATTACGTGAAGCCCGGCGTCGGCGAGACCACCCGCGTGCTGTTGCGCCGGGTACCGTGGCGGGTGCTGGTCCGCGAGGCAGACGCGCCGGAGCACGCCCACATCCGCCTGCTCGCCGCGGCGCGCAATGTCCCGGTGGAAGTGGTCCCCGACCTGGCCTACTCCTGTATGGGCCTGATCAAGGAGCTTTCCCGGTGACCGCCGAGTCCCTCTTCGCGACCGATCTGGATCGCACGATGATCTTCTCCCGCAACGGCTTCGGTGGTGCCGAGGCCGTGGCGAAGGAGTGCGTCGAGTACTACGAGGGTGAACCGCTCTCCTACATGACCGTCACCGCGATCGCCGCGCTGCGCGCACTCGCGGCCGTCGCCCCGGTGGTCCCGACGACCACCCGCACGATCGAACAGTTCCAGCGCATCACCCTGCCCGGCGCCCCCTGGCGCTACGCCATCACCAGCAACGGTGGCAATATCCTGGTCGACGGCATCCCCGACCCCGCGTGGCGCCTCGCCATCGACGACCAGGTCACTGCGTCCGGCGCCACTCTCGCCCAGGTCGGCGCCGAATTACGTTCTCGCACAGATGATTCCTGGGTCACCAAGTACCGCGAGGCCGACGAGCTGTTCTGCTACCTGGTGGTCCGCCCCGACCAGGTCCCGACCGGTTTCCTCGCCGAATGGGACACCTGGTGCCGGGCCAACGGCTGGTCGGCATCGCAGCAGGGCCGCAAGATCTACACCATGCCCGACGCGGTCTGCAAAAGCCTGGCCGTGGCCGAGGTCCGCAGAAGGCTGGTGGAATCCGGTGCATTGATCGCTGGGGCAAGGGTGTTCACCGCCGGCGACGGGGCGCTGGACGCGCAGATGCTGAAAGCGGCCGACGCCGCGATCCGCCCCCGGCACGGCGAACTGGAGGAACTGAACTTCACCGCCCCCGGCCTGACCGTCACCACGGCCACGGGGATCCTGGCAGGCGAGGAAATCCTCGAGTGGTTCCACGCCACGGCACAGCGCGCCGCGGTGCCGGTCTCCGAACCCGCGTAGTCGACGAAAACCCGGGCACCGCAACGGTGCCCGGGTGCGAATCGTTCAGTAGTGCTGCTGCTGACCGGCCAACTGCTGGGCGATCACGCCTTGAATACGCTGCAGGCCGCCCACCGTGACACCGCTCTGCAACTGGCCCTCGATGGTGCGGACCAGGGCGTTGTCGCTCATGATCTTCTCGGTCGACTGGATCAGCACCGTGCCCGCCCCGGTGAAGTCGAACTGTCGTTCCTCACCGGAATTGGCGCCCATCCTGGCCGCACCCGCCGCGAGGAAGCTGCCGATCCACCCCTGGTCGTAGTGGTGACTGGGGGAGGGGCAATCGGCCCAGCCGACCAACGATTCGGGATCGACGCGCAGGGGCGGCTCAGCGAAGATCACCGGCCCGTTGGACGACGCGAGGAACTTGCCGGTGCCGATCAGCGTGAGAAAGCCGGGCACGATCGACTGCTTGAGCGCGAGCCCCGGCTCGAAGGCCAGCAGATTCGCACCACGGATGGTGAGGTTTCCTTCTTCGAGATCATAGGAATTGATGTCGTAACCGCGGTCACCGATGATCAACTTGCCGTGGCCCTGCGCTACCACGTAGTCACCGGCGAACAGCGGCGCCGAGAACTGGCTGCTCACCATGTGCATCAGGCCGCCCTGCAACCCGTGCGTGAGCATCTGGAACTCGATCTGCCCGTAATAGGCGATCATCGCGCCCTTGCGCATGAACCACGGCCCGGTCAGGTCGATGCAGTAGGCGTAGTCGTTCCCCGGAATGTTGTCGCTGGCACCGAGATTCATCGGCGAGAGGATTTCGCTCATCGGTTCACAACTTCTCTTCGGAGGCCTGCACGTACACCACACCCTGCCCGTGGCAATGCAACTGCATCGCCTCGCCCGCGCCACGGCCCACCGCGTCGCGCCAGCTCATCGCGGACTTCAACTCGGTCTGCACATTGCCGTACGCGGCGACGAACGCCTGCGGGTCGACAACGATCGGATTCGGTCCGCCCACCGGCAGTTCCAGGAAACCACCGTGGGCGAGCAGCACCGCCGAACCCTGCCCGCTGAGCTGGGTGGTGAACATGCCCGTGCCGGTCGCCACGCCCGCCGCGGCACCGCGCAGCGCGCCCATCAGACCGCCTCCGCCGCCACCGCCCCCGCCGCCCGAACTGGCGACCGACACCACCGAAGCCTGCAAACCGGCGGACTGCGCGAGCAGACGCGAAGCCTCGGCGCGCAACACCGCACCCGGTTGCATCTGCACCACGTGCACCTCCAACCCGGCGAATCCGTAATGGACCACGCCGTGTCCCTGCGCCAGCATGGTCCGCTCGTGCTCACCGGCCATCATCTGCCCGGCCATCCGCATCAAACCACCGCCGCCCATGCCCTGCCCGGCGCCGGGAATCTGATGCGGCGCGAACGCGACCTGACCGGTGTAGAACAGCATCGCGCCGGAGCGGGCGACGACGCCACCCGCCTGCCCGACATCGACCTTGACGACCTTGCTGTTGACCTTGTCGAACATCGCCCGCCCCTACCGTTCCGCCGGCTGGATCAACACGACGCCCTGGCCGTCGAATCGCAGCGAGAACGCCTCGCCCGCGTCCTGACCCACCATCGTTCGCCAGGAGACATCGGTGACGAACGACTGATTGAGATTGCCGCGCGAGGCGACGAACGCATCGGGGTCCACGATCAGCGGATACTGCGGCGACACCTCGAGGTGGATCAGCGGCCCACCCGCTGACAGCAACGCCACCTGACCCTGCCCGCTGACCGTGGTGGTGAACAGCCCGGCGCCCGACGACATCCCGCCCACTCCGGCGAACCGCACATCGGTGCGCAAATTGCCCGCGAAGGCCAGCAATTGCTGCGACTCGACCTGCAATGTCTCGTTGGCGAGGTCGACCACGGTGACGTTCTGGCCGTTCACCGCCAAGAACACCCGGCCGTTGCCGTTGCACTCCATCAGTGACAGTTTCTCGCCGGTGGCGCGGCGCTTGAGGCCGTTGAGCACGCCCTCGCCGCCGCCGAATCCGGCCGATTTGAACTGCACGTTGCCTTCGTAGGCCACCATCGAGCCCGAGATCGCGCGGATACTCGTCCCCGCGAGCTGCGCCTCGATCACCTTCTTCGACTGTTCGAACAATTGCGCCATGACAGGTGAGTGCCCGTCCCCTCTGAATAGGCGGTCGAACCGCCGTCGTCCGACTGCGCCGTCACCCTAACCGATCAGGCGAAACTCCGCCCGCGTCGCCGAGTGATGTGGGTAGGCGACACAGAGCCCGGACGTGTGCGGCCGGTTTCTCGTAGAGTGGCAAGCGACTGCCGTCGACACCCACCAACGACAAGCGAAGGGTCGAACTTGTCTGCAACACTCGCCAAGGGCCAGAACGGCCCGCTGGCCGTCAGTGACGTGGTGATCTCGCTCCAGGTCACCGCACCGGCCGACCTGTCCGCGCTGCTCGTAACCGAGCAGGGCAAGGTCCGCACCGACGCCGACTTCGTCTTCTACAACCAGCCGAGTGGACCGGGTGTCGATCTACGCCCCGGGCCCGCGGGTCAGCCTGCCTCGCTTGCTGTTTCGTTGTCCGCGGTGCCCGCCGACATCGATCAGATCCGCGCGGTGATCACCCTCGACGACGCGACCAGCAACTTCGGTCGTTTCGCACCGCCCACCGCCCTCGTCTCCGACGCCTCGGGCAACCAGCTGTTCAGCTATCAGATCGACGGTCTGAACGCCGAGTCGATCGTGATCGCGCTCGAGTTGTACCGCCGTCAGGGCAGCTGGAAGGTGCGCGCGGTCGGCCAGGGCTACGCCGGTGGTTTCGCGGCGCTGGTCACCGATCACGGTGTGCAGGTCGACGATTCGCCCGCCGAAGCCGCCCCGCAGCAGGCCGCGCCCCAGCAGGCGCCCCCGCCGCCCCCGCCGCAGCAGGCCCCGCCCGCGTACCCGGCGCAGTCCGCGCCCGGCTACCCACAGCAGCCCGCGCCCGCCTACGCCCCGCCCGGCGGTGGCTATCCGCCCCCGCCCGGCCAGCAGCCGCCCGGCGGGGGTTACCCGCCGCCGCCCGGACAGGGCTACCCGCCGCCCGCCCAGGGTGCGCCCGCCGCGGCGCAGCAGCAGCCCGGTGAGATCAGTCTGAGCAAGGATCGCCCGGTCAGCCTGCAGAAGGGCCAGCGGGTCACGCTGCGCAAGGAGGGCGGCGCCGCGCTGACCTTCGTGAAGATGGGCCTGGGCTGGGACCCGGTGCGCACCCGCGGGATGTTCGGCAACCGCACCGTCGACATCGACCTCGACGCCTCGGTCTGCCTGTTCGCCGACCAGAACCTCGTCGACGTGGCCTACTACGGCCAGCTGTCGTCGAAGGACGGTTCGGTGCGCCACCAGGGCGACAACCTCACCGGTGAGGGCGACGGCGACGACGAGATGATCCTCGTCGACCTCACCAGGATCCCCGCGCACATCACCACGCTGCTGTTCATCGTCACCTCCTACAAGGGCCATTCCTTCGAGCAGGTGCAGAACGCGTTCAGCCGCCTGATCGACGGCACCACCAACGGCGAGCTGGCGCGCTACACCCTCACCGGTGGCATGCCGTTCACCGCCATGGCGATGGCGAAGGTGTACCGGGTCGGCGGCGACTGGAAGATGCAGGCGCTCGGCGAGGGCTTCAACGCCAAGCACCCCGGTGAAGCGGTGCCCCAGCTGGGCCGATTCCTCGGCGGCAACTGAACCAAGCGACAGAGCAGGGCAGACACCGTGATTCACCTGAAAGCGGGGCAGAACACTGCTCTGAACGCTGATTCCGTGCGCTTCACCGCGCAAACCACCGGCACCGTCGAACTCGGTGCGCTGGTGGTCGGCGAGGATCTGCGGGTTCGCGACGCGCACGACCACGTGTGCGCGTCGCGGCCCGCCGCGCCCGGTGTGCGCTTCGCGGGTGCGGCGGTGGATCTGTCACTGTCGCAGGTGCGATCCGACGCTCACGCGGTGCTGTTGTTCGTCGCGGCCGGGCAGACGCTCGCCACCGTCACCGCGACGCTGTTCGAAAACGGCAGTCCCGCCGCTGAATTCGTGATCGCACCGACCGCCGGTGAGAGCGCGCTGATCTGCCTAGAGGTGTATCGGCGCGGGGGCGGCTGGAAACTGCGGGCTCTCGGCCAGGGCTACGCGGGCGGCTCGACACAGCTGCTCACCACACACGGCGTAGCACCCGCACCGGCGCAGGCGTGGCAGCCCGCCCCGCTGGCGCCGCCGAGCACGGCCACCGAAACGGTGGCGAGACCCGTTCCCGCATCGGGCATTCCGCTCGAAGTCGACCACGGCCTGCAACGCATGTGGATGATCTT
The DNA here is from genome assembly GCF_042717045.1 of Nocardia sp. NPDC058633. Taxonomy (NCBI): domain Bacteria; kingdom Bacillati; phylum Actinomycetota; class Actinomycetes; order Mycobacteriales; family Nocardiaceae; genus Nocardia; species Nocardia sp. NPDC058633. Next base: position 119,817 of record NZ_JBHXRA010000006.1, read on the forward strand.
CGAAGACGCCGCCCGCTCGGCCGCCGCGCTCGTCTCGGCCCGCGACTACGCGACCAAACGCCTGGATCAGGAACTCTCCGAAGCGGTCTCGAACCCGGCCACCCGCAACACCCCCGCCGCCGACGCGGCCCGCGCGCAAGCGCAACGTCGGCACGACGAACTGGTAGCCCTCGCCGACGCCGACCACCGCCGCGACAGCGACCAACTCGGCCTCGAGATCGCCGAGGCCGACGCCGCCATGCCCGCCGCGCTGGCCTCCTGGCTCGCCCCCGCGTGGACCACACGCGCCGCCCGCAGCGACGGCATCCGCCTCGGTGAGCTCTACGCGCTCGACCGCGGCGGCCTGCGCGTGCCGTATTGCGTTCCGGTGCCGCTGAATCGGCCGCTGTGGGTCGACACCGAATCCACCGCGGCGGCCGCCCGCGTGGTCGGCGCACTGGTGGCTCGCCTCGTCGCCGCGATCCCCGACAAGCCGACCAAGGTCGACCTGATCGACCTCACCGGCGGCCTGCGCAACCTCGCCACCCCGCTGGCCCCCCTGCTCGCGGGCCCGGTGATCGCCGACCACGGCGACATCTCCGCCCGCCTGGCCGAACTCGCCAACGCGGCCGAACTCGCCGAAATCGCCTACAACAGTGGACAAGCCGTCCCACCCACCGAACATCGCATCCTCGTCGCCGCCGACTTCCCCCACGGCTACCAGAGCAGCGACGTGGTGCGCCTGGGCCAGCTGATGGTGCGCGGCGACCTGATCGGCTTGTCCCTGGTCATCGTCGGCAGCGGCGGCGAATTCGGTGACGGACCGGTAGATCTGCTCACACAGTCGTGCAGGCACCTCCCGACGATGCCCGGCACTCCGCTGTTCGACCCCTGGACCGGCAGCGCCTGGGAACTCGACCTCGACATGCTCCCCGCCGAACCCGAACTCCAGGCCCGCTACCTGCGTCTGTAGAGCGCCAGGGTGTCCGCACCCCAACGGCTCTCATGGGCCGATGACGAACTACCGACGGCGGTCAGTTCAGAACCAGTGCGGGTCGCGAGGTCATCGTGGCCTGCTTCGGGCGCAGGAATTCCGGGAGCCAGGGGAGGAGCGGGTCGAGGGCGCGGTCGAGGACGCCGCCTGCGGGGTCGTCGACGAAGTCACGGCGGACTATGTCGTGCTGGGGGCGCAGGATCTCGTAGACGATCAGGGCGCACAGGCCGAGTACCGCCAGATCGCGCAGGACGACGGTGCCGGTGAACCACTGTTCGGGCAGGCCCTTGTTGTCCTCGCCGAGGTAGTAGTACATGCGCGGCACCCAGACCAGCGCGTCGATCGTCATCCAGGCCAGCAGGATTCGGCGGTGCGGCAGCGCGAGCACCGCCAGCGGCACCAGCCACAGGGAGTACTGCGGGCTCCACACCTTGTTCGTCAGCAGGAACGCCGCGACAACGAGGAAGCACAGCTGGGTCAGGCGGGGGCGGCGTGGGGCGGTGAGGGCCAGATAGGCGACGCCCGCGCAGGCGGCCACGAAGGCCAGCAGCGAGACCGTGTTCAGGATGGTCGGGGGCTCACCGTGGCCGATCGGCCCGTCGAAACCCGCCCAGCCGGTGAACGAGGTGATCACGTTGTAGATCGAGTCGGGGTCGGCGTGGCGAGTGGTGTTGAGCCGGAAGAACTCTCGCCAGCCCTGCGGGTACAGCGCCGCGATCGGCAAATTCACCGCCGCCCATGTTCCCGCCGCGGCGAGCACGGTGAAGGTGGCGGCGCCGAGCGGCCGTAAGGCGAAGAAGTGTGTCCGCGAGGGTGTTTCACGTAACCAAGTACGTGCGGAATCGAGACCGGCGACATCGCGTAACCGCAGCCCGGCCCGTGCGGCGAGTTGGCGCTGCATCGGGTCGACCCGCAGGCACAGCACGACGATCGGCCCGAGCAGAAGCAGGGGATACAGTTTCGCCGCCCCGCCGAGTCCGAGCAGGATGCCCGCGAGCACCGGCTTGCGCCGCGCCCACGCCAACAACCCGGTAGCGGCGAAAGCCGTTGCGAGAGCATCGAAATTCGTGAAGGCGTGCACGATCACCAGGGGCGACACCGCGATCAGCGCCGCGTCCCAGACCCGCCGCCCGGCTAATCGCGACGACGCCCACACGGTGATCAACCAACCCACCGAAAGGCCGAGTGCGACCACGTTGAAATACACCACCACCGACATCGCACCGGGCACCGGCAGGTGATCCCAGACATTGCCGATCTGCATCGCCGCGTACTGGTACAGCCCCGAAAGCACCGGATACTCCATGTATCTGGTCTCGGTGCCACCGTCGGGCGTCGATTCGGTCCAGGACTTCTTGTACGGGAACGCGCCCTCGTTGAGCCGTTCGGCGCCGTAGAGCGGGACGGTGTCGGAGTAGCACATGGCCACGTACTGGCGGCCGTTGTTCCAGTCGAGCATCAGCCCGCCGTCACCGTCGCCGGTCTGCTGGATGCAGCCGGCCTTGGCCGTCCAGCCCAGCGCCAGGAAGATCACCGTGAAAGCGAACATCACCCGCAGCGGCGTCCAGAACCGCACCCGCCCGATCAGCGCGTGATCGCCGACCGGGCCGCCGATCACGGTGGACAGCTGCGCGGTGAGGGAGTCGTTGCGGCTGGGCCGGTCCCGCGCGTCGATCGAGCGCAGGTCCGGAGCCAGTCGGGCGGGCGCCACGTACCCCGCCTCGCGGCCCAGCCGGGTATCGCTCGACGCCGGCTGGTCCGCGAGTTGCTGATCGGTCACGACATCCGAGGCTACCGGGGGCTAGCGGGATCGGGTCGGTGTGGCTCCCGCGCCGCTGCTCTCGTCGTCGTTGCCCGTGGCGCCGTTGTTCGGTCTGGTCGACCCGCCGTTGCCGTTTCCTGGTGTCGCCGGCGCGCCGTCGGGACCCGCCGTCGGCTGGCCGGGCAGGGGGCCCGGACCCGACTCCGGCGTCGCCTGCGACTGCGGCACCGCGGGCTGCTGCACCCCGGGCACCGGAATCCGGATGCCGGGCAGGATCTCCACCTGCGAGGGCACGATCACCGGCGGCACGATCGCCGGCACGGTGGTGGACGGCGCGGTGTAGGGCGCCGACCATTCCGGCACACCGGCCTGGCCCTTGATCGGGGCGGGCTTGGGGAACGACTCGTTCGACGTGCCCGACAGCGCACCGTCCATCGTCGCCTTCCAGATGTCGGAAGGCAGACCGGAGCCGTAGATGCTGGCGCCACCGTAGTTCTTGAGCGGTTCGCCCTGCTCGGTACCGACCCACACCGCGGTCGACAGCGACGGGGTGTAGCCGACCATCCAGGCGTCGCGGTTGTTGCCGGTGTCGCCGAGCTGGTGGGTACCGGTCTTGGCGGCGGACTCGCGGCCACCGGCCAGGTTGTGGTTGCGCGAGTAGGCAGCGATCGGCTTCATCGCCGCGGTGACGTTGTCGGCCACGGCCGCACTCACCCGCTGCTCACCGGCGGGCTCGCCGCGATCGAGCAGCACCTGCCCATCGGCGGTCACGACCTTCTGCACGAAGTGCGGGGCGTGATAGACCCCCGACGCCGCCAGGGTGGCGTAGGCCGAGGCCATGTCGAGCGGTCGCGACTGGTACTGGCCGAGCACGATGCCGTTGTTGGGGCCGACGCCGCCGGGCTCGGTCAGCGTCTCGCCCACACCGGGCAGTTCCTTCGCGATACCGAGCTTGTGGCCCATGTCGGCGATCTTCTGCGGACCGTTCTGCATGTCCAGCTGCATCCGGTAGAAGCTGGTGTTCAGTGAACGCTTGAGCGCTTCGGCGATGGTGCACATGCCGCAGCCCTCGCCCTCGACATTGCCGATCTCGATGCCGTTGACGGTGATCGGTGAGCTGTCGTAGAGCTGCGAGAGCGGAACGCCCTGTTCGAGATTCGCGGCCAGTCCGATCGCCTTGAACGAAGAGCCCGTCGGCAGACCGGCATTGGCGAAGTCGAAACCCTGGCCGTCGTTGCCGCCGTAGTAGGCGCGCACCGCACCGGTGCGCGGGTCGATCGAAACCACCGCAGTGCGCAGGTTCTCCGGCTCACCCTCGAGCTTGCCCTGCGCGGCCTTGATCGCGGCGTCCTGCGCCTGGGGGTCGATCGTGGTGGTGATCTGCAGGCCCTCGGTGTTCAGCTGCTGCTCGCTGATGCCCGCGGTCGAGAGCTCCTGCAGGACCTGGTTCTTCACCAGGCCCGACGGGCCCTCGTCGTTGTTCTTGTCGCCCAGCGATTCCAGCGTGACGACCTGCGGGTACTGCATCGCCTGACGTTCGGTCGCCGACAGGTTGTTCTCCGCGACCATGCCGTCGAGCACGTAGTTCCAGCGCGTCTTGGCGCCGGTGGGGTTCTTCTCCGGATCCAGCATCGAGGGCAGCTGGATCGTCGCGGCGAGGACGGCGCCCTCGGCCACGGTCAGCTCCTGCACCGGCTTGCCGAAGTACGACTTGGCCGCGGCGTCGATGCCGTACGCGCCACGACCGAAGTAGATCGTGTTGAGGTAGGCGGCGAGGATGTCTTCCTTGCTCCACTGCCGCGCCATCTTGGCCGAGATCACCAGCTCGTGCATCTTGCGCGTCATCGACCGCTCGTCACCGACCAGCGCGTTCTTCACGTACTGCTGGGTGATCGTGGAACCACCACCGGCGCTTTCCTTGCCGAGGATGTTGTCGCGGGCGGCGCGAGCGAAGCCCGAGACCGAGAAGCCGGGGTTGGTGTAGAAGTCACGGTCCTCGGCCGCGATCACGGCATTACGCACGTGCGGCGGGATCTGATCGATCGAGACCTCGGTGCGGTTGCCCTGCGGCGGAACCACCTTGCTGATCTCGGTGGTGCCGTCGCTGGCCAGGATCGTCGCGACCTGATTGGTCTCGAGATCGCCGGGCTTCGGCACCGACACCGCCGTGTAGGCGACCAGGAAGACCGCGCTCGGCACGACGATGGCCAGGGCCATCAGCACGTAGAGCGTTCGGCGAACGATGCGCCACCTCGACTTCCGCACCGAACCATCACTACCCGAGCCGTCGTCGCCTCCGCCGTCACGGCGGTTGCGCGGGCCTGTCGGCGGGGGCGTGCCGCCCACACCCGCGGCGCGACGTTCACCGGTGGTCGGACCGCCAGGGGCGGTGACGCGCCGTTCACCGGAGGTGGGACCACCGGGGCGTCGGCCCGCGCCGGCGCGCGCGGCCGCGGCCGCACCGCCTGCCCGGACCACGTCGTCGTTCGCGCCGCGCACGGTCCGCCCCGCACCGGGCTGACCCGAACGCACCGTCGCCTCGTCGGGGCCGCCGGGACGCGGCAGCTTCTGGGTGGCGCCTGCAGCGGGCGGGACGGGACGACCCGGCCTACCCTGCGGCGGCCTGCCCTGGCCGGGCGCGCCCGGCGGAACCGGCCCGCCCTGTGGTCCGCCAGGACGCTGTGGCGGCTGACCCGGCCGGCGCGGCGGCATCCCACCGGGCGGCGGGCCCTGCTGACGGTTCGGCGGCGGTCCCTGCGGAGCACGTCCACCGGGCACAGGACCACCCTGCGGACGTCCGCCCTGGGCGGGACCACCGGGCGCACCCTGCGGACGCGGCCCGGCGGGCGGCATCGGCCGACGCGGCGGCGGACCGGCCGGACGATCACCCGATTGTGGGGGGAGACCCGGTTGCGCACCCCGAGCCGGACGGGCGCCGCGCGGATCATCGCCGTGGGGGGAGGGCTCGTAGGGCGAACTCACTGACCAGATCTCCATAACTTGTAAGGTTCGGGCACACAACTTCCGCGCCGGAGTACCGGCGCGGAGAGGGTGCACCCCGAACAGTGGCGCATCACGCGGTGGCCACCATCACTTCTGCGGGCCACCCATTACTCGGCAGCCTCGTCGCCCGGCAAGCCATCATTCGGCAGCAGAGCGCCGGGCTCGCGAACTCGTCCGACGTCGGGCAGGCGCGGGCGCCGTGCCGAGTACATACGACTGCACCAGGTGGTTCCAGCTGCACGAGCGACATACCTCGACGACGTGGACCGAGAACTCTTCGTTCGATTCGGCCATCCGAATCAGTTCCTCGGGTGTGCGCGCCGACCCGGCCGCTTGGCCCAGCCCATCGCCGAACACCCACGAAACCAACGTCAGCTGCTCTTTCCGGCAGATCGGGCAGGTCGCCTCGCTGCCCCGGCCATGGAACTTGGCGGCCCGGAGCAGATACGGATTCGCGTCGCACACCTCGGCGACGCCGACCCGCCCCGCGTAGACATCGGCCAGCAGAGACCTGCGCCGAAGCGCATAGTCCACCACCTGCCGCTGAATTCGCACGATCACCAGAGTAGCGGGGTTCGGATATGCGTGCCCACGGCATCGTTTGATCCGATTTGCCCGGCTAAACTCCCGATACCCGGGTTGATCCGGATGTTTTCGCAGGTGAGGTGACCTACGGCCATGGCTGATTCCGGGCAGCGACGGGCAGCCGTCGATTCGGCTCTGCGCGCACGTGACATCGATCGCGCACAAGCGTCGACCGTGCTTGACGCGGCCTATGCCGAGGGCCAACTCGGTGCGCAGGAGTACCACGACCGCGTCGCGTCGGCGAGCGAGGCCCGCACTGTCGGCGAGTTGGCGGGCCTGATCGCCGACCTGCAGTCACCTGCGGTTTTCGGCGAGAGTGCCCCCGTCGAGCGCCCCCGTCGTCGGGCGCCCGGTGAGTACCCGGCGCGCACGAGAGCCCGATCGAGCGACCGAGCGGCGACTGTCACCGCCCTCGACGCCGCCCGTGCCGACGGCCAGCTCGACGCCGATGAACACGCCGCCATGATCGAATTGGCCGAAGAAGCACGAACACTGGGTGATTTGTCCACTTTGGTGGCGGAACTCCAGCACCGCCCGGCGGCGCCGACCAAGCCGCGCGTCCGCCGCGACCGCACGCGGCTGACGGTGGTCGCGCTCGCGGCGATCACCGCCGTCGCCGGATTCGTGTGGACCGTCCGCGACGACGAGCCCGCCCCTGCCGTGGCTACCGTCGCCATCGTCGACTACGACGCGGCGCCACCGCTGGTGATCGCCACACCGATGCTCAACACCCTCGCCGGATTCGTCCAGTTCCGCGACGACTACCGCACGAAGTTCGGTGACACCGTGCTCGACGAGGCGGTCCTGCACGACGAGCACGCGTCCGCCGTGCGGCGCACGCCCGGCAACGCGAACCTGACCGCCGACTACACCTATCGCGGCGGCTTCGCGCGGTCGAATTCCCAGATCACCACTCGCGATCGCGACGCCGTCGACATCGATCTGGCACAGGTGAACACCGAAGCGCTCGGCGCCGCGCTCGCGAACGCACCTGCCACCGTGCGGGTGCCCGACGGCGCGGTCACCCACTTCAGGTTCGCGAACGACAGCTCGACGGGCGGGCCGGCGATCGTGGTCTTCGTGCGCGACGAGGTCTCCCGATCGGGCCATCTCGTTCTCACGCTGTCGGGCGATGTGCTGAAGATCTACCCGTACAAAGGATGAGCCAGCGATGAAGACCTCGCCCCAGAACCTGCGTGCCCGCGACGCCGACCGCGCCGACGTCTGCGCGATGCTCGACGCGGCCCTGGCCGACGGCCAGCTGACCGCCGCCGAGCACGAGACACGCACCGCCGCCGCCATGCGCGCCGAGCACTTCGCCGCGCTCGACCGTCTCGTCGACGACCTGCAGGTCACCGCCGATCTGGCCGCGACGCCGGTGGCGCGTGGCCTCGCGCGCGCACCCCGCCGCTGGTGGATTCCGGTGGGCGCGATCGTGCTCGCCGGTCTGCTCGGTGCGGGAGCGGGTCTGCTCGGTCGCACCGTGGGCGACGCCGTCCTCGACGATCCACTGCCCGACCTCACCACCGGCAACGGATTCGCCCACTTCCTCGCCGACTACCGCGCCGAGTACGGGACGACCGTCGCCGACGAGCTGACCCTGTATCCCGAATACGCCCGCGTCGACAGAGATTCCGGAAAGCCGGGAAAACAGGACGACCTGCAGTACCGCGGCGATTTCGAGAAGTGGGGTTCGCAGAGCTCTCGTCCGCCCGACACCCGCTCCTTCGACCTGGCCACCGTCGATCTGGCCCGCTACGCCCGCCTGGTGGCCGGCGCACCGCAGAGCACCCGCGTCCCCGACGGCTGGGTCTCGCACGTCACGGTCGGGTATTCGCCCGGCGGCGGCAAAGACGCCGAGGTCGAGATCAGCATCTACGTCAAGAACGAAGCCGCGCAGAACGCCCACCTGAAGATTCGCCCCAATGGCGAGCCCATCGCGGTGTATCCGGTGAAGCGCTGACCTTGCCAACCATCTGACCTGCGGCGATGGCGCATGTGTGGGGTGCGCCTGCGCGTAGATGTATCGCTCCGATATAGTTGGAAGTCGCATCCACGGTTAGGTCCGTTCGGCCTGTCAGGTCGACAGAGTCAGGGAGTGAGGTCGGCAGTGCTCGAATTGGCGATTCTCGGTCTGCTCCTCGACGCGCCCATGCACGGTTACGAACTGCGCAAGCGGTTGACGGGCCTGCTCGGAGCGTTCCGGGCCTTCTCCTACGGTTCGCTCTACCCGACGCTGCGCAGGATGCAGGCCGACGGGTTGATCGCCGAGGAGCAACCGGTCGGCGCGCTCGCGCGCCGTGCGCGCCGGGTCTACCGGCTCACACCGGTCGGCCGGGAACGGTTCTCCGAACTCCTTGCCGACACCGGTCCGCAGAACTACACCGATGACGGCTTCGGCGTTCACCTTGCCTTTTTCAGCCGCACTCCCGCCGAGGCGAGAATGCGAATCCTGGAGGGCAGGCGTCGTCAGGTCGAGGAGCGCCGAGAGGGGCTGCGGGAAGCGATCAAGAAGGCCAGCGGGTCACTGGATCGCTACACCAGGCAGCTCCACCAGCTCGGATTGGAATCAAGCGAGCGCGAAGTGCGCTGGCTCAACGAGTTGATTGCGGCGGAGCAATCGACGAAGGCGGCACCACAGAAAGAGGGAAAGAGCGGCCATGAGTGATGTCAACAAGGTTGGATCCGGCGAAGTTCGCGTCGCGATCGTCGGTGTGGGCAACTGCGCATCGTCGCTGGTACAGGGCGTGCAGTACTACAAGGATGCCGACGAGAACCAGGTCGTTCCCGGCCTCATGCACGTCAAGTTCGGTACCTATCACGTACGCGACGTGAAGTTCGTGGCCGCGTTCGATGTCGACGCCAAGAAGGTCGGCTTCGACCTGGCCGAGGCCATCTTCGCCAGCGAGAACAACACCATCAAGATCTCCGACGTGCCGCCGACCGACGTGACGGTCCTGCGTGGCCCGACCCTCGACGGCATCGGCAAGTACTACGCCGAGACCATCGAGCAGTCCGAGGCCCCCGCGGTCGACGTGGTCAAGGCGCTCAAAGACGCCGAGGTCGACGTGCTGGTCTCGTACCTGCCCGTCGGTTCCGAAGAGGCCGACAAGTTCTACGCGCAGTGCGCGATCGACGCGAACGTCGCCTTCGTCAACGCGCTGCCGGTCTTCATCGCCTCCGACCCGGTCTGGGCGAAGAAGTTCACCGACGCCGGTGTCCCGATCGTCGGCGACGACATCAAGTCCCAGGTCGGCGCGACCATCACCCACCGGGTGATGGCCAAGCTGTTCGAAGACCGCGGCGTGGTGCTCGACCGCACCTACCAGCTCAATGTCGGCGGCAACATGGACTTCAAGAACATGCTCGAGCGTGAGCGCCTGGAGTCGAAGAAGGTCTCCAAGACCCAGGCCGTCACCTCGAACCTCACCGGTTCGCTCGCGGGCAAGGTCCACGACCGTAACGTCCACATCGGTCCCTCGGACTACGTGGAGTGGCTCGACGACCGCAAGTGGGCCTACGTCCGCCTGGAGGGTCGCGCGTTCGGCGACGCCCCGCTGAACCTGGAGTACAAGCTCGAGGTGTGGGATTCGCCGAACTCGGCGGGCATCATCATCGACGCCGTCCGTGCGGCGAAGATCGCCAAGGACCGCGGCATCGGCGGACCCGTCATTCCGGCCTCGGCCTACCTGATGAAGTCCCCGCCGGAGCAGATCGCCGACGACGTCGCGCGCACTCAGCTCGAAGCGTTCATCATCGGCGCCGATTAAGCACTGACAAAAGAGCCGGTGTTCGCGAACTGTCGCGAACACCGGCTCTTTTCGTGTCAGTCCAGGGAGACGTAGACCTCGACCGACGTCGGGCCGGTGTAGCGCTCCAACTCCGCCGTGTGCGAGCGGGTGATGGTGCCCGCGTTCTCGGCCTTGATCACCTGTGCCCACGCGGTGCGCAGCAGATCGTAGGGCTTGTCCGAGACCACGAACTTGGCGTAGCGGCCCGCGGGGATGCGGGTGAGCACGTCGCCCTCGTCGATCTCGTCCAGTCCGCCGACCTCGTAACCGAGCACGGCCACCGCGTGATCGTTCTGGCCGATGTAGGCGGCGGCGCGCGGCACGGTCTTCTCCCGCGACAGGTACCGATCCCAGGTGAAGTTCACCAGATCGAGGTCGCGTGCGGTCACCTCACGCCCGGCCAAGGGCACGGTGAGTCCCGCGACCAGGCCGTCGTCGAGGGTGACGATCTCGAAATCCACGGTCATCAGCGGTCCTTCTCCTCGCTCAGCCCGACGAAGATCTCGACGGTGCGCTCGTCGGGATACTGTTCGCAATCGCCGGTGTAGGCCCGCACGAATTCGCCCGCGGCCTCCGCGTCCCATACCTGCCGCCACAGCCCGACGATGGTGTCGCCGAGGTTGTCGCCGCTGGCCACGAATCGCGCGTAGCGGCCCGCCGGAATCCGGCCGAGCACATCGCCCACCTGCAGGTCGGCGAGGGTTTTGCACTCGTAGCCGACGATGTGGGTCAGGTAGGAGTTGATCTCCTGCGCGAAATCGACGTAGCCCGTCGCGAACGGCCCCGGTAACGACGTTCTCGTCCGCAGGTTCGCCCACGCCTCGACCACCTTGGCGCGGCGCGGCCCCTCGACGGCGAGCGCCGGGCTGCGTAGCACCGTGCCCGCGATCAGCGTCTCGGGACGGTCAACGACATTGAAATCCACCTGCGTAGCCCCTATGTCTAGTGTCGTCGCATGTCGGTACCGACCGCACATCCTCCCGTATCGGTCCGACAGGTTCCGCGCCGGGATCATCAGACCCCTGGTCGGGCGGTTCGCGCTCTGGGCAACGATGTTGCCACGTCCGCAGGGTAGTCGGGTCCGGGTGCGCCAACTCGTGATCTACCGGGGCCCGCCGCCGCCGAGTCCGGGGAACAACTCACCGGGGACCGCCGGGGTCGGTGCGGGCGGGATGATGATCAACGGCGGCGGCGGAGTGCGCGCCGAGCTGGTCGGCGGCCCGAAAATGTCGAAGCCACCGCCCGGCGTCGGCGCCGATTCGGTGCCCGGCGTCGGCACCAGCGGCGGGCTCGGCAGCGGCGGCGTCTCGAATTGTTCGACCGGCGTCCCCGCCAGCGCGGCGTCCATCGACTGCTTCCAGATGTCGGCGGGCAGCCCCGAACCCCAGATGGCCCCGCCGCGCCCGTTGCGCAACGGCTGCGGGTTCTCGGTGCCCACCCATACCGCGGTCGACAGCGAGGGCGTGTACCCGACCATCCACGCGTCCTTGTTGTCGTCGGTCTCGCCGAGCTGGGTGGTTCCGGTCTTGCTCGCCGACTGCCTGCCGTCGGCGAGGCCGTGGCCGTTGGAGTAGTTGGCGATCGGCAGCATCGCGGAGGTGGTGGCATCGGCGATGGCGGCGGTGATGCGCTGCTCGGGTTCTGGGAGCTTTCTGCCCACTCGGGTCTCGGCGCCGCGGTCGAGCAGCACCCGTCCGTCGCCGGCGCTCACCTTCTGCACGAAGTACGGCTGGTGATAGATCCCGGAGGCGGCCAGCGTCGCGTACGCCGACGCCATATCGATGGGCCGCACCAGATACTGCCCGAGCACGATCCCGTTGAGCGGGTAGCCGTCCGGTTCGGCGAGCGTGGGGCCGTCGACGCCGGGAATGTGTTCGGGAATGCCCACCAGGTGCGCGGCCTCGGCGATCGAGCGCGGACCGTCGCCCATCGTCATGGTGAGCCGGTAGAAGCTGGTGTTCAGCGAGCGCTTGAGCGCTTCGGCCAGCGAGCAGCGTCCGCACGAGTCGCCCTCGACGTTGGTGATCTCGGTACCGCGATCGGTGATGGGCGAGCTGTCCATCAGCCGGGTCACCGGTATGCCCTGCCGTTGCGCGGCGACGAGCGCGAAAACCTTGAAGGCGGAGCCTGTTTGGAGCGGTGCCTGCGCGAAATCGAAGCCGGTGCCGTCCTCCCCGCCGTAATAGGCGCGCACCGCCCCGCTGCGCGGATCGATCGACACCACCGCCGAGCGCAGCTCCGGTGGCTGCCACGACAACCGCTCACGCACCGTGTCGACGGCGCCCGCCTGTGCCGCCGCGTCGATGGTGGTGGTGATCTGCAGTGCGCCGGTGTTGATGTCGGCGTCGCCGATGCCCGCGGCGCGGAGTTCGCGCAGCACCTGGGTGCGGATATGGCCCTCCGGCCCCAGCGCCACCGCTTCCTCCGGCACCTCCTCGAGCGGGATGATCGCGGGGAACGCCGTCGCGTCACGGTCGCCGGGCGCGAGCGCGTCCATCTCGACCATCCCGGCCAGCACGTACTGCCAGCGCGCGCGCAGCTGATCGAGATGGTTCTCCGGATCCAGCACCGAGGGTGAGCGGATCACCGCCGCCAGCACCGCACCCTCGGCGAGGGTCAATTCCGGCACCGGCTTGTTGAAGTAGGCCTTCGACGCGGCCGCGATCCCGTATGCGCCGCGCCCGTAGTAGATGGTGTTGAGGTAGGCGGCCAGGATCTCGTCCTTGGTCCACTGCCGCGCCATCTTGGCCGCGATGATCAGCTCGCGCATCTTGCGGGTGACGGTGCGTTCGGAGCTGAGGAAGGCGTTCTTCACGTACTGCTGGGTGATCGTCGAACCGCCGCCCGCGTTGTCCTGGCCGGTCATATTGTCGCGGGCGGCGCGCAGGAAGCCGCTGGTCGAATAGCCGGCGTTGGTATAGAAGGTGCGGTCTTCGGCGGCCAGCACGGCATCACGCACCGGAAACGGCACGTCGGTGAGCGGGATGGGAATCCGATTGCCTTGCGGCGGAATGAATTTCGTCAGCACCGTGGTGCCGTCCGACGCCAGCACAGTGGCGGGTTGCTCGACCGCGACCTCGGCCGGTTCGGGGATCTCCGAACTCCAGTACACCGCGACGAACAGCAGCGCGGGCACACACACGAAGATCACGAACAGCGCGCCGATCAATCGTCGGATGCGTTGGCCTCTGGTGCGTCGCCGACGTTGCGGGGGCTCGTCCGGACCGTCGGTGGCGGCCAGGCGCGCGGCCTGGGCCCGTCGGGCAGCGCCCTTGCTCGGCGTCGGCTCCTTCGCCAGCGGATCGCGGAACCCGGCGATCGAGGTGTACGGGACGTCCCCATCGGAACGCCGGCGCCCGCGCTGGGAGGCCACACCATCTCCTTTCGGAGCGAGGGAGAAGTACTCACCTGCACCGACGTCGATATCGGTGCAGGCGACTCTACCCGGCGGTGGCCACAGAACCCGGCAGGTCAGCTCTTGACGCCGCCCGCGGTGAGACCGGAGATGATGCGACGCTGGAAGATCAACACCATGATCACCAGCGGCACGGTGACGATCACGCCCGCCGCCATGATCGCCGCGTACGGCTGCACCAGCGGGTCGTTACCCGAGAAGCTCGCGATCGCGACCGTCACCGGCTTGGTGTCGTCGCCCGAGAGCAATCGGGCCAGCAGGTACTCGTTGATCGAGGCGATGAACGCCAGGATCGCGGTGGTGAACACCGCGGGCGCGGCCAGCGGCAGCATGATCAACCGGAAGGCCTGCAGCTTGCTCGCACCGTCGATGCGCGCGGCCTCTTCGAGTTCCCACGGCAGTTCGGCGAAGAACGAGGCAAGGATGTAGACCGTCATCGGCAGCACGAAGGAGATGTTCGGGATGATCATCGCCTGGTACTGGCCGATCCAGCCGATATCGGTGAACAGCTGGAACAGCGGTGTCACCAGCACCACGGCCGGGAACATCGACGCCGACAGGATGAGCCCCGAGACCAGGTACTTGCCCGCGAAGGTCATCCGGGCCAGCGCGTAGGCCGCGAGCACGCCGAGCAACAGCGCCACAGCGGTGGTCGCCGAACCGATGATCACACTGTTGAGCAGCGCTTTGCCGAAGTTGTTGCCGCGGCTGGTGTCGAAAGCGTTGCGGAAGTTCTCCAGCGTCACGTGGGTCGGCCACGGGGTGCTGTCGAACGTGTGGGCCGGGTCGCGGAACGCCACCACAGCCATCCAGTAGAACGGGCCGAGGCCCCACACCAGCACGATGGCGACACCGAGGTAGAGCCGCACCGTGCCGAGCCGCTTGCGCCACGACACCGGTTGCACCGGCAACGTCGTCGACTCGGCGGCGGGTTCTTTCGTCATCGACATGCTCATCAGTTCGCCTTCCGCTGGTCTTCTTGCGTGCGAACAGCGTTGGCGCCCAGCACCTTCACCAGGATGAACGCGATCGCGAAGACGAGCAGGAAGGTGATCACCGACAGTGCCGCGGCGCTGTTGGGGCCTTGGCGAACCTGCTCGACCACCAGGATCGACAGCGTGTTCGTCGACGGGTTGCCCAGCGTCATGATCGCGGGCAGGTCATAGATGCGCAGCGTGTCCATGGTGCGGAACAGGACCGCGACCAGCAGCGCGGGCTTGAGCAGCGGCAGCGTGATGTGGACGAACCGCTGCCAGGCAGTCGCGCCGTCGACTTTGGCCGCCTCGTACACGTCGGCCGGAATCACTTGCAGCCCAGCCAGGATCAGCAAGGCCATGAACGGCGTCGTCTTCCACACATCGGCCGCGACCACCGCGAACCGCGACGCCCACATGTCCGAGGTCCACAGGATGTGGGTGCCGAGCACCCGGTTCACCACGCCGTCGTACTGGAACATGAACTCCCACAGTCGCGCTGTGACCGCGGTGGGAATCGCCCACGGAATCAGCACGGCGGCGCGCAACAGCGCTCGGCCGCGGAAGGTCTTGCCCATCACCATGGCCATGCCGAGCCCGAGCAGGGCTTCGATCGACACCATCACCACGGTGAAGAACAGGGTGATCCCGACCGCCGACCAGAACTGCGAGCCGAGCGTGCCGGTGGGGCACGACACCATGCCGTTCAGCGACCCACACTGCTGCAGCAGCCAGTGTGTGTAGTTGCTGAACCCGGCACCGCCGCCCTCGACGAACATCCCGGTGGCCGGGTCGATACCGGAGTCCTTCTGCAAGGACATCCAGATCGCCTCGACCACCGGGTATCCGATGACCACGGCCAGTGCGACGAGCACAGGCGCGACGAACAGCCACGCCTTGCCGGATTGTCGCAGTTCCAGCGCTAGCCCGCGCTGCTTGGCTCCCGAAGGATCCGACACCGTTTCTACTCTCCTACGGTCTGGTCGGGTCCGCTGCGCCTACCGCTACGAACCGGCGGTCTCGATGCCCTTTTGCATGCCTGCGACTGCGTCGTCGACGGACTTCGTGCCGTTGAGGGCAGCATATGCGTTGTCCTGGATGGCCTTCGACACCGCGGGATAGAACGGGGTCACCGGACGCGGCACCGCGCTGGCGATGGATTCCTTCAGCGTGGGCAGGTACGGCATCTTCGCGATCAGGGCCGGGTCGTCGTAGAGCGAGGTGCGCACCGAGGGCAGCGAGCCGGCGGCGATGATCTGCTGTGCCTCTTCGCTGATCAGGTAGCGAACGAAGTCCGCGGCGGTGGCCTTGTTCTTGGAGAACGCGCTGATCGCGGCGTTGTAACCACCGAGGGTGGACGCGCCGACGCCGGTGTTGCCCGGCAGCGGGGCGACGCCGAACTTGTCCTTCACCGCGGAGCCGTCGGCGGAGGCCTGGGCGTAGAGGTAGGGCCAGTTGCGCAGGAACAGCAGCTTGCCCGACTCGAACGCGCTGGCGCTCTCACCTTCCTTGAAGGTGATGGCTTCCTTGGGGATGTCACCGTTCTTGTAGGCGTCGACGAGGACCTTCAGGCCCGCCTTCGACTCCGGGCTGTTCACGGTCGGGGTCTTGCCGTCGGCGCCGACGAAGCTGCCACCGAAGGCATTGATGATCTCGGAGGTGTTCACGGTCAGGCCCTCGTAGGGGGCGAGCTGACCGGCGTAGCAGCCCATGTTGTTGTCCCGGGCCACCTGGCACTGACCGAGCATCTCGGTCCAGGTCTTGGGCGGGTTGGGCACCAGGTCCTTGCGGTAGTACAGCAGGCCGCCGTTGGTGTTCTTCGGTGCCGCGTACAGCTTGCCGTTGTAGGTGGCGCTGGCCACGGTGGGCGCGAGCAGCGGCGCGGTGTCGATCGCGAAACTGCCCTCGAGCGGCTGGACCCAGCCCTTCGCGGCGAACTCGGCGGTGTCCTTCACGTCGAGGGCGACGACGTCGTAGCCGTCCTGCTTGGCGCGGAAGTGCTCGGCGAGGTCGTCGTGCTGCTGGGTGCCGTCGGCCGACTGCTCCTTGAAGGTCACCTGCTCGTTCGGGTGCGCGGCGTTCCACCGGTCGATGAGCTGCTTGACCACACCGGTTTCGGTGGTGTCCTTGCCTTCGACGTAGGTGATCGGGCCGCGGCCAGTCAGGTTCTGGTCGAGCGCATTGCCACCGTCGTCACTGGAGCAACCACTCGCGAACGTCGCGGTGAGCAACGCGATCGAGGCAGCAGCCATCGTCGCTCTGGGGACAAACTTCAAAGCCATCGCAGACACTCCAGGGTCAAGACGTGAGCAGCAGCACACCGTGCGGTGCAACAGGCAACATACAGTATTTGTCGCGGGCGGGGGCCCGCGTGTTCTCGGGCTTGTGGGGCTCGATCTCCGCTTCCTCCGGGCACTCCTTCATCGCGCCGAACAACGGTCGCCTCGAACCGGGACCCTTCGGTCGGTCCGGATCGAGGCGGCCGAGAACGGGCATAGACTTACACAGTTCTGTGTCGGAGGGGTGGCTTAGGGTCAATGCTTGTGACAAGTCCTTCGTCCGCCCCCACACCCGACCGGATGCTCACCCGCATCGGTGGTTTGCTGCGCAAGGCCGAGTCCACCGACAACGCCCACGAGGCCGAGGCCTTCCTCGCCGCGGCCCAGCGGCTGGCGACGAAATCCTCGATCGATCTCGCGGTGGCGCGTTCGCATGTCGCGGCTCGCGAGCGCAGGTCGATGCCGGTGCAGCGGATCATCCCGATCGGCGAGCCCGGTCGAAAAGGCCTGCGCACCTATGTCCAGCTGTTCGTGGCCATCGCGAGCGCCAACGATGTTCGCTGCGATGTCGCCCGAACCTCCGCCCAGGTCTACGCCTACGGCTTCGCCGCCGACATCGACACCTGCGAAGCGCTCTACGCGAGCCTGCTCGTCCAAATGGTTCGAGCCTCGGACCACTACATCAAATCCGGTGCCTATCGCGAGGCGACGGTCGTCAAGGTCGTCACCGAGAAACGACTGGGCCGCACCGTTCGGCGCAGGGTGCAGGCCCCGGTGGCAGGCGTCACCGCACGGCTGAACTTTCAGATGGCCTTCGCCGCCCGCGTCGGCGCCCGCCTGGCGGAGGTGAAAGCCGAAGTCGTCGCCGAGGAATCGGTTGTCGAAGCGACCGGGACGGCGCTGGCCCTGCGCGACAAGGAGGTCGCACTGACCGACTTCTACACGGCCACTTCCGAAGCCAGGGGGACCTGGCGAGGCCCGCAAACCTCTACGGGTCATTCGGCGGCGGCACGCCGCGCGGGCGACCGAGCGGGTCGCACCGCCCGTCTCGGCACGTCGCCGGAACTTCCTGCCGCACGGGCCGGGCTGGCGGGCCGATGAGATCGGCCGGGCTCTCGGCGCGCGTCCGCGATGTGCTCCGCGGCGCGTTCCAGGTGGGTAGCGGCAGGTCGGGTCGTGCCGCCGGATAGTTCGGATCGGCCGCGGCGGGACAGTCAGCGGGCGATGGTCTACGACGGCGAACAGTTGGTGCGCGGAGTGTTCGACCGTGCCGACGAGTTCGGGCACCGGACGATCGATGTCTACGGCTCGCAACTGACGCTGCCGGTGGAACGCCGTTTCGCCTCGGTGGCGTCGGTGCAGAGTTATGCCGACAAGGTGTTGGCATTGAATTGGGTTCGCGCGCGATGGGAACGGGCCTCGGTGCCGATCCGAGTCCGGGCCCGAGGTGGTGCCGGCGCGGCCCACTACGAGCCCGCGACCGCCGTGCTGGCCGTCCCGCTGCACACCGGCTCCACCGCGTGGGCCCTGCGCGAACTGGTGGTTCTGCACGAACTCGCCCATCATCTGGCGCCCGATCCGGGACAGCCACCGCACGGCCCCGAATTCTGCACCCGTTATGCCGAATTGGTCGATGGTGTGATCGGCCCGGAGGCCGCTTTGCTGGTGCGAGCTACGTTGACCGGTTGCGGTGTTCGTTTCGGCTAATTGTTCTCGAGCAGTGCGCTGACCCGCTCGTAGCGCCGCAGCCACCAGTCGACCCGCTCGGGATCGGGGTGTCGGTACTTGTCGAGCAGCGCGGGATCGGGCTCGGGTGGCGCGGTGGGCACGGGCAACCACCCGTCTACCGGCAACAATGATCGCGCGACGAGATCGCCCTCGAACAGCGCGAGAGTGCCGAGTCCGCAGGCGAATTCGAGCTCGGGCAGCGCACCTGCCAACGCCAATTGCGCGGCCAGGCCGACGCTGGTCTCGAGCGCCGACGAGACAACTGTCGGAAGACCGGCCGCCCCGGCGACCGCCAACGCTCGCCGCACCCCACCCAGGGGGGTGCATTTGAGCACGGCCACGTCAGCGGCCCCGGCGACAGCTACTCGCATCGGGTCCTCGGCCCGCCGAATCGATTCGTCGGCAGCGATAGGTACCGAGACCTGGCGCCGGACCTCGGCCAATTCCTCGATCGTCGAACACGGCTGCTCGACGTACTCCAAACCACCAGCGGCCCTGTCCAGTTCACCGATACTGCGAACGGCAGTCCGCACATCCCACACCGCGTTGGCGTCGACCCGAACAGCGCCCGATTCCCCGATCGCCTCTCGCACCGCCGCCACTCGCGCCACATCCTCGGCCAGCGAGCCCGGATGGTCGGCCACCTTCACTTTCGCTGTCGCGCAGCCGGATTCCCGAACAATTCGTCCGGCTCGCTCGGCATCCACCGCGGGAACGGTGCAATTCACCGGAATTCGATCTCGCACCGGAGCCGGCCACCCCACCGTCACCTGCTCAACGGCGGTGGCCAACCATCCGGCCGCTTCCCGATCGTCGTATTCGGGGAACGCGCAGAATTCCCCCCACCCCAATTTCCCCTTGATCAACATCCCCTCGCGCACAGTGATCCCCCGAAACCGTGTCCGCAACGGAATCGCGTAAACAAACAGGTCGGCGCTCACCCGACCGATCGTAGAGGTCGCGTATTTCCCGGCCGAAGCGTGATGCCTACCCGACGGCGGCGCTCGAGGTGAGCGCCGCCGTTCGGTTCACAGCCGTTCGATGATCGTCGCGTTGGCGAGTCCGCCCGCCTCACACATCGTTTGCAGCCCGTAGCGCGCCCCACGCTCGCGCATCGCGTGCACCAGCGTGGTCATCAACCGTGCCCCGGACGCGCCGAGCGGATGTCCGAGGGCGATCGCCCCACCGTGGACGTTGACCCGGCTCATATCCACGCCGGTTTCCTTCGCCCACGCCAGCACGACCGGCGAGAACGCCTCGTTGATCTCGAACAGGTCGATGTCGGAGATATCGAGACCGGCGCGCCGCAGCACCTTCTCGGTGGCCGGAATGACCGCGGTGAGCATCAGCAGCGGGTCGTCTCCCGCGACGGAGAAGCTGTGCAGTCGGGCCAGCGGTCGCAAGCCGAGCTGCTGTGCGCGTTCGCCGGACATGATCAGCACCGCGGAGCTCCCGTCGCTGACCTGGCTGGCCGAGGCGGCGGTGATCTCCCAGCCGATCTGCGGGAACCGGGCCGCCATCGCGGGGTCGTAATAGGCGGGCTTCAACGCCGCGAGGGTGTCGATGGTGCTGCCGACCCGGATTCCCTCATCGGTGCTCACCCCGTTGATCGGCGCGAGTTCCTCGGCGAAGAATCCGTCTTTGGTTGCCCGAGCGGCCTTTTCGTGACTGCCGAGTGCGAATTCGTCGAGTTGGGTCCGCGTCAACCCCCATTTCGCGGCGATGAGCTCGGCGCTGATCCCCTGCGGAACCAGGTCGTCGGGATAGCGCTGTGCGAAAGCGAGACCCGACAGGTCGTCGGCGCCGACCAGGTTGGCGCCCATGGGAACTCGCCCCATCGACTCCACGCCCGCCGCCACCACGATGTCGTAGGCGCCGGCGATGACACCCTGGGCCGCGAAGTGAATCGCCTGTTGGCTGCTGCCGCATTGCCTGTCCACCGTGGTGGCGGGCACGGATTCCGGATACCCCGCGGCCAATGCGGCCCGCCGGGTCATATTCGATCCCTGTTCCCCGACCTGGGTGACGATGCCGCCGATCACATCGTCGATCAGCACCGGATCCATCCCGCTGCGCTCGACGACCGCCCGCAGGCTGTGCGCCAGCAGATCGACAGGATGAACGTCGTGAAGTGCGCCGTTCGGCTTACCCCGCCCGATCGGGGTTCGTACCGCTTCGACGATGACCGCGTCTCGCATGGAAGTCCTCTTTCGACAACGCTGACTCTAGCTGACAATAGCCAGCATAGGTCCTAACTATCATCTACTCAAGTCAGACTTCGCTATGATGTTCGGCATGGCAGCCGTGATGGAAGGACCCCTGGCCGATCTCAGCAGATGGGACCCGGCAGGCTGCTCCATCGCCAGAGCCATGGACCTCATCGGTACCCGCTCCGCGGTACTCATCCTGCGTGAGGCCTATTACGGCACCCGCCGCTTCGACGGCTTCGCCCGTCGGGTGGGCATCACCGACGCCGCCGCCGCGGGCCAACTCCGCAAGCTCACCGCCGCCGGCCTACTGGAAAAGCGTCCCTATCAGGAAGAAGGCAAACGCACCCGGCACGAGTACGTCCTCACCCGAATGGGCCGCGACCTGCTCCCCGCCGTCGTAGCCCTCTGGCAATGGGGCGATGCCTATCTCCAGCCGGGGTCCCCGCCCCTGCTGCGGGTGGACGCGGAAACCGGCGAACCGGTCCGCGCCGACCTTCGCACCCCCGACGGCACCGAGATCCCCCTCGAACGTTTGGCGGTCCGAGTCAACGAGGACTACCTCGACGAACGCGCCGAGCGACGAAAGAAGAAGACGGACAACTGATCGCGCAGCGCGGGCGACTCGATCCGCGAGCCGCCCGCGCGGTCGAATCAGCGCAGGCGCCGACCGTCCACGCTGAAGAAGTACACGTGTTCGGGATCGGTGGTGAGGCAGAGGCGGTCGCCCTTGCGGGGCGGGTTGCGCCAATCCACCCGCGTCACAATCGTTTCCCCGGTCTGCCCGCTGGTGGCGGTGGACACCGCGCGACCGTAGACGTAGGCGTCGGAGCCGAGCTCCTCCACCACGTCGACCTCCATTTCGAGCCCGCCGTCGCCCACCTCGAGGTGTTCGGGGCGAATACCGAGCACGACCGAACCTGCACCCGCGTCGGCCACCGCGCGCGGCACGCGCACCGGGTAACCACCGATGGTCACGCTGCCGTCCTCGACCGGCAGCGTGAACAGGTTCATCGCGGGTGAGCCCATGAACCCGGCGACGAACATGTTCGCCGGATCGCGGTAGAGGTCGCGCGGCGACGCGCACTGCTGGAGCAGGCCGTCCTTGAGCACGGCGACCCGGTCGCCCATGGTCATCGCCTCGACCTGGTCATGGGTGACGTAGACCGTGGTGGTCCCGAGCCGGCGCTGCAACTGCGCGATCTGGGTGCGGGTCTGCACGCGCAGCTTGGCGTCGAGGTTCGACAGCGGCTCGTCCATCAGGAACACCCGTGGCTGGCGCACGATCGCGCGCCCCATCGCCACCCGCTGGCGCTGCCCGCCCGAGAGCGCCTTCGGCTTGCGGTCCAGGTACTGCTCGAGGTCGAGCAGCTTGGCCGCCTCGAGCACCCGCTCGTCGCGTTCGGCCTTGGACACCTTGGCCAGCTTCAGCGCGAAACCCATGTTCTCCGCGACCGACATGTGCGGGTAGAGCGCGTAGTTCTGGAAAACCATCGCGATGTCGCGATCCTTGGGTTCGGCGTTGGTCACGTCTTTGTCGCCGATTCGGATGCACCCGCCGTTGACCTCCTCGAGGCCGGCCAGCATCCGCAGCGAGGTCGATTTGCCACACCCCGAGGGTCCGACGAGCACCAGGAACTCGCCGTCGGCGATC
This sequence comes from Nocardia sp. NPDC058633, assembly GCF_042717045.1. Taxonomy (NCBI): domain Bacteria; kingdom Bacillati; phylum Actinomycetota; class Actinomycetes; order Mycobacteriales; family Nocardiaceae; genus Nocardia; species Nocardia sp. NPDC058633. The sequence continues at coordinate 142,188 of NZ_JBHXRA010000006.1, forward strand.
TCGAGATTCAGTGCGTCGACCGCGGGCTTGGTAGCACCGGCGTACAGCCGGGTAGCGCGGTCGAAAGTGACGGTAGCCATGCGTAGATCAACATCCCATCCCGGCAGGAACGTGCCGGACGATCCGAGTAGTGGGTCGGGAGGGATCGTAGCGGCCCCGAACGGCTCCGGGTAGCCTCGGTCGCGCAGCCTTGCCGAGCCCCGAGGAGCCAACGATATGAGTCGTCCGGTGCGTATCGGAGTCCAGCTTCAACCGCAGCACGCGCCCGATTACGGCCTCATCCGCGACGCGGTGTTGCGGGCCGAGGACGCCGGGGTCGACATCGTCTTCAACTGGGATCACTTCTTCCCGCTCACCGGCGACCCGGCGGGCGCGCATTTCGAATGCTGGACGATGCTCGGCGCCTGGGCGGAGCAGACCGAGCGGGTCGAACTCGGCGCGCTGGTCACCGGTGGTGGCTACCGCAACCCCGACCTGCTCGCGGATATGGCGCGCACCGTCGACAACATCAGCGGCGGCAGGCTGATCCTCGGCATCGGCGGGGGTTGGTTCGAGCGCGACTACGACGAGTACGGCTACGAGTTCGGCACGCCGGGCAGCAGGCTGACGTTGTTGAAGGAGAGCATGTCTCGCATCACCGCGCGGTTGGCGAAGCTGAATCCGCCGCCGGTGCGCCAGATCCCGATCCTGATCGGCGGTGGTGGTGAGCGCAAGACGCTGCGCCTGGTCGCCGAGTACGCCGACATCTGGCACTCCTTCGCTGATCTGTCGACGCTGGCGCACAAGAACAAGGTGCTGGCCGAGCACGCGGCGGCCGTCGGCACCGACGAGTCGAGGATCGAACGTTCGGTGCAGTGGCAGGGCCGCGACGACGCGAAGGCCATGCACGAGGCGGGCGTCACCTTGTTCACCATCGGCGTCTCCGGGCCCGACTACGACCTCACCGAGGTGCACCGGGCAATCGAATGGCGAGACGATGTGAACCCCGCACAGCTCGATGGTCTCGCGTGAGCCGGTAGCGACGGCGGGCGAACCCGATGGGTGCTCGGTCACAGCGCCGCGCTGCGTAACCTTCGCTGTGCAAGGTTGCAGCTAGGGTCTATCGGCATGGCAGGTGTACGAACTCGGGCGCGGATCGCTGCCCTCTTGCTCCTCGTGGGCGTCGCGGCGACCGGCTGTGGCGGCTCCGATACCAGCACCGCGCGCGATCTCTGTTCGCCACCGGGTCCGTCGGCTGCCGCTGCCGCGCCCACCAACCTGGCCGCGGGGGAGACCGCGGGCGCCGACCGCTACACCACCGCCACGACTGCTCCGGTCGACTCGATCGACACTTCGAAACTCGGCCTGCTCAACCCCGGCACCCTGAGCGTCGGCACCCTGTCCGATGCGCCGCCGAGCATCTGCGTGAACGGCCAGGGCGCGTTCACCGGTTTCGACAACGAACTCCTCGCCGCGATCGGCGCGAAACTCGGTCTGCGCGTGGAGTTCTCCGGCACCGAGTTCGCCGGCCTGCTCGCGCAGGTCTCGGGCAAGCGCTTCGATGTGGGCTCGTCCAACATCACCACCACCGATGCCCGCCGCGAACTGGTCGGCTTCACCAACGGCTACGACTTCGGCTACTTCTCCCTGGTCGTGCCGCAGGGCAGCGCGGTGAAGGGCTTCGGCGACCTGAACCAGAGCTCGCGCATCGCGGTGGTGCAGGGCACCGTGCAGGACGAATTCGTGGTGAACCAGCTGAAGCTGGATCCGGTGAAGTTTCCCGACTACAACACCGCCTACGCGAACCTGAAGTCCGGTCAGGTCGACGCCTGGGTAGCTCCGTCGGCGCAAGCCGAGGGCGCGATCAAGCCCGGCGACGGAATCGTGGTCTCGCAGAACACCTTCAGCCTCGACAACTTCGTCGGCTACGCGGTGGCACAGAACAATCAGCCCCTGATCGACGCGCTCAACTCCGGCCTCGACGCGGTGATCGCCGACGGCACCTACGCCCGTCTCTACGCCGACTGGGTGCCACGTGAACTCCCGCCCGGCTGGAAGCCCGGTTCGAAAGCCGCACCCACCCCCGAACTCCCGGACTTCAAGGCGATCGCCGCCGAGAATCGGCCCGGTGAGACCGAACTTGTCGCGCAGAAGTCGACCACGCAGCAGTTGAAGGACACCTTCTTCGACTGGTCGTTGTACAGCAAGGCTTTTCCCGATCTGATCAAGACCGGCCTGCCGAATACCCTTGTTCTGGCGCTGGTTTCGGGGGTACTCGGCACCGTGATCGGCATGCTGCTCGCGGTGATGGGCATTTCCCGCACCCGCTGGTTGCGCTGGCCCGCCCGCGTCTACACCGACATCTTCCGTGGCCTGCCCGCCGTGGTGATCATCCTGCTGATCGGTCTCGGTATCGGACCGGTGGTCCGCGATGTCACCGGCGGCAATCCGTACTGGCTCGGCGCGGTGGCGCTGGCGCTGCTCTCGTCGGCCTATATCGGCGAGATCTTCCGCTCCGGTATCCAGTCGGTGGAGCCGGGTCAGCTCGAAGCCGCGCGCGCCATCGGCTTCGGCTATCGCCAGGCGATGACGCTGGTAGTGATCCCGCAGGGTGTGCGCCGGGTGCTGCCCGCGCTGATGAACCAGTTCATCGCGCTGATCAAGGACTCGTCGCTGATCTATTTCCTCGGCCTGTTGGCCTCCCAGCGCGAACTGTTCGCCGTGGGCCGCGACCTCAACGCCCAGACCGGCAACCTGTCCCCGCTGGTCGCCGCGGGTCTGATGTATCTGGTGCTCACCATCCCGCTCACCCACCTGGTCAACTACATCGACCAGCGCATGCGCACCGGCAAACCCACCCCCGCCGATCCGATCGAGCAGGCGGTCATCACAGAAGGGCGAGGCGCATGAGCGCATCGTTGACCGGCACCGGGCTCAACCTGACGCTCGGCAACAACCACATCCTGCGCGGGGTCGACATCCACGTCGAGGCAGGCCACGCCACCACCGTCATCGGCCCGTCCGGTTCGGGCAAATCGACCCTGCTGCGCGTGCTCAACCGCCTGCACGAGCCCGATTCCGGCGACGTGCTCCTCGACGGCAAGTCCGTGCTGAAGGACAACCCCGACAAGCTGCGCCAGCGCATCGGCATGGTCTTTCAGCAGTTCAACCTGTTCCCGCACAAGACCGTTGCTGACAACATCGTCCTCGGCCCACGCAAACTGCGCGGGCTGTCCGCCGACGAGGCGCGGGCGCTGGCGATCGAGCAGCTCGAGATCGTCGGCTTGGCCGACAAGGCCGATGCCAGGCCCGCGTCGCTGTCGGGCGGGCAGCAGCAGCGCGTCGCCATCGCGCGCGCTCTGGCCATGAAGCCGGAGCTGATGTTCTTCGACGAGGCCACCTCCGCGCTCGACCCGGAGCTGGTCAAGGGCGTGCTCGCGCTGATGGCCGATCTCGCCTCGGGTGGTATGTCGATGATCGTGGTGACCCACGAGATGGGTTTCGCGCGCGAGGTCTCCGACAGCGTGGTGTTCATGGATCAGGGCGTCGTCGTGGAGACCGGCACGCCCGACGCCCTGTTCGACGACGCGAAGACCCCGCGGTTGCGCCGCTTCCTCGACCAGGTCCTCTGACCAGTTCCCACGACTCGCAACAACGTATGCGCAACTGCTAATGTCGGAAGTGCTTCAGCTCCATTCGATCAGTTCCGGACCAGGGTCCGGGAAACCGGAAAGAGAGAGCCGATGACCACAACGCACGCCGAACACCCCCAGCACACCCACGTGCACGGCCCGACCTGCGGCCACGTCGCAGTGCCCCATCAGGACCACGTCGACTACGTTCACGACGGCCACCTGCACCGCGAACACGAGGGCCACTTCGACGAGTGCGAGACCTCGGCACACGTCGAGCACTCCGCCCACACCCACGAACACGGCCCCGGCTGCGGTCACGTCTCCGTGCCGCACGGCGATCACGTCGACTACGTCCACGACGGCCACCGCCACGCCGCCCACGCGGACCACTACGACGAACACTGACCTCTGAGCCGACCCCGCCGCGGTGGGGTCGGCTGCCCGTACTACCACCGGCTCGACGATCGATCGATTCCCCGGATACTGTCAGTGCCCTGCGGGCTGCTCCATGCCCGCCGTTGTACGGATGGGGAATTCTCGGCCGATGGGCAAAACAATCAGGCGCACACTGGCTTTCGGTGTCGTGAGCAGTGTGCTGGCCGCGTGCGTCGCCACCTCGGGTGCGGGCATCGGCTTGGCCGACGGACGCGATCCGATCGTCGAAACCAAGAAGCTCCTCGCGACGCCGACCACCGCGAACGGCTCGAACATCATCTCGAGCCGGGTCGATGATCGAAATCTGACCATGTTGGTCTTCTCCGCCGCTATGAACAAGGCCATCACCGTGAAGGTGCAGCGCCCCAGGGACGCCTCCGTCGCGCGCCCGGCGCTGTACCTTCTCAACGGGGCAGGCGGCGGTGAGGACCGCGCGACCTGGTGGCAGAACACCGATGTCGGCGATTTCCTCGCCACCAAGGACGTCAATGTGGTGATGCCGATCGGCGGCGCCTGGGCGTACTACACCGACTGGCGCCACGACGATCCCGCGCTCGGCCGCAACAAATGGCGCACCTTCCTGCTCGAGGAACTCCCACCCCTGGTCGATGCGGCACTGGGCACCAACGGGGTCAACGCCATCGCCGCGAACTCGATGACCGCCACGGCCGTGCTGCAATTGGCGCAGGCCAAGCCCGGCTTCTACCGGTCCGTCGCCGGCTACAGCGGCTGCGCCCAGATCTCGGACCCGATCGGCAAGCAGTTCACCAAGCTGGTGGTGCAGACCTACGGCGGCGGCGACGTGCGCAACATGTACGGTCCCGACGACGACCCGGCCTGGGCGGCCAACGACCCGGTCGTCCACGCCGAAAAACTGCGTGGCACAAGGCTGTACGTCTCGGACGCATCCGGTCTACCCGGCCCGCACGACCGCATCGACGACCCGAACATGATGAACCCGACCCCCCTCGGCCTGGCCAACCAGGTCGTCGTCGGCGGCATCATCGAGGCAGCGGTCACCTGGTGCACCCGCAACCTCGAAACCCGCCTGGCCGAGCTGAACATCCCCGCCACCTTCGACCATCAGCCCACCGGCACCCACTCCTGGGGCTACTGGCGCGACGCCTTCTACCGCTCCTGGCCGATTCTGGCAGCAGGCCTCGGCCTCCCCGAGTAGGCGGCCGGTCGGCAGCTCCGCACGGTTCCGAATTCCACACGGAGGTGCAGCTCGAGTGCCTCGGCCAGACGCTCGAGCACAGGGCTCGCAGTAGTCCCACCGGCCTCGAAGCGCACGACCGCGGCGGGGGGTGACTCGCTGATGTCGATTCGGCGTCGATCGAATGCACTCAGCCGGTGACGGTGGCGAAGGCGGCCCAGAGCAGCGGTGAGTTCTCGGGCGCCGGTGCCGCACGCCAGGCGCGCAGCTGCGATCTTTGCCAGGTCAGCAGGGTGGGGATGGGTGTGGGTGAATCGTGAGCCGCGTCCACGGCGCAGATGGCCGATTGCAGGGGGTGCTCGGTGGTGGGGGTGAAGGTGTGGAAGGCGTGGTCGGTGGGGAGGGGCCAGCGGGTGGCCGTCACCAGTTCCGCGCCCGCTGCCAGGGCCGCGGTGGTGAGGCCGAGGGCCTCGGTGAAGCGCAGGTCGCCGCCGCTTTCGCAGGCGATGAGGGCGACGCGGCTCGGCATCGGCCACAGCTCGCGGCCGGACACGGGCGACGGGTCGAGGGAGTGGGTGCCGAGTAGGAGGTCTTTCGCCGAGAGGGGGCGGTGGGTGCGGTTCGTCGCCGCGAAGCCGCGGGTTTCGGCGGTGCAGCTGAGGTGGAGTTCGGCGTGTTCGCTCTGGCCGGATTCCGGTGCGGGGGCGGTGACATGTCCCACGTAGACGAGTCGGCCCGCGCCGGCCCGGAGCGCTTCGGACAGCCAGACGCGGTCGGTGTCGGCACGCCGGAACAGCTCGACGGGATTGTCGACAGCGGGGACAAGGCGCTCACCGTAGCGGCTGAAGTGCTGTGCGACAAGGGTTTCGCCGTGTGGACGGCCCAGCACCGAGCCGAGCTCCGAGTCCGCACGAAATCCGGGTACGCGAGGATCGAGTACCGCCACCACGGGAAGATCCCGAGTGTCGCTCCAGCGGTGCACGATTCGCTGCGGCGCGTGCACCACCGACACCGGCGCGAGCAGGCTCACGTCGGCGATGTCGAGCAGGCGAATCGCGGGATCGGGAGCGATGATCTCCCACGGAACCTGCGCCAGCCGGGGCGACGGCTGAATCCGCAGATGCGGACGCACTCCGCGCTGTGACAGCTCGTAGAGTTGCACGGCCAATCCATAGGGCAACAACGTGCGTGACAGTGCCTGTGCCATAGCGCTTTCCGCGGTGGCGTCGACCAGCGCGCCCTCGGTCATCACCCGCTGCAGATCCTCGGGCCGAGTCGGATCGGGCACCGCCCGGGCCAGCATCCGCAATGTCTCGCGCACCTGGTCACGAGGCAGCGTCGCGACTCCGCGCGCCAGCACATCGTCGACCCACCGCCACGACACGTAGACATCGCCCGCGTCCGCCATCCTGATGAGCGCGGTCGGTGTGTCCGGGGAAAGCGTCCGGGCGGCGGTCACAGCGCGAGAACCCGTCGGTCGCGGACCGTGCGTCGGTACCGTTGTTCGGCATAGGTGATGAAGTCCGCCAGCACTGTTCGATCGCCGTCGGTGAGTCGAGGGGGGAGTGCGACGGGGATTCCCGCCGCTGCCGCCACGTCGGCGAGTGCGGCGCCGAGTTGCAGTGCGGGCGACGTTGTCTGTTCGGTGGGTGCGGGGTCCAGCAGCTCGAAATCGAGGGCAGGCGGGGTCGTGTCGGTGAAAGCGGTCAGATCGAGAGCCGTTCCCGCGCACTGGGTGTCGATCAGATCGCTCACCAGCTGTCCGTCGCCCGACAGGGCAGCACAGCGAAAGGCCAGGCGCATGGCCGGTTCGGCGACGGTGCGGTGCCAGTGTTCACGCTGGTGGCCGTTGGGCAGGGTGTGGCGGACCGCGTCGATGGCGAGAGCGGCCGACACGGACAGGGTTACCGCACGGGCCAGCAGCGCCGGATCTGGTTGTGCCGCCGCCTCGATCCAGGTGTGTAGGAGTTCGGCGTGCCAGTAGTCGAGTTGAGCGCAGTGCATCCCGAGCCCCCGGGCCGCGTAGACCGAGAACGCCGCGTCGAGCAGCTCTTCGGCGACGGCGAGCTCACCTTGCGCGCAGGCGAGGGTGGCCAGTCGCAGCCGAACATCCGCCGCGTCCACCACCGCGCCGGTGGAGTCGAACCGGTCCAGTGCGCGCTCGTAATGCGTTCGCGCCGTCATGAAGTCGCCCCGACGTTCGGCGAGAAAGCCGATCGTCTTGGCTCCGATACCGGACCGGTGCCCCAGCTCGGCCGCCTCGAAGAACTCCTGGCTGCCCCGCAGCGGTTCTTCCGCCTCGTCGAAATGCCCCGCGCGCACCAGCATGGTGGCCAGATTCTGTTGCGACTCGGCGACCGAGGCCGCCTCGCCCGCCGCGGCGAAGGCGTCGATGCCCTGCCGGGCGAAGTCGAGGGCCAGCTCCCACCGCCCGGTCTCGAACGAGCAGGCCGCCAGGTTCATCAGTGGATGACCGGCCAGTTCCGGCGCGAAACGTTCTGTCACACGCAGGGATTCGGCAGCCAACTCCCCGGCGTGGGCCCACTGCTGGCGGTGCAACGCGACCGCTGTCAGCGACTGTAGGCACGCCACCCGCACCAGTCCCTGATCGGTACTGTCGGCAAGCAGTGCCCGCGCCTCCTCCAGCACCTCGTGCGCGGCGTCGAACTCGCCCAGATGCTGGAAAGCCTGTGACAGGTTCACCAGGGCCGCGGGTCGCTGATGCGCGGCATCATCGGGCATTTCGGCCAGTGCGGTCCGGAACAACACCACCGACCGCCGGTGATCCCCCAGTTCATCGGCCATACTCGCGGCGTTGATCAGCGCCGCACTGCGCAACCGCGGCGCGGCGCCGTCGGCCGCCCGCTCGAAGATCTCCAACGCTGCGACCACGTCGCCGCGCTGATACGCCGCGTACCCGGCGGTGAGTTGCGTGTCGTCGCGATCCGACGTCCGTCCGGTGGCGGCCACTTACCTGCTCCCGATCCGCGCTGGGCGCACACTTTTCGGCCCGATGGTCGAATTTCGCACCGATGCCACGACTTGTGAACGCTCAGCGCTGGTTCCCCGGCCGAGATTTCCTCCGCCCGCACCCATCAGAAGTCCTCATCCGCGTCGGCCGCCGCCGTTTCGGCGCTCAGGCGCGGGTGGCCGGTGAGTTCGGTGAGGCGAAGTCGGGCGAACCGGCGGATCCGTTCACGCATCGCCGACTCCTCCGCCGGGTCGGCCGGACCGACACCGGGGACGAAAACAGCGATGTCAGGCGAGGTTTCCGGCGGTCCGGGAATCCGGACAGCCCCCGTCCAGGAATCGCCTCTGAGTCGCAAGGGCGTCGTGAACTCCATGTGGGCAGGCGGCGTGCGGTCGTGCCCCGCGTCGGCTGATCGCACCCGCGCATACGGCCGAAGGTGTGGAGGGCCCTCGTGTCGACAGGCAGGTGCGGCAACCACATTCACCCGCACCGTCGACATCCCCTCCGCCCGCGCCACCTGCCACGACACCGACTTCTCGCCCGCGTCGAGAATGCCGGGCGGGCAACGTCGCCAGTCCCAACCACCGCTACCCCGTGCGACGATCAGCCCGTCGGAAGACCCCTCACCGGCGGCCAGCGCGTAATCCTCTGCGCGACCACGTGATCGACCGATCGACTCGGCTTCGTCCGTGGGTGCTCGACCGCCGAGACCGTTGGACGGTTCGCCGTCACCGGACGACGCCGGTATCGATTCGCGAATCCCGTCGTTCGGCGCCGCGCCGTCGTCGTAGGTCTCCGTCTCGCGGTCCGGTTCCGTAAAACGCTCGTCGACGGCACCGTCGATCATCATCTCGCACTGCTCGGTGAGCATCGCGATCTCCTCGGCCAACAGCACCGGGTCCAGGGCCGGAATCGCGTCGATAGTCGAAGCGGGCCACCACCGAATGGCCCAGTGCGCGTAGGCAAGTCGACGCAGAGCCGCCGCCGACTCCGGCCGAGCGGGCGCGGCCGTCAGCGTTCGGGGACGGTTGTCCGCGACAGCCAGTGCGACGTCTTCGCCGTATACCGCCCACACCCAATCCTGTGCCGCGTCGGCATCGTCGAGCACTGCCGCGGGTATCAGCGCACTGTCGAACAGGCTCCAACTCAGCTGCCCTCCGACCACGTCGAGCACCAGTACGTCGAGCGCAGGCGCGGCGTCGGTGACCAGGGGCGCCCCGTCCGCGGCGATCACGAGAAGCCCCGGCTCGGCGCGGCGAAGATGGACGACAGTCATCAGCCGGCCTTCGCTTCCACCACGGCCGTGTCCTCGGCGGTGAGCGCCTGCTTGACCCGGGTGCGGTGGTCCAGGATCACCGACCGAGCGACACCGTCGAGCAGATCCCACAGCTCACCGGGGTCGAACACCGGCAGCTCGCGCACATCGCGACCGTGCAACCGCACCCACAACCTGCGCGAATACGGCCGCCACGGCGTACCCAACTCCGCGGCCAGCGCCGCGAGTGGCCCCGTCTGTCCGTCGAGCGCATGCACCGCGAATCGACGCGCTTGCAGCACGTACCCTTCCCGCCGCCAGCGAGCGTTGATCACCTCGTGTGCGCGCGAGGCGGGGACTCGGTCGGCACTGCCGCGCGCCCCCGCGTCGGCCGTCGCGATGGGGGCGAGCCCGAGCGCCAGTTCGGAACCCGCCGCCGCGGCGACCCGCAGCGACTCGTCGAGCAGGCCCCACGGCGAACAACTGCGCGAGATCTCGCGCGTCACCAGCTCCGCGATCTCGGGCAGGTCGGTCCGATCGATGCTGCCCTGCAGCACCGTGAAGACCCGCTCGTACACGGTCCGGTCGAAGGGCAGGCCGAGATTCGCGGTCGCCGCGGAGGCGCCAAGCTCGGGTCGTTGCGGGCTGGTATGCCTGGTGAGGCCCAGGTCATCGGCGCCTGCGGCGGGATGCGCCAGCCACAGGGCGATGCCTCGGTGGGTGCCGACGCGGTGGTCGACGAGGTCGTCGAACAGGGGTCCGGCGTCGGCCGGATCGCCCGAGCGGGCGAGCGTGCAGGCTTCGAGCAGCTCGGTCAGTTCGGTCGCCAGGTCGCGGGCGGCGTAGGGGGCGAGCGGGCGTCGCGCCCAGGCGATGTCGAGCAGCGCTGTCAGCTCGGCGGCTCGATGTGGTTCGGTGACATGGTTTTTCAGCGCCGCGGTGGTTCGCCCGCCGGTGCTGTCATGGACCTCACGCAGCATCGCCTCGGCCCGCGCCTGCCCTCGTTCACCCTCCGGCGCACCGGCGACGGTCGCCAGCTCGAAACAGCGCTGGAAGTACAGATCCTGTGCGTTGCCCTCGGTGATCCGCAACCGCCGCCGTACCTGCTTGAGGACGACGAACCACGCCGCACAGGCCCGAAGCACCTCGGACTGCGCGTGCACGAGCGCCGTGAGCAGCGCGGTTGCCTCCTCGTCGAGCACGCTCGCAGCCAACACCGGGTGTCGCATCGGGCGCAGAACCAGCGGATCGAGAATCAACTTCACCGTCCGGCGCAACGGCCCGCCGTCGGCTCCGCTCAACGCGTCGACACCGTCGAGTCCCCGCCACACCTCATCGAGCACCATGGCGCGCGGTCTCCGCATCCGACCAGGTTATAGGTATTTTCGGCGACCGGCGCGGCGGTGGCGCGGCGCGAAAGTTGGGATCGGTAGGCGCAACGGGCTTTCTACCTTTCTCTCAACGGGTTACCCACCCGCTCAACACCGAGAGAAACGGAAACCACCATGAACACCAAGCTGATCGCCACCCTCGCCGCCTCCGCCGCCGCCACCGCGCTGTTCGTCACCGGCTGCAGCGACGATGCGGGCACCACCTCCCCGAGCACCCCCGGGTCGGCCGCGCCGGCTCCGGCCGCGGGCAAGTCCACCGCCAGCGTCGGCGGCAAGGAATTCACCGCGAAGTTCGACACCACCTGCGCTCAGCAGGCCGGCACGCTCGCTCTGGCACTCACCGACACGGCCAACGCCACCTACGGCAGCCTCTCGGTCAGCGCGTCGCTGGAAGGCGAGAAGGTCCAGGCAGTCGCGATAGCCGGCAGCCAGGGCGGCGCCAACGGCCTGCCCTACGCCGTCGGCTACGGCAACGGCCAGCCCGGTGGTTCCGCGACCCTGGCCAAGGACGGCAACACCTTCCGCGTCACCGGCGAGGGCATCAGCGCCGACATGACCAACCCGCTGGCGGGCCCGTCGACGGTCGAGTTCGACATCACCTTCGCCTGCTCCACCATCGTCGGCGCCTGATCCTCGCGACCCGGTCGTACCGATCCAAGGAGAAATCATGAAATCCAAGCTGCGTGCGGCCGCGGTCGCCTTCGGAATCCTGGCCGTCGGCTATTACCTCTTCTACGGCCTCACCTACACCCCCGACGAATACACCGGCGCGATGCTCGGATGGGTCGGTCCCCAGATGGCCCTGCCGATCATCGCGCTCACCATCGTCCCGATCGTGTTCGCCTTCACCGGCGACGGCATCCTCGAAGCTTTCACCGGCCGCAACAGCAGCGAGTTCCGCGACGCCGCGGTCGGCATCGGCACCATCACCTCGTTTCGCCAGACGGGCGTCTCGGTGAACGACCAACCCCAGGTCAAGATCGCTTTTCGAGTCGAAGGCGCCGACGGCAAGGTCTTCGATTCGCACGCCAAGGTGATCGTCCCGCTCACCGAGCTCGCCCTGCTGCAGCCGGGCGTCGTGCTGCCGGTCCGGTACCTGCCCGGTCGCACCGACAAGGTGGAGGTCGACCGCTCCGGCGACAACGGCGCGGCCCAGCGGGCGATGAACGAATCACTCATCCGCAAGGGCATCACCACGCGCGGCAAGCTCGACATCGCCGATCGCGGCATCGCCGCCCAGGCGGTGGTCCGCAGCCTCGACGTCCCCGGTCGGATTCGCGGGGGTTACACCGAGATCGCCCTCGGCCTGGTTGTCACCCGCCCCGACGGCACCACTTTTCAGACCCGCGCCGAGAAGTACCTTCCACCGACGGCGATCGCCGCGGTGCAGGTCGGCCGGATCGTGCAGGTGCACTACCTGCCCGGCAACGAGCAGGAGGTGGTGATCTCGCTGCCGATCAACGCCTGATGACAACTCCATACCGCCGAGCGCGCGCTGTGCCGGATCCTCGTGATCGGCCACAGCGCGCGCCGAGTTTTGGTCGTGCGTTCATCTTCGCGTTCCCGACGGCTCGCTTGGGCTGCTTACGGTGCCCGGAGTCCGTACTACTCAGGAGTCACCGTGAGTCCGAAACCGCTCGCCCTGTTCGTCAAGCACGACGGTCAGTCTGCACGCGCCGCCCTGACCTGTGAATACAAGTGCGGCAACGCCTGTTTCCACGAGGTGCCCAACACCTCCGACGGTGCCTACTTCGGCGACATCGTCGCCGGACTCAACCGTCGTGGCCTGATCAAGGGCGGTGCCGCCGTCGTTCTCGGTGTCGGCGCGGTGAGCGTGCTGGCCGCCTGCGGCGACGACAGCTCCGACACCGGCTCGACCCCCACCGGCACGCCCGGCACCGGCACCGGTTTCACCGCCGTCGCGCCGAACAAGGAAGACGCGGTGGTGATTCCGGAGGGCTACGAGCAGTCGGTGCTGATCCGCTGGGGCGACGCCGTGATCGAGGGCGCGCCGGCGTTCGACTTCGACAAGCAGACCCCGGCCGCCGCTGCCCAGCAGTTCGGCTACAACTGCGACTTCGCCGGCCTGCTGCCGATCGAGGGCCAGGCCGACAAGTACCTGCTGGTCGTGAGCCACGAGTACAGCACCGAGCCGATGATGTTCCGCGGCTACAACCCCGACGCGCCGACCCGCGAGCAGTTCGACATCGCGCTGGCCTCGCACGGCCTGAGCGTTGTCGAGGTGCACGGTGAGTCCGGCTCGGGTCAGCTGAAGCCCGCGTTCGGCAAGTACAACCGGCGCATCACCGCGACCACCGAGTTCGAGGTCAAGGGCCCGGCCGCGGGTAGTGCGCTGCTCAAGACCAAGGCCGACCCGACCGGCACCAAGGTGCTCGGCACCCTGAACAACTGCTCGGGTGGTGTAACCCCTTGGGGCACAGTGCTTTCCGGTGAGGAGAACTTCAACCAGTACTTCGGCAACGCCGCGAGCGTCACCGAGCCCGCCGCCGCGGCGCGCCTGAAGCGCTACGGCATCGAGGGCGCCGCTTCCGAGCGCAAGTGGGAGACCTTCGACCCGCGCTTCGACGTCGCGGCCGAGCCCAACGAGGTCAACCGCTTCGGCTACGTCGTCGAGGTCAACCCATGGGACGCGAGCTCGGCGCCCGTCAAGCACACCTCGCTCGGCCGGTTCAAGCACGAGGCCGCCACCGTCCATGTGACCGGCGACGGCAGCGTCGTGGCCTACAGCGGCGACGACGAGCGCTTCGACTACATGTACAAGTTCGTCTCCACCAAGAAGGTGCAGTCGGGCGTCGGCGCGTCGGCCATGCGCCACAACATGACCATCCTCGACGAGGGCACCCTCTACGTAGCCAAGCTCACCGGCGACCACGCCGCCGAGATCGACGGCTCCGGCAAGGTCCCCACCGGTGGCTTCACCGGCAAGGGCCAGTGGATCCCGCTGCTCGAGACCGGCGCAGACGGCAAGGGCAAGTCCCTGGTCGACGGCATGTCGGCCGAAGAGGTGGCGGTGTTCACCCGCCAGGCCGGTGACAAGGTCGGCGCCACCAAGATGGACCGCCCCGAGGACTTCGAGACCAACCCGAAGACCGGCAAGGTCTACGTCGCGCTCACGAACAACTCCAACCGTGGGGCCGAGGGCAAGCAGGGCGTCGACGAGGCGAACCCGCGCAAGCTGAACAAGAACGGCCAGGTCCTCGAGCTCACCGACAACCACACCGGCACCGACTTCACCTGGACGCTGCTGCTGGTCTGCGGTGACCCCACCACCGCCGACACCTACTTCAGCGGCTTCGACAAGACCAAGGTCAGCCCGATCTCCTGCCCGGACAACCTGGCCTTCGACCCGTACGGCAACCTGTGGATCTCCACCGACGGCAACGCGCTGAAGTCCAACGACGGCCTGTTCTCGGTGGTCCTCGACGGCCCCAACCGTGGTGAGACCAAGCAGTTCCTCACCGTTCCGCGTGGCGGCGAAACCTGTGGTCCGGTCATCACCGAGAAGCAGGTGCTGGTCTGCGTGCAGCACCCCGGCGAAGGCGACGACGCCACCACCGACAAGCCCCTGTCGAACTGGCCCGACGGCGGCACCACCCAACCCCGCCCGTCGGTCGCGGTGGTCTGGAAGAAGAACGGCGGACGAATCGGCGTATAGCCGACCTCCGATCCGCTGATGAAACCGCTACTCGGCTGGGCGAGTAGCGGTTTCGTCATTTCTGCGCTCGGCCATAGCCGCGGCCGGCTCGTCCGCGGTGACAACTTCGCCACGTGCGAGCTCAGCCTCCGATCGGGCCATCCGCATCAACGTTTCTGGGTCCGCCGGGATCGCCGCAGTTTCGGCTCTGGACTCGGCGTCGCTCATCGCACCGGGTCATGCACGGGGAAGCCGAGTTGTTCGGCGACCGCGGTCATGTTCTTGTCGTGCGTCACGATGGTGATGTCGTCCAACCCGCTGCGTAGGGCTGATGCCAGATGAATGGCATCGAGCGAATTGACGTGCGAGATAATCGCCTCGGCCTTGTGCAAGACGGCCGGCTAGCTGCTGCCGAAAAGTCCTGACATGTTGGCGAAGCGGGCGAAATCGCGATGGGTGGCGTTGAAGCGGTTGACGTCGGTGCCGCCGTGGATGCCGGGGACGGTGCCGCGGTCGGTGGTTTGCCAGAACGTCCAGGTGGGCCAGTTGCCGGGGACTTCGGGGTCGTCGTTGCCGCTGTAGTCGGCGATCCAGAGGGGGTAGCTGGTGAACTCGCTGGTGTCGGCCATCGCGGTCTTCCAGAAGTGGGGGTAGGTGTAGATGATGGGCGTGCGGCCGGTGAGGGTTCGCACGGCGTTGAGGTAGCGGTGGGTCCAGTCGATGAGGGCGGCGGGAGCGAGGCCGCCCGCGGTTTCCAGGTCGAGGACCGGTGGCAGATCGAGGGGGCCGTTCTGGCCCAGGACCGTCGCGGCGTACATCGCGGCCTGCGGTTCCGGCGGCAGCTCGGGGCGGGCGAAATGGTAGGTGCCGCGAGCCACCCCGGCGGTTCGCATCAGGATGCTGTCCTGCACGAAATACGGATTGACGTAGTGCAGACCCTCGGTGGCCTTCACCATCGCGAACTGATGCCCGGCCGCGCGTACCGCGTGCCAGTCGATCATTCGGCCGTCCACATGCTGCCAGGACGACACATCCGGCCCGCTCGGCTCCGCCTGCGCGGTCACGGGCAACGCGCAGACCAGGGCGACGAGCGCGACACAACCACGAACCCTCGAACTCCAGCTCTTGGTGTCCATGGGCGTCGACCGTAGTGGCTTGTTACCTGTGTGACCAGTGGTGTTGGTGGGTGTCTGTGAATAGTTACCGAAAGCCTGTCGGCCGGTGCCCGTATCTTGATGCCGACATCGGATGACGGGAGTGGTTAGGCATGGCGCGTAAGCGTGAGGTGCGGTTCGAGCCCACGGTGGCGAAACTGGGGGCGCTGCGCCCGGCGGTCTCGCCCGCCGACGACCCGGTCGACGAACTGACCGCGACCGACGTCGAATATCGCGATGCGGACTTCGCCGAGCGGCACGTCTCCGCCATGAGCGTAGAAGCCTGCCTGTTCGACAGCGTTCGCTTCCCCAGCACCCTGCGCCACAGCACCATCGCCGAATCCACGCTGCGCGTGTGCGATCTGGCCAACGTGCAGGCCGACGACTCCTCGATGATCGAGACCCTGGTCGAACACGGCCGACTCACCGGGTTGTCCTGGACAGCGGGCGTGCTGCGCGACGTCACGATCGACTCCACGCGCGCCGATCTGTCCTCATTCGCTCAATCCCGTATGCGCACAGTGGTTTTCCGCGACTGCGACCTCCGTCAAGCCGACTTCCAGAACATCGAGTTCCGCAATGTCCGCTTCGAACGCTGCAATCTCGTCGGCGCCCGCTTCACCGGCGCCCGCATCCAGCAGAATCTTCGCTTCGAAGACTGCGACCTCACCGGCATCTTCGGCATCACGGCTCTGCGTGGCGCCACGATCAGCGGCGGCGACCCGGAAGGACTGGCGGCCACGCTCGCGCGCGAACTCGGCATCACCGTCGAGTGGCAAACCTCCGTCGGCGAGGACTAACCGAGCCAGTCGAGAACCGAAGCGGCAGTCCAGGATTGCTGCATACTGCCCAGTGGCGCACCGGTGAACGGCTCGTAGTACTCGGCGAAGCTGCCGTCGCTGGCCTGGCGCAAACCCTCGGCGCGGAGCATGTAGGAGCGCTCGGCCCAGCCGCGCCGGGCGAAGGCCCAGGAGAACAGCCAGCTCATCACCGGCCAGACGGGGCCGCGCCAGTACTCGCGGGGGCGGAAGTCCTTGGCGACGGGGGAGGTGGACGGGGGCAGGGCGTAGCGGAGGTCGGGGTGGCCGCAGAAGCGGGGGCCTTCGAAGGTGTTGAGCAGGGCGCGCTCGGCGTGGCGGGGCAGGCCGCCCGAGATCAGCGGCGCGAACATGGCGAGGGTTTCGGTGCCGATCCAGCGTTGCAGCCGGACGTCGTAATCCCGTGCGGCGCCAGTCCGTTCGTCGGTGGTGGCGACGACGCCCTTGCGGAAACGGTCGGCCCAGCCGTGCAGTTCGCGCACGTCGGCGTGCGGTTGCTTGTACTCCTCGCCGATGTCGGCGAGCACCTCGCAGGCCAGTGCGAAGATCGCCGACACGAACACGTCCTCCACGGCGAAGCTCATCACCGAGGTGAGCTGGAAATCGTCGTAGTTCGCGCGCCGCATCTGCTCGACCAGCCACAGGTAGCGGTCGTATTCCCGGTCGCTCGGTCGCTGGGTGGGGTCGGAGACGATCGCGGTGTCCGCGCGCAGATACGGCGGAAGATCCTTGCCAGGAACAACATTGGCGTAGGCGCGGTCCCAGCGCGGTGAGTTGTCCATCCCGGATTCCCAGCCGTGATAGAGCGTGATCCGCCCGGTTTCCTTGGGGTCGCGGGCGTGCGCGAGCCAACGGTGCCAGCGCACCAGATCCGGCCAGCGCCGGTTGAGGAATTCCTCGGCGACCGCGCGGGTGGAGCGGCCGTGCCTGCGGGAATGGTCGAGGATGCGCTGCACGGCGATGGCGTGCACCGGCGGCTGGGTGATGCCGGAGGTGTCGGGCCCGTCGGGTGCGTTGGCCGCCAGCTTGCGACACTCCCAGCGTGCGGGTCCGGGGAAGTATCCGTCCACACCGTTGGCGAAGACGATGTGCGGGATCATCCCGTTCTTCCACTGCGCCGACAGCAGCGTGTCGAGCTCGACCACGGCGCGTTCCACGCTCAACGGCGCCAGACCGACCGCGACGAACGCCGCGTCCCAGCTCCACATGTGCGGGTAGAGGCGGGGCGCGGCGCTGGTCATCGTGCCCAGGTCGTTGCCGCGCAGGAGGTAGGCCGCGCGAGCCGCGAGCTGCGTCGAGGTGAAACCTGGGTCGGTCATCTACCTATTCTGCGGCGGCGCAGGCGTTGGGGCACCTCGGCGGCGGTGTGACGATCAGTACCCGGCTTGACGCGGCGTGTTCTGGGCGGCCGAGCCGACCGAGCTGAGCATGGTGGTGATGCACAGCCCCACCACCAGGTTGATCGCCGCGGTCGCGATCTTGGCGTCGAGGTCGGCGACCAGCGTGAACGGCAGAATCACCGCGACGGCGGTGAGTAGCAGGCAGATCCAGGTGAAGAAGGTGAGCGGGCTCGGCATGGCCAGCAGCAGCACCATCAGCAGGGCCGTCGCCATCAGCGCGGCACCCGCGGCGGCGATGGCGTAGGACGTGGTGGAAACGGTGCCGTACGCGCCCGCGCCCTCCGGCGAGAGGATCGCGATGCCGAGCACTCCGCGGATCAGCATGATCGCGACAACCACCAGCAACGCGGCGACGACGGCCGTGCCGAGGCCACCCGCCCACAACTTGCCCACATTGACCTTGGGTTCCGGCTCACCCTGGCCGTGCGGATACTGCGGCTCACCCTGGCCGTAGGCGTACTGCGGCTGACCCTGGTGCTGGGGGTACTGCGGGTTGTCTGGTCCGTAGTTGTACCGGGGATCGGTCATAGTCCGACGGTACTAGTCGGTGCTGCCATCCGCGCGCGGAAACGGCCAGGGTGTCGAGATCTCCGTGCCAGCTAGCGTGGCGGGTATGACGGTGACCAGTACTCCCGCCCCGACCGCTCTCATCACCGGCGCCAGCCGTGGACTCGGCGCCGCGATCGCCCGCGAACTCGCGCCCACCCACGACCTGCTGCTGGGTGCCCGTTGCGCCGACTCGCTGAAGTCGATTCTCACGGAGCTGCCCGACGCGACCGGCTGGCCGGTGCCGCTCACCGACTACCCCGCCGCGGCCGCGGCCGCCGAGCAGATCGGCCGCCTCGATGTCCTGGTCCACAACGCGGGCATCGCCGATCTCGGTTCCGTCGCCGAGTCCTCGGTCGAGCAGTGGCGCGAGACTCTCGAGGTCAATCTGATCGCCGTCGCCGAGCTCACGCGGGTGTTGCTGCCCGCGCTGCGCGCCGCGAACGGGCACGTGGTGCTGATCAATTCCGGGGCGGGCCTGCGTGCCCATCCCGGCTGGGGCTCCTACGCGGCGAGCAAATTCGGGCTGCGCGCCTTCGCCGACGCGCTGCGGCAGGAAGAGCCGTCGCTGCGGGTGACCTCGTTGTTCCCCGGCCGCATCGACACCGATATGCAGCGGGCGATCGTCGCCGACGAGGGCCGTGAGTACCGGCCGGCGGAATTCCTCACCGTCGAAACGGTGGCCGGCGCGGTGCGAAACGCTGTCGACACCCCGCGCGACGGGCACCCGACCGAGATCGTGCTGCGACCCCGCTGAGCTGCGCCACTTCGCTTCTTCCGCGCGGCGGAGGTGGACGACCCGGACCCGACGACGCGACGCGATGTGAGGGTACGAGGGTGTGCCCCGACCCGCGCGATCCGATTCGGTAGGGTCGCCGGAGAGCCGCGTCCAGGGGTCGGCGTCGGCGTTCGCACAGAGATGTCCGCCGGTTCGAGTGCTCGATGGATTCGGTGGGTATCGTCCCGCTGATTTGATCGTGCTCTCGCCCGCGACGAGACGCACCCGGTTCGAGTAGGGGTTGGCAAGTGGACAGACGTCGAATGTTGGCGATGTTGGCCGCGGGTACCGCTGTGGCGCTGACCGGCTGCGCCAGAGCCGAGGGCGAGACCGTCGAGGCCGGTTCCGCCGGCGAGATCCCCGTCCCGCCCCCGTCCCCCGCGCAACCACTGCTCCCGCCCCCGCCGGGCGGCCCGAAGTCGATCATCGCCCCGAAACCCATCACCGCGCTCCCGGGCCAGGGACTTTCCATGGCTCTGACCGTCGATGACGGAGCCAGCCCCGAAGTCGTCGGCGCCTACGTGAAGTGGGCCGAGGACACCGGCGCCCGCTTCACTTTCTTCGTCACCGGCTACTACGAATCCTGGACCATCCACCGCGACGCGCTGCGCCCGCTGGTGGAATCGGGTCAGATCCAGCTCGGCAATCACACCTGGGACCACGCCGCCCTGACCAAGATCGGCACCACCGCGGTGGCCGACCAGCTCGGTCGCACGAAAACGTTCCTGCGCAACAACTTCGGCGTCGACGGCACCCCGTACTACCGCCCGCCGTTCGGCTATCACAACGCGACTGTCGACAAGGTCGCCGCCGACCTCGGCTACACCGTGCCCACCATGTGGTACGGCTCCCTCGCCGACTCGGGCCTCATCACCGAGGAGTACCTGATCGAGTGCGCTCACAAGTACTTCGCCGCCCAGTCGATCGTCATCGGCCACGCCAACTTCCCGCCGGTGACCCACTGCTACGGCCAACTGGTCGACATCATCAGGGAGCGCAATCTGGCCCTGGTCACCCTGAACGACGTGCTCGAGGTCCAAGCCTGACAACGGCCACCGGCGGTTCAGCGCCGCCGGTGGAACAGGCGATAGAGGTTGAGGTCATAGCCCCAGCCGAAGGACTTCGGAGTGAGAAACCGGGGGTCGTCGGGGTTCCAGACTCGGGCCTTGAATCGCGCCCAGGTCGGTCGACGCCAGTCGTAGGGCAGCCCGGCCGCGCGGCCCTGCGGCTCGGGCACCCGCTCGGATTTCGGTTCGGACATGTCGTTGCTCCTCGCGTCGTCGAGCGGGTGGGTCGGATCAGGGGACGATGTTGACCATCTTCCCCGGCACCACGATGATCTTGCGGGGCGCTCGACCTTCGAGCAGGGCGAGGACCTTCTCGTCGGCCAGGGCGGCGGCCTCGATCGACGCCGCATCGGCGTCGGCGGGGACCTGGATCCGGCTGCGGACCTTGCCCTTGACCTGGATCGGGTACTCGACCGAATCCGCGACCAGCAGTGCCGGATCGGCGGCCGGGAAGGGGCCGTGGGCCAGGGAAGTGCTGTGGCCCAGGCGTTCCCAGAGTTCTTCGGCGATGTGGGGTGCCAGCGGGGCGAGCATCAGCACCAGGGGTTCCACCGCGGCGCGGGGGGCACCGGTGGGGTAGTTCTTGGTGAGGTGGTTGGTGAGCTCGATCAGCTTGGCGCCGGCGGTGTTGTCGCGCAGGGCGGCCAGGTCGTCGTCGACGCCGGCGATGGTGCGGTGCACCAGGCGCAGGGTCTCGTCCGAGGGCGCGGCGTCGGTGGCCTTCACCGCACCGGTCTCTTCGTCGACCACCAGACGCCAGACGCGCTGCAGGAAGCGGTGCGCGCCGACGACGTCCTTGGTCGCCCACGGGCGTGAGGTGTCCAGCGGACCCATCGACATCTCGTAGAAGCGGAATGTGTCGGCACCGTAGAGGTCGCACATCTCGTCGGGCGAGATGGCGTTCTTCAGCGACTTGCCGATCTTGCCGTACTCCTGGAAGACCTCGATCTCGACGCCGTCGGCACCGGTCCAGAAGAACTTCGCGTCGCGTTCGACGATCTCGGCGGCGGGCACATACGCGCCACGGGAGTCGGTGTAGGCGTACCCCTGCACATAACCCTGGTTGTACAGGCGACGGTAGGGCTCGCTGCCCGACACATCGCCCAGGTCGAAGAGCACTTTCTGCCAGAACCGCGCGTACAGCAGGTGCAGCACCGCGTGCTCCACACCGCCGACATAGAGGTCGACACCGCCCGGGTCGTTCGGGCCGTGCTCCGCCGTGCGCGGACCCAACCAGTACTTCTCGTTCTCCTCGGCGCAGAACGTCTCGGCGTTGGTCGGGTCGGCGTAGCGCAGCTGGTACCACGACGATCCGGCCCAGTTGGGCATGACGTTGGTGTCGCGGCGGTACTGCTTGGGCCCGTCGCCCAGATCCAGTTCGACGTTCACCCAGTCGGTGGCCTTGGCCAGCGGCGGGGACGGCTCGGAGTTCGCGTCGTCGGCGTCGAAGGTGACCGGCGCGAAATCCTCCATCTCCGGAAGTTCCACGGGCAGCATGGATTCCGGCAGCGCGTGCGCCACGCCGTCGGCGTCGTAAACGATCGGGAACGGCTCGCCCCAGTACCGCTGCCGGGCGAACAGCCAGTCGCGCAGTTTGTACTGGACGGTGCCGGTGCCGTGACCCTCGGCTTCCAGGTGACCGATCATGGTCGCCTTGGCCTCGTCGACCGGAAGTCCGTTCAGGAAGCCGGAATTCACCAGCTCGCCGTCGCCGGAGTAGGCGGCTTCGCCGACGTCGCCACCGGCGATCACCTCGACGATCGGCAGGCCGAGCGTGGTCGCGAAGTCCCAGTCGCGGCCGTCGTGGCCGGGCACCGCCATGATGGCGCCGGTGCCGTAGCCGCTCAACACGTAGTCGGCGATGAAGATCGGCACCTGCTTGCCGTCGGCGGGGTTGCTCGCGTAGGAGCCGAGGAAGACGCCGGTCTTCTCCTTGTTCTCCTGACGTTCCAGATCCGATTTCGCCGCGATCGATTTGCGGTATGCGGCAACAGCTTCGGCGGGGGTGGCGCTGTCGTTGGTCCACCGGGCGTCCGTGTCGGCCGGCCACGCGCCCGCGGTCAGCTTGTCGACCAGCTCGTGCTCGGGGGACAGCACGACATACGTCGCGCCGAACAGGGTGTCGGGTCGGGTGGTGAACACCTCGATGGTCTCGCCGGCGGCGTCGAACCGCACCTGTGCGCCACGCGAGCGCCCGATCCAGTTGCGCTGCATGGACTTCACATTGTCGGGCCAGTCCAGCGTGTCCAGGTCGTCGACCAGGCGGTCGGAGTAGGAGGTGATGCGCATCATCCACTGCCACATGCGCTTACGGAACACGGGAAAGTTCCCGCGTTCGCTGCGGCCGTCGGCGGTGACCTCTTCGTTCGACAGCACCGTGCCCAGACCCGGGCACCAGTTGACGATCGAATCGGACTGGTAAACAAGCCGATAGGAGTCCACCAGCGCGCCACGCTCGGCGGCCGACATCGTGTTCCAGTCGCCGTCGGGAACCGGACGCGCGCCCGTGGCGAACTGCTCTTGCAGCTCGGCGATGGGCCGGGCGCGACCGGCTTCCTGGTCGTACCAGGAGTTGTAGATGCGCAGGAAGATCCACTGCGTCCACCGGTAGTACTCGGGGTCGGTGGTGGCGAACGAACGGCGCGGATCATGGCCCAGACCCAGCCGGTCGAGCTGACGCTGCATCGTCGCGATATTGGCCTCGGTGGTCACCCGTGGGTGCGCACCGGTCTGCACGGCGTACTGCTCGGCGGGCAGGCCGAAGGCGTCGTAGCCGAGCGCGTGCAGCACGTTGCGCCCGCGCATGCGGTGATAGCGGCCGAAGACGTCGGTGGCGATATAGCCGAGCGGGTGGCCGACGTGCAGGCCGGCGCCCGAGGGGAACGGGAACATGTCCTGGATGAACAGCTTGTCGGGCGGCGTCTCGCCGGCGAGCGGGCCCACCGGGTTGGGCGCGCTGAACGTGGCGCGCTCGGTCCAGTTCTGCTGCCAGCGTCGCTCGATCCGCCCAGCCAGCTCGGCGTTGTACCGGTGCTGAGGTACGTCAGTCTCGGTTGCACGAGTGTCCTGCACGGTCCTGCCTTCTTGTTCTCGCCGATCCCCGGTAAACATCGTCTAACAGCGTAGAACGTCGATGCCAGGATATTTCCATGGGCCGAGACAACGGTCCCGCCTCGACCGTGTGCGGTGGCCGCGACCGCGACGGCGGTACCGGACGGTCCGGCGCGGCGCTCGTCGTTGTGTGGGCGGTCACCTTCGGTGGGGAGCTCTCGATCGGCCCCGGCGCGGGTGCGCTAGCCTGCAGGAATGGTCGTCGTCGCTTCCCTGTTGTTCGCGCTGGCCGCGGTCGCCATCGTGACCGGCGTGCTCGGACTGCTCGGCAAACTGCCCCGCAATCGCTTCCTCGGTGTCACCACCGAAGCCGCGCTGCACAGCGACGACAATTTCCGGATCGCCAACCGCATCGCCGCCCCCACCTCTGTCGGCGCGGGCGCACTGCTGTTCGCCGGCGGCCTGGTCGTGCTGGTGGCCGGTGGTTTGGCTGGGCTCGGCGTGGCCGCGCTGGTCGCCGTGATCGCGATCTTCACCCTCGGCGCAGGCGCCAACGCCGCCGCCCGAACGGTCGAACCCCTCCTGCCTCCCGCCCCTGTCGGCGGCTGCGGCTCCTCCTGCGGTGGTTGCTCCCTGCGCGACACCTGCGCCCCCGCGAACTAACCCCTGGCGGCGGGTCCCGCGTTCCGGTACAACAGGAATCAGGATCTTCATCGGGGGAATCATGAAACTTGTCGGGGCGGGGCTCGTGCTCGCATTGATCGGGGCGATCACTACCAGCTATTCGACGATCGCGGGGATAGTCGTGCTCGTCGTCGCGGTGATCGTCTTCTTGGTCGGCTGCGTATTCGTCCGCCGCGATCTCGGCGGTTCACGCAAATCGAAGCGGTGGTGGGGCTCGTCCGCGGCCGGGACCGGCTGGTTGGGTGACGGCGGCGGTCAATCGCACGGCATCGGTGGTGGTGGCGGACACGGGGGTGGCTGTGGGGGCGGTAGCAGCGGCTGTGGGGGCGGCGGGGGCGGCGAATGATCGCTGGGCCGTAGAGGTAAGCAATCGGCATCGTCGGCATCCGGCGATGCGCATCTCGGGGGAGGAACCATGATCTTTGTCGTGGCGTTCATCGTCGCTGTTGTCGGGTTGTTGCTGGGGGGTGGCACGGGAGCTGTCCTGCTGGCGACCACCCTCGTGATGGTGCTGTTCGGGCTGGTCGTGCTCGGTGCCACACCAGAGGCCAAGACCGAACGGCACGCCGCCGCTGCGCGACGGGCGCGTCGGCGTGCGGTGTCGAGGCAGGCCGAGCGGACGACGAGCAAGCGTCCGTCGGCGGGTGCTCGGTCCAGCGGAGGCGGTAGTTCGGCGAGCAGTGATTTCCCGTCGACCAGCGGCGAATGACGGCAGCTGACACACACCGTCACCGAGCTTCGCGCGCGAACGGCGAAACACGGGTGCGTGGGCCGGGCTGCCCTGTGGGGCAAGGGATGTGGCGAGGTCGGGAGTGGCTTCGACTGCAGGTCGGCTGAAAGCCGATTGTAAGGACTCGCGATTACGGTCGCCTCGACAAGCTGGTCCAGCGAGGAGGGTCCCATGAGTATCGGCGACGTGATGGCAACGATTCTGATGTTTCTTGTCGGTGTGCTCGGCGTGGTCGGCATCGTGACGGTGCCGATCATGATCATCATGGCGATCGTCCAACAGGTGACAGATCCACAGGGGCGGCCGCAGCGGCGAGCGCGCATTGCCGCGAAGCGGCAGGCTCGGGAGTCGGCCCGTGCTCGTCAGCGCGGGCGCCGCTCGGGGGCGAGTAGCTGGAGCTCCGCTGATGGCGGCTGGTCCAGCGGCGGCAGTGTCAGCAGCGACAGCGGTAGCTGGTCGAGCAGTTGTGACTCCGGGTCGAGCAGCAGCTGTGGTGGTGGCAGCAGTAGCAGTTGCGGTGGTGGCAGTAGCTGCTGACCGGCAGCGCAGGGCTGAACCGGTGTCGGACCCGAAGCTCGTTCAGTGGAGGATTCTGGGTGGTTACGCATCGAAAGTCGCAGGAGGTAACCGATGGCCGCTACGGGTTCCGACCTTCGGGCGAGCAGGGTGTACTTGGCCGGGTCGGTGGTTCTACTGGTCGCGGGGCTGATCGGGGCGGCGTTCGGGTGGATGTTCATGGAGGCGCATCTCTTCGGCTCGCTGATGCTGTTCCTCATGGGTGTCACGCGGATCGTGCTCGGGTCCAAGCGCGGTGCGAGCGACAAGGCCGGTAAGGCCAAATGGATCGCCGCGGGTGGTGCCGGTGCCGGGTTCGCCGCTACCGGCGACGGCGGAAGTGGTGACGGCGGCAGCGGAGGTAGCTGCGGTGGAGGGAGTGGCGGCGGCGGTTGTGGTGGCGGTGGCGGGTGCTGAGCCGCGCAGGACCGGGACCTGGTGACGGACCAGATCCCGGTCGGTGCGCCGACTAGCGCAGGTCGACGAGGGCGGCGTGGACGGCGCGGCCTGCGGCGGGGTCACCGACCGCGATGCGGGCGCTACCGTCGGGGTAGGCCTTCGCCTTGATGCCGGCGCGCCGGAGCGCGGTGGCGACGCCCGGGCCGGGCAGATACAGGAAGTTCGCCGAGCTGCGCGGCACATCTATTCCGCAGCCACGCAGCGACATTCGGACGAGCTCGCGTTCACGATTGATGTGGTCGACACGATCGCGCAGTTCCGTGCCTGCGGCATAGGCGGCACGTACCGCGGCGACCGACGTGGTGGGGATTCCGAAGGGCAACTGCTGACGGCGGATTCGTTCGATCAGCTCTCCGTGGCCCACGCAGTAGCCGATCCGCAGTCCGGCCAAGCCGTAAGCCTTGGAGAAGGTGCGCAGGACGATCAGGTTCGGGTGCCGGCGCAGCAGTGTGTGAATGTCGAGACGGTCTGTCGGAGCGAGGAATTCGACGTAGGCCTCGTCGAGTAGTACCGGCACGCGCTGGGGAATCGCGGCAAGGAAGGATCCGACGGCCGCTGCGTCGAGGACGGTTCCGGTGGGATTGTGAGGGCGGCAGAGCACGATCAGGGCGGTGCGCCGGTTCACCGCGCGCCGCATCGCGGACAGGTCCTGATCGCCGCGGGGGGCGAGGGGGACCGGCACCAGTGTCATCCCGGCCATGTCGGCCATGATCGGGTAGCCGTCGAAGGTCGGTGTGCTGGTGAGTATTTCACCGCTGCCGAGCGCTCGCGTCACCTGCATTGCGACCCCGGTTGCTCCAGCGCCGACCACCACGTCGTCGGGCGAGACCCCGAGGTGGTCGGCGATGACTCGCGGCAGTTCCTCCGGAAGGAAGTCCGGATACCGATTGGCCTGGGTCAGTGCGAGATTCACCGCGGCCAGAACGGACGGCAGTGGTGGGAAGGGGTTCTCGCTGAGACCGAGGTCGAACAGCGTGGGAGTCGCTGTGGTGTGGAACCGCAGGGAGGGCAGCGTCGGTTCCACCAGCCGCACCGTCATCGCGCCGCGCCCCAGCGAACAGCCGCCGCGCCGGCGAAATCGCCCGCGTGTGCGAACGCCGACAGCAACACCACCGAACCGTTTCGCAATCGACCTGCCCGGTTCTCCACATCGAGCGTCACGGGAATGCCTGCGGCGAAAAGGTTTCCGCAGTGGTCGAACGTATCGGGATGACGTTCGGCAGGCAGCTCCAGTGCGTCGTGCCAGTTGCGCAGGAACAGCCGGTTCGGCTGGTTGGTGACGAAGGTGTCGATGTCGCTGCTCTTCACCCCGATCCGATCGCAGACCGCCAGCGCCACCTCGGGCACGAGCCGATTGCCGCGCGCGAACACCTTGGTGATCTTGGATTCGGAGAAGCTCACACACCCCTGGCCCTCGCCCGGTTCCCAGTACTTGCGTGGACCGTTCGTGGAAAAGTCCATGTCACCGGCGAATTCGGGATAGGTGCGGGTTTCGATGTCGAGGATCGGGCCCGAGTCGTCCTTTCGCAGCAGGCCGATTCCGCAACCGTCACCGGGCACCGGCGCCTGCGCCAGCTTGCGGATATCGGGCTGGGTGAACACCGGGCCCGCGCAGTTCTGCGCGGCGACGATCAGCGCGGTCTTGGCGTCGCTGGTGGCCATCATCATCCGGGCCATCGCCATCATCTGGACGAATGCCGCGCAGCCGCTGTTGTGGACGTCGAGCACCTGCGACGGACGAGCGCCCAGCCGCCGGGCCAGTTCGGGGCCCGCGCCGAGCACCGGATTGTCGGGCAGTTGGGTGTGGGTGATGATGATGTCGATCTCGGCGGCGAGACCGGCGCCGTGGCGTTCGCGCAGCGCCTCGAACGCCTTCTCGGCCATGTCGACGGCGGTTTCGTCGCGGCCGATGTGATGGCGGCCCGTCGGCGAACGGAACATCACGTTCTTCGCCATCCGCTCCGAACGGGAGAACTGGGTGAAGTAGTCGGTCGGGACGGGGTCGCCGGGCAGATAGCTCGCGACGTCGACCAGACTCACCTGCGGCATGTTCACTGCATCCACTCCGGCTTGATCGGCAGCCCGTTGGCCGCGCGGTATTCACAAATGGCTTTGAGGTTGTCCAGCTCGAGCTGGTGTCCGGCGGAGAACATCTCCCAGAAGTCGCCGACCCAGACGGGGCGCTTGGGCGGAGCTGTTTCGGGGTAGCCGTTCTCGTCGTAGAAGGGGTGCTTGCAGTTGACCCACGTCACCACCGAACCGGGCTTGTTGAACACCACCTGGGCGTCGACCACCCGCATCAGATAGATCATCCACAGGTGCTCGGACTGGTCCCACGCGCAGTGATAGTCGACGGTCATCGCGTCGGCATGGGCGACGGTGCGGGTGAAACACTTGGTCGCGTCGCCGAGGCGGTCGTAGGACAGCCACAGGCCGGGCTCGTCGGTTTCGACGAATCCGCGCAGGCTGTAGGTCCATTCCTCGAGCGAGCGGGTGTCGGCGAGGTATTCGTACACCTCGCGCGGCGGCGCGGCGATATAGGTCTGCACCGGGCAGTAGTCGCCGAAGATCTGGTCGTGTGGATACACCGAACGCAGCATGTCCATGATGATCGGCGTGGTGGTTTCCCGGTCGGAGTTCTCGATCCGGATGACGCCGGGTACCACCTCCTCGGGAATGTCGGACAGGGCGGGCAGGGCGCTGGTGGTCACGAGGTGCTCCTGGATGATTCGAGGGCGGACAGGAAGGGGAGGAACGGCGGTACTTCGTCGGGGTCGCAGAGGATTTCGAGGAACGAGGGCCCGTCGGCGGCGAAGCTGTGTTCCAGCGCGTCGGCCAGCCGGGCGGGGTCGGAGACGGTGCGGGCGGGTAGCCCGGGGAACATGGCCGCGATGCCCGCTCCCAGGTGCGACGGGTGAAAACGGTTGAAGCTGTATCGATCCCGGTAGTAGAGCTGTTCGCGGGTGACGCACATGGCGTGCGCGTTGTTGTTGAACACCACGAAGGTGATGGGCAGGTCGTGTTCGATCGCGGTGTGGATCTCCATGCCGTGCATGAAGAACGAGCCGTCGCCGGCGATGACGACGGTGTGGTGCGGGCCGTCGGGTGCGGAGCGGCGCGCGAAGGCGGAACCGATACCCGCGCCGAAGGCGTAACCCATTCCGCCCATCCCGAGTGCGACCGTGAAACGTCCGCGCTCGGGTACCCGTAGGTAATGCACCACCGAGGCTCCGGTGTTACCCGCGTCGGCGAAAATATCGGCGCCCTCGGGCAAGGCGTGCTGGATTGCCTCGACGACGGTGCGATAGCGCAGCCCGGGGCCCGCGGCTTCGGGGACCGTCATCGCGGTGAGCTCGGTGGAGCGTGCGCTCGTTGTCGAACCCGCGTCGATGCCTGCCAGCAGTGCGGTGATTGTTTCAGCCAGATCGGTGCTGGTGGCGTGGGTCGCCGCCGCCAGATAGGGCGGGAGCGCGCCGATGCTGAGTACCGGCAGGTCGGCGAGGGCGCTGTCGAGGCCGGCGCGGGCGGTGACCGGTAGGCGGGTGCCGATCAGTAGGCAGGCGCTCGCCGCGCCCAACGCCTCCACCAATTCGGCGTGACCCATGCTGCCCGCGACACCGCAGTAGCCGGGGCCCGTGTTGGAGTACACGTCCTTGGCGTCGGGGGCCAGGCCGATCGCGGCGTCGAGTGCGGCTACCAATTGGGCGAGTTCGGCACGGGTGTTGTCGCGAGCGACCTGATCACCGGCGATGATCACCACCTTGCCGATGCGCCGGGCGTCGGCCAGTGCGGCGGCGATGGTCTGCGCGGTGATCTCGGGCGCTTCGGCTCCGCTGTCGAGGCGCGCGGGGACCGGCGGCACTTGATCCGGCATCAGCTGCTGCTGAACATCTTTCGGGATCAGCAGCACCGCCGGTCCGCCGCTCTCCGCCGCGGCGATCGCCGCGGCGAGCTGAGCGGGCAGCTCGGCCGGATCGGTCACGCGAGCGCAGTACCTGCTGATCGTAGCGAACAGTGCTGCCGCGTCGATGGATTCGGCCGTGCCGCTCGAATCCTGGAATGCGCCGTGCCCTTCCAGGTTCGTCGGCGGCTGCCCGACCAAGGCCAGCACCGGCACCCGTGCGGTGAACGACTCGGCCAGTCCGGCAACAAGATTCATCGCCCCGCCACCGGAAGTGGCGGCCACGACGCCCATCGTGGCGGTGCTGCGCGCGTACCCGTCGGCCATCGTGGCGGCGGAGAACTCGTGCTTGGCGACGATGCCGGCCGGCGAACCCCCCGCGTCGAAGATCGCGTCGTACAGGTCTTCGATATTGGCGCCGTCGACGCCGAAGATCTGGGTGATTCCCCGGTCGGCTACCGTTCGTACCAGGTAGTCCACCACTCGGTACGGCATCGGCCCTCCTTCTCCGCGACGAAATCGGGCGGTCTGAGGACCGCTCTTACCGGGGACTACGAGGCGCGCGGACAGGGAGTTCAGAGGGTGGTCCAATACTCACCCTTGTGTGTACGTACACATATACGTATAGTGAGTTCATGCCCAACAAGACGATCTACGTTTCCGATGACGACCTCCCCGTGTTCCAGCGGGCGCAGGAGCTCGTCGGCGGCAACCTCTCCAGCACGGTGGTCGCCGCGCTCCGCAGGCTCATCGAGCTGCAAGAAGGCCGCGAGGCCGGCTTCGAGGAGATCACGCTGCAGGTGGGCCGCGACGCTGTTCGGCAGGTGCGCTTTCAGGGCTCGCTGCTGGGCGAATGGCGCGATGCCGACGACAAGCGGGCGCTGCACCAGGCGGTCTACCGCAGTCGCAAGGGCAAGCTCGTGCTCTACACGCACTCGGCGAAGTGGGAGGACTACCCGACCGGTGAAGCCGCCGGTGACATGAAGGAATGGAAGTACTGGCGCCGCATGTTCGGCATCGGCGCGCCGTGGGATTGGGGCGACTACGAGTACGAGATCCTCGACGGCTTGAAGGATCTGAAGGGCCGCGTCCCCGACAAGCTCTACCGCAAGGTCGAAGACATGACCGCGCATCCGCAGATCGAGGAACTCGATATCTGAGCGGTTCGCCGACAACCACATACCCAACCGAGCACCGCAGCCCCTGGGGGCTGTGTGGATCAAACATGCACGTATTCGCACTAGTGAATGAAATTCTCTGGAAAGGGACGACCATGGTCAACTCGGCCATCACCGCACGCGGCCTGCGCAAGGCCTACGGCGACAAGACAGTTCTCGACGGTATCGACATCACCGTCGCGCAGGGCACGATCTTCTCCCTGCTCGGCCCCAACGGCGCGGGCAAGACCACCACCGTGCAAATCCTCACCACCCTGATCGGCGCCGACGGGGGCGAGTGCACCGTGGGTGGCCGCGATGTGGGCAGCGACCGGGGTGGGGTGCGCGAACTGATCGGCGTCACCGGGCAGTTCGCCGCGGTCGACGAGTTGCTGACCGGCCGGGAGAACCTGCAGATGATGGGGGATCTGAACCACCTGCCGAAGCGCGAAACACGCAGTCTGGCAGTGGAGTTGCTGGAGCGGTTCGACCTGGTCGAGGCTGCTGACAAGCCTGCGAGCACCTATTCCGGCGGGATGACCCGCAGGCTCGACCTCGCGATGACCCTGGTCGGCAACCCACAGGTGATCTTCCTCGACGAACCGACCACCGGCCTCGACCCGCGCAGTCGCCGCGCCATCTGGGACATCATCCGCGGGCTGGTCGACGAACTCGGTGTCACTGTCTTCCTCACCACCCAGTATCTGGAGGAGGCCGACCACCTGGCCGACCGCATCGCAGTGCTCGACCACGGCCGCATTGTCGCCGAAGGCACTGCGGCAGAACTGAAACGGCTGATCCCCGGCGGACACATCCGCATCGATTTCCGCGAACAAGCCGCCCTGAATGCCGCCCGCGACGCATTCGGCTCCACCGCCCAGGTACTCGAGGGCGGCGACGGGCTCACGCTCGCGGTGCCGGGCGACGGTGGCGTGCGCTCACTGCGTACGGTGCTCGATCTGCTCGATGCCGAAAGAATCGAAGCGGGCGGAATTTCCGTGCACACCCCCAATCTCGACGACGTTTTCCTCACTCTCACCGGCCGCGCCACCATCGAGCAGGAGTCACTGCGATGACCACCCAGACCCAGTCCTATGCCTTCGCCGACACGATGACGATGTTGCGGCGCAATATGATCCACGCCAAGCGCTATCCGAGCATGATCTTCAGCATCATCATCATGCCGACCGTGCTGATGCTGATCTTCAACTTCGTCTTCGGCGGCGCGTTGGAAAAATCCTCCGGCGGCAACTACATCGACTATCTGGCTCCCGGCATGTTGTTGTTGCTGCCCGCGTACATGACGGTGTCGGTCGCGGTGTCGATCGCCGGTGATGCGAGCAAGGGAATCGTGAATCGCTTTCGGGTGATGTCGATCTCGCCGTCGTCGATGCTCACCGGGAAGGTGCTCGGCTCGCTCCTCCAGGCGATCGGTGGCATGGCCGCGATGACCGGTGTGGCCCTGTTGATCGGGTTTCGGCCCACGGCCAACGTCGTCGAGTGGATCGCCGCGCTCGGCCTGCTCACGCTGGTGACCTTCGCCTTCTCCTGGCTCGCCATCGCGCTCGGCCTGCTCTCACCCACTGTCGAAAGCGCGAGCAACGCACCGTTTCCGATCGTGATGATGCCGTTTCTCGGCAGTGGCCTGGTGGCCACCGACACCATGCCGGTCGGATTGCGTCAGTTCGCTGAGTACCAGCCTTTCACCCCCATCACCGAAACCCTGCGCGGTCTGCTGATGGGTACCGAGATCGGCATCAACGGCTGGGTTTCGCTGGCCTGGTGTGTTGTGATCGCGGGCGGCGGGTTCTTCTGGTCCAAGTCGATCTTCAGCAAGCAAGCGAAATAGCTCGGCGCACAGATTGGCGCACAGAACGGTCCGGACTCCTGACGGGAGGCCGGACCGTTCGCGTTCAGACCTGTGCGACCAACACGGTCTTGCCGGAATCCACCGAAGTGATCTCCACCTTGCTGATCGACTCCGGCGGGGCGTCGATGGTGCGATCCACCGTCAGTTCGGTGCCGGGGCCCGCGGGCCACTGGTCGAGTTCGAACCGCTGCTCACCCGCGGTCACCACCAGCCCGTACGTGCGGGTGTAGCTGGAACCGTAGGCGCTCGGCGCGTAGCGGCAGGTCATCACCAGGCGGGTGCGGTCACCGTCGCGCACCAGCTTCACCTGCGCGCTCACCGGCGTCTGCTCCACCGCCTCCATCTGCTGTTCGGCGACGATCTGCTCGGTCGGCGTCTCCGAGCGCGCCACGGTGACCGTCACCGGAATCGCGATCGCCACCGCCGCCGCGGCCGCGGCCACCGCGCTCCCGACACCCATCCAGCGCCGCCGTCGCCTTCGCTGCTCGGCGGCCGCGGCCAACGCGGGAATCAGGTCCGGGACCTGCGGCGGAACCGGCTCGGCCGAGGTGATCATCGACAGTGCGGTATCGCGGTCGACCAGGCCGAGCATGCCCGGCATCCCGGACAGTTCGGCGACCGCCTGCTGGCAGTGCGCGCAGTCGAGCAGGTGCGTCTCGTATTCACGCCGCTCGGCGGCACCGAGCGAACCGAGGACATAGGCAGCGTCCCAGGTGCTGTACTCGTCGGCGAGATCGGTCATCGGTTCGTCACCCCCATCTCCTGTAGCGCCAGCCGCATGGCGCGCATGCCGTAGTGCAGGCGCGACTTCACCGTCCCCGGTGGGATACCCAGTTCGTCGGCGATCTGGGCCATGCCGAGGCCGCGATAGTAGGCGCGCACGATCACTTCGCGATGATCCGGGCTCAACGTGCTCAGCGCGTCGGCGACCAGCCAGCCGTCGAGCGCCCGGTCCGACTGGTCGGGGCTCACCTGCTCCGGCGGAGTGTCGGTGCCGAACTCGCGGCGATGCCGTGCGCTGCGATGCTCGTCTACCGCGAGATTACGGGCCACGGTGAACAACCATGCGCGCGGCGAGGTTTCGGTCTGTTCCAGCACGGCGGGGCGCTGCCAGGCGCGCAGCAGCGTCTCCTGCACGATGTCCTCGGCGCGGCCGGGATCGCGCACCAATCCGAGGGTGAAACGCCACAGGGCGGGTGCGTGCTCGGCATAGAGCGCGCGCATCAGTTCGTCGCGACCATCGTTCATCGGCGGCCCTGGTCACTGCTCGTCGTAATTCATGTGTCACTCCTGCTCGTCGAAGGAGTAACGGCGTCAGTTGCGTTCGAGTTCAATCGGGTGTGTCGCCAGCAGGGCCAGCGGCAACGGTTGGCGGCGCAGCACCGCGGCCCACAGGTCGTGGCGGTCGGTG
This sequence comes from Nocardia sp. NPDC058633, assembly GCF_042717045.1. Classification (NCBI taxonomy): domain Bacteria; kingdom Bacillati; phylum Actinomycetota; class Actinomycetes; order Mycobacteriales; family Nocardiaceae; genus Nocardia; species Nocardia sp. NPDC058633. The sequence continues at coordinate 176,246 of NZ_JBHXRA010000006.1, forward strand.
GCGATCGGGTCGGACGGCAGCGCCGACACCACGATCCAGTCGTCGTTGTCGAGTTCGCCGTCGAGCTGGCCCATCGACCAGCCCGCGTACCCGGCGAAGATCCGGATATGTTCGATGAGCGGGCCGATCTCGGCGGGGTCGGCGTCCAGATCCACCAGCACCACCCGGCCGTCGACCCGGCGCAGACCGCGGACATCGGAGATGTCGACGCCCGGGCGCAGTACCGCCAGGCACAGTGCCGCGTCACGTTTGACCGGGCCGCCGATGTAGAGATCGGTCGGTGACGCGGCCAGGTCGGCCCATGCCGGCAGCACATCCACAACCGGGGTCTCGCTCGGCCGGTTCAGCACCACGCCGAGACTGCCCGCGTCGTTGTGCTCGATCACATACACGACGGTGCGCCGGAAAGTAGGTTCCACCAGGTCTATCGCGGACACCAGCAGGTTGCCCGCGCGAACGCCCACCGCGGGCTGACCGCGCCGCCGATCGTCACCGTGCCCGTCGCGAGTCCGGCGCTCGTCCGGGTCGTCTCCGCCTGCCACCGAGTCATCATCGCATTTTCAGCGGCGGGGCGCGCTTCCCGCGGACCGGATCGGACCCGGAATTCACTCACGTACGGCGCCCGGGGAGCGCCCGGTAGGGTCGCCGCTATGCACTTGCCCGAAGTCCTGCTCGACGACAACGACGCCGTGTACGACTACTACCTGCGGCATCAGCAGAACAGATGGAAGGCGCTGGCCTCCTATGCGGTGCTGGCGCGGCGGTTCCGACCCCGGGTGGCCTTCGCCGAGGGCGCGAAACAGCAGTTGAAGGCCCTGATCCGCAGTGGACGGCCGGTGATCTACGCGATCAACCATCTCTCGACCAGTGACCCGTACACGGTCGCGGCGACGGCATGGCGCTCACCGCTGCGCTCGAAGATCGGGCGGGTACGAGTGCTGGCCAAAGACGAGCTCTTTCTCGATCCCGAGCAGCGCCGCAAGGTGGACATGATGGGTGGGATTCCGGTGTTCCGCGGCAAGGATCACGGGATCCGGGCGGTCAATGCCGCAGGTCAGCGGATGATGGATGTGTGCGCGCAGCGATTGGCCGCCGGTGATCACCTCGCGATCTTCCCCGAGGGGACCTGCAATGAGGTAGATCACACCAAGGTGCAGGCCGTCGGGAGCGGGATCGGGCACATCGCGTTCCGTGCGGCCAAACTGGACGCCGCGCCCGCGCTGGTCGCTATGGGGATGAGCTACGGCGACCGCGACGCCGGTGTCGCGGTGACCGCCGCCGAGGCGGTGTCCGGTGCCGCCTATTTCCGGGCGCCGATTCTCGAGCTGCCGCAGCGGCCCGCCGACATCGCACGGCTCGTCAAGGACGAACTGCAGTCGGCGGTCGACGGGGCCGTGGCGCTCTACTGAGGCAGCCCGAACAGCTCCCTGGCTCGCTGCGGAACGTAGGCGATGTAGTCGGGATGGGTGGTGATGAAATGCAGGACCACCGGGCACATGGGCAGAACGCTGAAGCCGGCGTCGCGGCTGGCGTCCAGTGCTGCTTCGATCAGCACGCTCGCTGATCCGCGACCTTCGAATCGGGAATAGATCTCGGTGTGCACGAGGGCACGTTCGTCCCCGGTGTCCTGATATTCGATGTAGCCGGCGGGTTGACCGTCGGCGGTGAGTTCGAACCGCTCTAGTGCGGTGTTGTTGCGGACCTCGGTCGCCATGAGTTGACGCTACCGTGTGGGGGAGGACAACCCACTGAGCAAGTGAGAACATGGGTGACTCCTCAACCACCTCCGAGCCGTCGCGCACCTGACGTAAGACCGAGAGCGAACGGTCGAGCTCTGGAACGACACGCTGAATTCACGGAGAGGCGGAACAGATGACACGCGGCCCGCTGGTGGTGCTCGCTCCCGACAAATTCAAGGGTTCGCTGTCGGCGCCCGCGGTGGCGACAGCGCTGGCCAAGGGAATCGCGCGGCGCGCACCGCAGGCCGACGTGCGCTTGGTGCCGGTGGCCGACGGTGGGGACGGGATGGTCGACGCGTTCGCCGCGGCGGGGTGGAAGCGGGTCGAGGTCGACGCGCCGGGCCCCACCGGGGAGCCTTCGACGGCGGTGTACGCGGTGCGCGGCGAGACGGCGGTCGTGGAGTTGGCCGCTGCGGTCGGGCTGGTGAAGCTGCCGGGCGGGCGGCTCGCGCCGCTGCAGGCCGGCACCTTCGGGCTGGGGGTGGTCATCGCCCATGCGCTCGATGCGGGGGCGCGCGACATCGTGTTGGGGCTCGGGGGCAGCGCCTCGAGCGATGGCGGGGCCGGGTTGCTGCGGGCGCTCGGGCTGCGGCTGTTGGATCGGGACGGGCAGGAGCTGGCCGCCACCGACGACGTGGCCGCTGTGCTCGCACAGGTCGCGGCGGTGGACCGGGGTGGGTTGCATCCGGCTGTCGCCACGGCGCGATTCACGCTGGCCTGCGACGTCGACAATCCGCTGCTCGGGCCCGCGGGTGCGGTGGCGGTCTATGCGCCGCAGAAGGGCGCCACCACTCGGCAGATGGTGAAACTCGAAGAAGCGCTCACCAATTGGGCCGCGGTATTGGGGACCGGGTACGCCGAGATCGGTGGTGCGGGCGCGGCGGGTGGCACCGGGTTCGGGGTGCTGGCGGTGCTCGGGGCGCAGGTGCGCAGCGGCATCGATGTGGTGCTCGAGCTGCTGGAATTCACCGAGCTGGTCGGTGGGGCGAAGTTGGTTGTCACCGGCGAGGGGTCGCTCGATCACCAGAGCATGCACGGAAAGGCCCCGGTCGGAGTAGCTGCGGCGGCGAGGAGGGCCGGGGTGCCGGTGGTCGCGGCAGTCGGCCGAACACTGTTGTCACCCGGGGAGATTCGGGCCGCGGGCTTCGCGGCGTGCTATCCGCTCAGTGACCTCGAACCCGACCCGGGCCGCTCGATCATCGCCGCGGCGGAGCTGCTCGAACGTCTCGGTGAGCGCATCGCCAAGGAACATTTGTAGTCACAGGGCGATGCGGGCGGCGGATTCGTCCGGGACGCGCGGCCGCGGGGCCAGTTCCGCTCGGTGCTGATCGCCCCAGCGCTCGAGTGGTTCCAGCGCCAGGCGCAAGTTTTCGCCGAGTGGGGTGAGCGAGTATTCCACGCGCGGCGGGATCTCCGGGAAGATCTCGCGGCGCACGATGCCGCTGCTCTCCAGGTGGCGAAGGTTCTCGGTGAGCACCTTCTCGCTCACGCCGTCGAGCATGCGCCGGATCTGGCCGAACCGCTGCGGTCCGCCGCCGAGCACCCACATCAGGTGCAGCTTCCACTTCCCGCCGACGGCGTCGATGGCCAAGCTCATGCCGCACACGTCGTGATCTGCGTCACTGTTCATCTCCGCCGCACCTCTCTGACCGTATTTCGAACCTCTGGGTAAGCAACCGCACCCGAACGTTCGGTCTTCCCGACGATACCCGCGCCGACCACCATTGAAAGCGGCGCCGAACCATCCAGTTCCGAGTATCGAAGGGCCACCACATGTCCGAGCAAACCGCTTCCGTTTCCGTCCTCGGCCTCGGCCCGATGGGCCAGTCCATGGTCAAGGCCTTCCTCGAGGCGGGCGTCCAGGTGACGGTGTGGAATCGCAGCACCGCCAAGGTCGACGCCATGGTGGCGCTGGGCGCCGAGCGCGCCGACACCGTCGCCGAGGCACTGGCCGCCAACGAGGTCGCCGTGCTCAGCCTCACCCACTACGACGCCATGTACGACGTGCTCGGCCAGGCGATCGACCACCTGCCCGGCAAAGTGATCGCCAACCTGTCCTCGGATTCCCCGGAGAAGGCGCGGGCAGGCGCGAAATGGGTCCGCGAGCGCGGCGCCGAGTTCTTCTCCGGCGGTGTGATGTCGGCGGGCGACAATATCGTCCATCCCGCCTCCTACATCTTCTACAGCGGCCCGAAGGCGGTGTTCGACGCGCACGCCGAACTCCTGCGCCCGCTGAGCCCGCAGGAGTACCTCGGCACCGACGACGGCCTCGCGCAGGTCTTCTACCAGGCACTGTTGACCGTCTTCCATCCGTGGCTGCTCGCTTTCGACCAGGCGACGGCCATGATCGCGAAGTCCGGCCACGACATCGCCCGGTTCGTGCCGTTCGCGGTCCGCTCCAGCCAGGCCTATCCGTTCTTCATGGAGCAGTTCTCCGAGGCGAACCAGAACGGCGGCTGGGCCGACGTGGCGAGCCTGAAGATGATGGTCGCGGGTGCCCAGCACATCATCGACGCCAGCGAGGAGGTCGGCGTCGACTCGGGGTTCTCGCACCTGGCGCAGTCGTACTGGCGCAAGGCCGTCGCCGCGAGCGAGGCTGCGGGCGAACCGGTTTCGACGTACGCGTTGATGCTGGGCAAGGCCTCCTGATGTCGAAGCCGGGTCGCGCGGTCACCGTTGTCGGCCTCGGCCCGATGGGTCGGCAGATCGTGCGCACCTACCTCGCGGCCGGGGTCGCGGTGACCGCCTGGAATCGCACCCCAGAGAAGGCCCACGGGCTCGGCGCCCACCGCGCCGACTCGATCTCCGACGCGGTGGCGGCGGCGGAGCTCATCGTGCTCAGCCTGACCCACTACGACGCGATGGACGCGGTTCTCGGCGACATCGATCTGACTGGCAAGGTCGTGGTCAACCTGTCCTCGGATTCGCCGCGGCGAACCAGGGAAGGCGCGGCGTTCGTCCGGGCTCGAGGTGGTGAGTTTCTCGCCGGTGGGGTGATGGCCCAGCCGCAAGAGCTGGCAGGCCCGTCGGCCTACATCTTCTACAGCGGACCGCGGGCAGTGTTCGAGGCGCAGCGAGAGTTGTTGCGGCCCTTGGCTTCAACGGAATATCTGGGCGCTGACGACGGCGCGGCGCAGGTCTACTACCAGGCGATGCTGGCCCTGTTCCTGCCACTGCTGCTCGGCTACGAACAGGCGCTGGCGATCATCGAGAGATCCGGCTCCGAGATCGCCCGGTTCCTGCCCTACGCCCAGCGCTCACTGGGCAGTGTCGGAGATCTGTACGCCGCGTGGGCCGGGATGGTCGAGCAGGGGGGGTCGGCCGATCCGGCCTACCTGCGGATGATGGCGGCCGGTGCGCGACACGTCGTGGAGACCGGCACCGCGGTCGGCGTGGATACCGTTCTGGCCGAATCGGTGTCGTCGTACTGGAAACGAGCCGTCGGCGCCTCGGCCTCGACCTTTCAGGTCCTGCGCGGATGACACACCGACACCGTCCGGCACTTCGCTGCCGGACGGTGTCGGGTGTTCACGCGGTCTCGGCGCCCAGTCGCGGGAAGGGTTCGGTGGAGAACACCACCTCCACCGCCACCTCGAAATAGGCCGCGAGCCGCAGCGCCAGATGCAGGCTGGGGCTGTATTCGCCGCGCTCGAGATAACCGACGGTCTGGTAGTGCACGCCGAGCGCTTCGGCCAGGTCGCGCCGCGAGATGCCACGCTCGGCACGCAACATCGCGATGCGGTTGTAGATGACCTCAGAAGGCACGCTGCATCGCTTTCTCGCGGCGGACTGCCACGCTGGATCCCGACTCATGACGGGCCGCTCGCCGCAGCACGATCGGCGCGAGCAACAACCCGACGATCGACCATACGCCGAGCACCGCGGCGGTCTCGAGGTGCCGCCACGACCCGTCGATCTCGATGGCCACCGCCTCGGCGGGCAGCAGTGCCGAACGCATGCCGAGGCCGAGCCAGTACATCGGGAAGAGCTGGGCCAGGCCCTGCACCCAGCCGGGCAGCGCGGTGATCGGGTACCAGATGCCGGAGATGGCGATCAGTCCCATCAGCGGCAGAGTAAGCAGGAACACGTCACGGGCGCCGACGATCAGCCCACCCAGGATGGCGCCGATCGGCAGGGTGGCCAGCAGGCCGAGCGCAATCACCCAGGCCAGCGTGATCAACGCACCTCCCGGCGTCGACAATCCACCCACGATCAAGGCGCCGATGGCCAGCACCACCACCAGTTGGACGAGTACCGCCCCCGCGGTCGTGCCGACCTTGCCGATCAGGTAACCGAGAATGCCGTTCGGAATCGTCTTGGCACGCAACAGGGTTCCGTCCTCACGATCGAGAGCGAGCACTTCGGCGATGCCGTACAAGCCGTTGAACGCGATGATGCCGCCGAGCAGACCGGGCACCGCGAGTTCGCCCAGCGACAGCTCGGTGTCCTGATAGGTTCGGTCGCGCAGGAAGAAGATCGCGATCAGGAACAGTGTGGGAGTGAGGAACTGGCCCATCAGGCTCGTTCCGTTGGTGTACAGCTGCCGCAGCTCGATCCACATCGCCGCCAGGCCGCCCCGCACCGCTACCAGCGTGGGATTCATCGCATGACCTCCTGCAGTGAGCGGACGGGTTCGGTGGCCGCGTCGGATTCGAATCGGCGCACCAGCGCCATGTAGGTGTCTTCCAGCGACGCGCGTTGCACCTCGAGGTCCTCGATCAGTTCACCGTGCTGCTTGAACAGTTCGTGGATGTACTTGGTCGACTCGGTCGTGGTGTGGACGAAACGTTGCCCCTCGCAGGTCCAGCGCACTTCGGCCTCGCCCGCGGTGGCGGCGCTGAGTTCCTCCGGAGAGCCGTCGGCGATGATCCGACCACCGGCCAGGATCAGGATCCGGTCGGCCAGTTTCGCCGCCTCGTCCAGGTCGTGGGTGGTGAGCAGGACGGTGGTCTCCTCCAGATCGGCCAGTCGATGGACCAGGTCGTGGAAGTCGCGCCGGGCGGCGGGATCGAAGCCCGCGGTCGGTTCGTCCATGAAGAGCAGTTCCGGTCTGCCGACGATGCCGATCGCCACATCGAGCCTGCGCCGTTGGCCTCCGGACAGGGTCGCGATCTTCGCATCGCGCTGCTCGGTCAGGCCGACCAACTCGATGAGCTCATCGGTGTCCCACGGTCGTGTGACTCGGTCGGTGGAATACGGGCTGTAGTACCCACCGAGGTGGCCGAGCAGTTCGCGCACCCGCCATCGGGCGTGGTCACGCCAGGATTGGAGCACCACGCCGATGCGCGCACGCCAGAGTTCGTCACCGTGTTCGGGATCGGTCCCCAGCACATCGACCTCACCGGCCGACCTCCTGCGGAACCCCTCGAGGATCTCGATCGTGGTGGTTTTGCCCGCCCCGTTGGGGCCGAGCATGACGAGCACTTCCCCGCGTCTGGCTTGAAAAGTCACATCGTGCAGGACGTCTGTTTCGTCATATCGCATCCGTAGCTGCCGGATATCGAGAACGACGTTGTGGTTCGAAGTCATGAGTCCTCCCAGTCATCGACCTTCGATGATATGTAGCATACGTACTACATTCCATCGCGGCAATACTTCGCCACAATGCGACATTTCGGAAACGGTGAGCACTGCTCTTGACTTCGAGCGGTGGCGCGCGCATGCTGATGAGCAACAGAGAGCAGTGCTCACGGTTTAAGGAGTCATCACCATGGACAACGCGACCCGCCACCTCCCCCCGACCGGCCTCGATCGGATCATCAACAAGATCGCCAACCTGCTGCCCGAGTTCGGGATCAGCATCATGGGTTCGCGGCTGCTCGCGGTGCGCGGGCGCAAGAGCGGTGAATGGCGCACGACCATGGTGAACGTGATGACAGCCGCCGACGGCGAGCGCTACCTGGTCGCGCCGCGCGGGCACGTGCAGTGGGTGCGCAATCTGCGGGTGGCGGGCGAAGGTGAACTGCGCTTGGGTCGCAAGGTCGAATCATTCACGGCCGCCGAGGTTCCCGATGCCGACAAGGTGCCGCTGCTGCGCCTGTACCTGGAGAAGTGGGGCTGGGAGGTCGGCAAGTTCTTCGACGGCGTCACCAAAAACGCGACCGACGCCGAATTGAGCGCTATCGCACCGGGTTTCCCTGTTTTCCGGCTCGCCTAGCGCTTGCTCAGGTATTCGATCGCCGCCGCATAGCCCTGGATGCCGAGGCCGGCGATCACCGCGGTCGCGATCGGGGACACGAACGAATGGTGGCGGAACTCCTCGCGCGCGTGCACATTGCTGATGTGCACCTCCACGATCGGCACCTCCGGGATCACCAGCGCGTCGCGCAGCGCGACCGAGGTGTGGGTGAGGCCGCCCGGGTTGATGACGATGGCCGACGCTTCGCCGCGGGCCTGCTGGATCCGATCGATCAGCGCGCCTTCGTGATTGGACTGGAAGGCGATGATCTCGCGCCCGAAGCGGGCGGCGGTCTTTTCGCACAGGGCGAGGACATCGTCGAGAGTGTCGGCGCCGTAGATCTCCGGCTGACGGGTTCCGAGCATGTTCAGGTTCGGCCCGTTGACGACGAGGATCGGGCCTGTGGCCTGCACGGTCTCCATGCAGGCCACCTTAAGTCACAGACCCGTTGGGCCCTCTGAGCGGAGGTCGTCGACTTTGCGCATCGCTTCTCTCAGCTCTGCCAGCCAGGTTTCGGCGTGTTTTCCCGCGAGTTTGACGGTCCAGGCGAGGGCGTCGGCGCGGGAGCGGGCTACGCCGGCGTCGATGAGGGTGTCGAGGACCTGGCGTTCGGGCTGACGTAGGCGGGTCATGACCGGGACGGCCAAATGGGTGAACAGGATTCGTTCGCCGTCCGCACGCACGCCCCAGGCGACGCTGCGACCGTAACGGCGCTGGGCCTCGTCGGCGATCTGCATGCGGGCCGGGCGGGTCGACTCGCGGAAGCGGGCGAGGGCGCCTTCTCTGGTGGCGGCGCTCGCGTCGCCGGGGACGGGCAGTTCGCCGACCACGACGATCTCGTCGCGGTCGATCTCGATCTCCACCGGCCCGATGAACCAGTCGGCGGGCAATCGTCCGGCGAACCAGTCTGGAGCGTCGGCGGGATCGGGAAGGTCGGCTTGCTGCCAGCCGCCGGGTCGGCCGAATCCGCGTTCGCGTTGGGCGTTCCGCATGGAAATCACCTGCTGTCTCTGTTGTGCACGTTGCGTTGATTACAAGATTACGCTGAAATCCGCACCGGGTATTTCGTTCTGTGTGAACGGCCTCGACCGATGCCGCGAAGCCGATGCCGCGCGGTTGGGCGCCGATAGCCCTGGGTACCCTCGCGTTGAATCGCCGGACAAATGCGAGATCCGCACCGCCCGGGGTGGCGGTCGGTACGGTTGACGCAGCAGTTGTTGCCGCTTACTGGTCGAGGTTGGAAAACGGACCCTCATCGGGGCGAGATTTCCGGCACAATCGAGGTGTCGAGGTCGGGTAGCGTACCGACTTACCGGGGCATTGGAGACGGGTCAACTTCCGGTACGGTGGATTTGTTACCGGAGTGGCAAGAGTGAAGAGTGGGCGATATGGATGTGTGGGGATCCCGCCGCTTTCGCGTCCGGGGCGCAATGGCGATCGCGGGGGTTGCGACCCTCGCCATCGCGCTGTGCTCATGCGGAGTGGGTGGGAAGGCGAGCGAGTCGGAGACGGTGGTCCAGCGATTCACCGACCTTCTCGATGAGCAGGACTACGCCAAGGCCGCCGACCTGACCTCGTACCCCGCCGCCGCTTCGGCAACCATGAAGCAAATGTTCGAGGGCCTGCAGTCGGGCACTGTCGACTACGAGGCATCTCAGGTCATCGACCTCGACCCGCAGTCCGCGATCTTCAGCATGGACGTCGCCTGGAACTTCGGCGAGAAGAAGGACTGGACCTACACACTGCAGGGCACCGTCCGCAAGCTCGCCATCGGCTGGCGGATCTCCTGGGAGCCCGCGGTGGTGATGCCGCAGCTGACGAACAATCGCACGGTCAAGCTCGTGCGCACGACCGCGAAGCCGCCGCCGAGAGTGGTCGATCTGCCCGGCGACGCGCTGATGACCGAGCAGATACTCAACGTCATCAAGATCGACCCGAGCCGCACCGGCGATCTCGTCGGCACCACCAACGCCCTCGCCGACGCCATCGAACCGGTCGCGCCGCTGATCACCGGACCGTCGCTGATGCAGCAGCTGGCGGGCTCGCAGGGCAAGCCGATCGTCGCGGTGAACCTGCGCGAGGGCGATTTCGCGATCCTGGAACCGCGGATGGCCAAGGTGCCCGGCGTGGTGATGGAGAAGCAGCCCAAACTGATCTCCGCCGACCGGCGCACGCGCTCGCCGATGCTCGACGCGCTGCGCGAGGTGTGGCAGGACAGCCTCGAGGCCACCGCGGGCTGGGGTGTGCAGATCTTCGAGGCCGACGGCAGGTTCGTCGACCAGGTGGCCGGATATCAGGGGCCCGCCGGGCCGGACATCGCCGCGACGATGGATCAGCGCTTGCAGCGCGCCGCCGAAGACGCGGTGGTGAGCGCGGGGACCCCGGCCACGGTCGTGGCCATCCAGCCGTCGACCGGCGCGGTCGTCGCGGTGGCGCAGAACTCCTACGCCACCGAGAAGGGTCCGATCGCTTTCACCGGGTTGTTCCCGGCGGGCGGCACGATGGAGCTTTTCCGCACGGTGGCCGCGGCGACCAAGAACAAGGCGCCGCAGGACGTGACGGTGCAGGAAGCGGCCGAGGCCGCCACCGCGCTCGGCGTCGGCGTCGACTTCAAGGTGGCCGGGCTCGACGAGGTGACCGGGCGGATCAGCGCGCCCGGCCGCAGCACCGAACAGGTGCGCCAGGGTGCGGGCGCCGATGCGGTGCAGGTCAGCCCCTTCGGAATGGCGATCGCCGCCGCGGCCATCTCGCGTGGCTCGGTGATCGCGCCGATGATCGAGGCGGGCAAGCCGGGCACCACCGAAACGCCGATCCCCGCGCTGCCCCAACCCGCGGTCGACCGCTTGCGTGGGCTCATGAACGAGGGCATCGGAAAGCCGGAAACCGCCGCGCTGCGCGGATTCCGCGATATCACCGCATTCCCCGCCAGGGGCGGCTCCGACGGGTGGCTGCTTGCCACGATGGGCGATCTGGTTTTCGCGGTGCACATCGCCGACGTCGACAGCGGTGACGCCACTTCACGACTCGCGGCCGTGCTGTTGAAATCGCTGGCCACGCCGGAGGCTTGACCGCCTTGTCGGTGCGGGTCCGCACTGGTCGATGGGTGTGATGTGGGACCGGAAGTCGATCTTGACCGGTTACGCTACTGCGGTGAAGAGATACGCGCCGTTCGGTATCGATGCCCTGCTGGTGATCGTGTTCTGTGCGATCGGCCGCCGTAGTCACGACGAGGCTGTTCTCGCCGGTCTGCTGAAAACGGTGTGGCCCTTCGGGGCGGGGTTGATTCTCGGCTGGGTCGCGGCGGTGTTCGTCGCGCGCAATGCCCGGTTCGACGCAACGGCGTTGTGGCCGAGCGGAATCCTGATCTGGGCCACCACCCTCGTCGGCGGAATGACCCTGCGGGCCATCAGCGGACAGGGTGTCGCGGCGAGTTTCGTGATCGTCGCGTCCTGTGTGCTCGCGCTGTTCCTTCTGGGTTGGCGAGCGGCCATTCGCGCACTGCGCTGATCAGATTCGCCGCTGCTGCTTGAACTCTTGTTCGTACTCTTCGTCGTCGGCCTGCGGGGTGCGGAACAGGAACGCGAACACGATCCAGCCGACGACGGCGACAAGGATGAAACTGACCAGCCGGTAGACGAACGCGGCCGCGACAGCCTGCGCGGCGGGCAGCCCCGCGCCCGCGGTGAGACCGTAGATCAACGTCGCGTCCACATAGACGATGCCGCCCGGCGCGAACGGGATCGACCCCACCGCTTTGCCCGCCGCGAACGCGATGAGCAGCCCGGACAACTTGGGATCGGCGCCGACCGCGAAACAGGCGGCGCCAAGGCACGCCACATCGGCGAACCGGTGCACCAGTGCCCACACCCCGACGAGCGCTGCGTCCTTCTTGCCCAGATCGACCGACTCGAGCTGGGCCCGGATCTCGGCCAGCTTGGCGATGCCGTGATCGGCGGGTTTCTTGCGCAGTCGATTGACCAGCGCGAGCACCCGCCGCAGCATCGCCTCGAGGGTGCCGGGATGGCGGGCGAGATAGTTGCCGATGAACAGGACCAGGCCGAGCACCACCAGCGAGCCGACGAATTTGAAGCCGATTCCCTGCCCCACCAGTGCGGCGCCGGCGATCCCGAGCAGCGCCAGCCCGGCGGCGGCGACCACTCCCGAGAAGACCAACTGCCAGGAGGCGACGATGGGGCTCGCACCCCAGCGCCGGGTCTGGCGATAGGTGAAGGCGGTGGAGAAGACCTGGCCGGCGGGCAGCGTCAGCGACATCGCGGTCGCGCCGTAGACCACCGATACCGATTTCCCCTGGCTGACGTCCACCCCGCCCGCGTGCAACAGCTGTTTCTGTACCCGGCCGAAACCACTCATCGACATCGCCTGTAAAACGATGCACAGGATCAGCCAACCCCAGTGGATCTCGGTGAGCGTGCGCCACGATTCGTGCAGGCGGGGCCACAGATAGATCCCCTCGCCGACGAGCAGCGCCAGGATCACCGCGCCGAGCACCCACTTGACCCACCGGAACCGGCGGCGGCGCTCGGCCGGTGCGCCTGCTAGGTCGCCGTCGGCCGTCACCATCTCACCCTAGCGAACGTGGGTGTTCTTCCTCGTCCGTGCGCGGCGCGGCGATCGCGGACTTCGGCCAGGCCAGGCGGGTTTTTCTGCGTCTGCCGCGCAATTGGACCTCGTCTCCGGTCATCCAATGTTCCTGCTCGCTTTCGTCGGCGAAGTAGAGCGCGCTGCCCGAAGCGAGAACGCGGCCGGGATGATCTTTGGCCAATTCGGTGAGCCGCGACGCCTCGTTGACGGGGTCGCCGATCACGGTGTATTCGAAACGATTTGCGGCACCGATGTTTCCGGCGACAGCAAGGCCTGCCGAGACGCCGATGCCGATGTCGAGACTGGTCACCCCGCGCAGCGCCTCGCGCAGATCGCGGGCCGCGGCGAGGGCCGCACTCGGTGCGTCGGGACGGTCGAGCGGAGCGCCGAAGATGGCGAGCGCCGCGTCGCCGACGAATTTGTTGACGAAACCGTGGTGGCTGTCGATCACGTCGACCACCACCCGGAAGAATTCGTTGAGCAGGCTGACGACCTCGGTCGGCGGGCGTTCGGCCGCGGCGGCGGTGGAACCGACCATATCCACGAACAGCACCGCCACGAACCGGGTCTCACCACCCAGTTCGGTGCCGTAGTCCAGTGCCCGCTGCGCCACGTCCTCGCCGACGTGCTGGCCGAACAGTTCCTGCAGCTTGCGGCGCTTGGCGGCCTCGTCCATCATCCGGTTGAAGCCGACCTGCAACAGCCCGATCTCGCTGCCGTCGTAGACCTCCACCTGCACGTCGCGCGACCCCGCCTGCACCCTGTTGATGGCTTGGGACAGCTGGCGCACCGGGTCGGAGATCGACGAACCGGTCAGCATCGACAGCGCCAGCGCCTGCAGGATCACCACGCCACACAGCAGCAGGATCGAGATCGCGAGCGACTTCGCCGAGAATTTCACATCCGAGGAGATCTGGGTGACGCACAGCAGCACGATCGCGATGGTCGGCGCGAACGTGCCCATACCCCAGGTCATCGCCATGCGCGTGCCGACGCCGGGGGTCAGTGTGTGGTCGAAGGTGCCCTCGGTCAGCGCTTCCGCGGCGACCGGGCGCAGAATGCGTTCCCCCAGCATGTAGGTGAAGCCGAACACGATGGTGGCGGCCATACACTCGGTGATGATCACCGCGCCCGCGAGCTCGGGCGATTCGACGATGATCAACGCGGCCAGGATGCCGCCGCCGATGATCCACAGCACCAGGTGCACGATCGACTGCCGCAGCGGTACGTGCAGTGCCGCCATCTGCTCGCGTCTGCTCGGCGGACCGCCGCGCATCTGCCAGCGCATCACCGGCCGCAGCATGAGCGCGGCGGCGAAGATGCTCAGTACCGCGGCGACGCCGAAGACGAGCAGGGGTGCGAGCAGACCGGTCTGGCGCACCCCACCCGGATCGCCCTCGGGAACCGGCAGGCCGTATTGGATGAACGCCCACACCAGCACCGCGCCGAAGGCATTGGCCAACAGCACCGACGTCAGATACAGCGGCCAGCGCGTTCGCATGGTCTGTTTGACCGCTTCCAGTGGCGCCGACACGACCACCAATCTAGCGTTCGGACCGATAGGCTCTGTCGGGTGACCGACCAGAAGGTAGTTTCGGGCCCCCCGTCTTTGCCGTGGCGCTCGGATGCCGAGTCAGTTCATCCCCTGGTCCGCAAAGCCGCCGCCTGGAGCTGGCGGTTGCTCATCATCTTCGCCGCCCTGCTCGCGGTGGGGATGCTCGTGCAGAAGTTCGCCACGGTGGTGATCCCGCTGGCCATCGCGTTGTTGGCCGCCGCGCTGCTGGCGCCGCTGGTCGATTGGATGCAGCGGGTGGGAATTCCGCGCTCGCTCGGCGTGTTCGTGGCGCTGTTGGGGTCGATCGGGCTGCTCGCGGGGGTGTTGACCTTTGTCGTCGAACAGTTCGTCGACGGTGTGCCGGGGTTGTCCAACGAGGTCACCAACAGCGTGCACAAGGTGCAGGACTGGTTGATCAACGGCCCGGCGCATCTGAGCGATCAGCAGATCCGCAACGCGGGCGACACCATCGTGCGCACCATCCAGGACAATCGCGAGAGCCTGACCAGCGGCGCGCTGACCACCGCCACCGCCATCGGCCACATTCTCACCGGCGCGTTCCTGATCCTGTTCATCCTCATCTTCTTCCTCTACGGCGGAGATCAGATCTGGAACTTCATCACCCGGATCATTCCCACCGCGCACCGCGAGAAAGTCCGCACCGCAGGTGAACTGGGCTTCGGAACGCTGGTCGGGTTCGTGCGCGCCACCGTCGTGGTGGCCGCGGTCGACGCGATAGGGATAGGAGCCGGGCTGGCGATCCTGCATGTGCCGCTGGCCTTGCCGCTGGCCTCGCTGGTGTTCATCAGCGCGTTCATCCCGATCATCGGCGCGTTCTTCGCGGGGTTCGTGGCGGTGTTCATCGCGCTGGTCACCAAGGGTTTGGTGACCGCGCTGATCGTGCTCGGCATCATCGTCGCGGTGATGCAGCTGGAAGGCCATGTGCTGCAACCGCTGCTGCTCGGGCGGGCGGTGAGCATCCATCCGCTGGCCGTGGTGCTGGCCATCGCCGCCGGACTGGTCGTCGGGGGGATCGCGGGGGCACTGCTCGCCGTGCCGTTGATCGCGGTGGGCAACACCGCCATTCGGTACCTGCTCGCCGACAGCCCGGAGCAGGCCTTCGGCGAATTGGTCGCCACCGAGGAACGAAAACGGTTCAGCGCCGAACCCGACAAACCCGAGCCCGCGGGCCGCTTCGACGTGGCGAAGCTGCTGCGCAAGGAAGACGCCGGAGCCGGCGATGCGGACCCACACAGCTGAGTTGCGCTCGGCAGATGCCGCGACCGCCCCACTGTGGCGGGCCGCGCAGGCGTTTCGGCTGGTCACGCTGCTGTACGCGATCGGACAGCAGATCGCGTCGGTGTCGTACTACGAGCATCCGCGACTGAGCTGGGTGCTGATCGCGGTGATGGCGATCTGGTCGGGCAGTTCGGCGTTGCTGCTGTCGCAATGGTATTTCCCCGAGGCGACCGGGAAGGTCCGCGGCTGGGTGGTGTTCGGCGATCAGGTGGTGACGATCGCGCTGATCGCCTCGACCCGGCTGGTCGCCGACTACGACTGGTACCACGGTCATCAAACGTTGCCCACCACATTGTGGATCGCGAACTCGGTGATCTCGATGGCTGTGCTGCGCGGGCCGGTCGCCGGTGTCGTCGCCGGGTTGGCCATGTCGGCCGTGGTGGTGACGGTGCGAGATCAGTGGGGCCAGGACGTGTGGGGCGATGCCACCGCGCCGGTGCTCGTTTCGGTGGGGCTGGCACTCGGGCTGGCGGCCAATACCGCGCGGCGGGCACAGGTGCAGCTCGAGCGGGCACTGCGGATCACCGCCGCGGCGCAGGAACGGGAGCGGTTGGCTCGCGAGGTGCACGACGGGGTGTTGCAGGTGCTCGCGTTCATCAAGCGTCGCGGAAGCGAGATAGGCGGGCTCGCAGAGGAACTCGCCTATCGAGCCGGGGAGCAGGAGGTGGCGCTGCGCGTGCTGTTGTCCGAGCAGGCGCAGCAGCCCCACTCCGGTTCGGGGGAAGTGGATCTGCGGCCGCTGCTGACCGCACTCGCTACCCCCAAGGTGTCGGTGGCTACGCCGGGCGATCCGGTGCTGATCGGGCCGATGATCGCGCAGGAGATCGCGGCGGCGGTGAACACCGCGTTGTCGAATGTCGCGCTGCATGCCGGAGCGGACGCGAAAGCCTATGTGCTGCTCGAAGATACCGGCGACGGGCTGGTCGTGAGTGTGCGCGACGACGGCGTCGGCATCGCGGCGGGTCGCCTCGAAGCGGCCGAAGCCGAAGGGCGGATGGGGGTTTCGAGGTCGATCGTCGGACGGGTCGAGGCGCTGGGCGGTAGCGCCGAGCTGCTCACCGAAGGCGAGGACCTCGGTACCGAATGGGAATTCCGGATTCCGCGCCACCTGGCGCGCTGAGAACAGGAGCTGGGCATGCCGGTCATTACGGTGATGGTGGTCGACGATCATCCGATGTGGCGTGAGGGTGTTTCCCGCGATCTCGCCGAAGCCGGTTTCGAGGTGCTGGCCACCGCGGACGGTGTCGGGACGGCTTCTCGGCGGGCTGCGGCCGTGCAGCCGGATGTGGTGTTGATGGATATGCAGCTCACCGACGGAAACGGCGCCGCGGCGACCGCCGAAGTGCTGCGTGTTTCGCCGCACAGCCGGGTGCTGGTGTTGTCGGCGTCGGCCGAGCGCGACGACGTACTCGACGCGATCAAAGCGGGCGCGAGCGGATACCTGGTGAAAAGCGCCTCGGCCACCGAGCTGATCGACGCGGTCGAGGCCACCGCCGCGGGTCAACCGGTGTTCACGCCCGGATTGGCCGGGTTGGTGCTCGGGGAGTACCGCCGGATGGCCACCGCACCGCCGGTCGCCGATCAACCGCATCGCCCGTCGTTGACCGAGCGGGAAACAGAGGTTCTGCGGATGGTGGCCAAGGGATTGTCGGCCAAGCAGATCGCCACCCGGTTGAATCTCTCGCATCGAACGGTGGAGAACCATGTGCAGGCGACATTGCGTAAATTGCAGCTGGCGAATCGGGTGGAACTCACCCGCTACGCGATCGAGCAGGGGCTCGAGTAGTCGTAGTGATTAGGGGTTTGCCCTGATGTGCTCGTCGACATGTCTGGCTACCCTCGATGACATGGGCGGTCCTGAATCCCTCTTCGTACCCGGCGCCGCGACGGCTGCTCCCGTCGGTGACCGTGAGCTCCGCGTTTCCGACGCCGAACGTGAGCACGTCGGGCAGTTGCTGCAGCGTGCTGTCGGGCTCGGCATGCTCTCGCTCGGGGAGTTCACCGAACGGATGGACACCGCGCTCGCCGCCAAGACTCGCGGCGAACTCAACGCTGTGCTGGTCGACCTGCCCGGGATGCGAGTGGCGGGTACGCCGCAACCTGCCGCCATGCCGCGCCCACGACCCATCCCGGTCCCGGCCGGTGGGTCCAATCCGAACGCGATCCGTAGCCGGTTGTCGGGGGTTCATCGACGAGGGCCGTGGCAGGTGCCGCCGGTGCTGCACCTCAACAACCTGATGTCCGGTGTGACCTTGGACTTCACCGAGGCGGTCATGCAGACGCAGATCGTGGAGATCCAGGTCGATGACTACTGCACGAGCCTGACGTTGCTCGTCCCGGCGGCTGCGACGGTCGATCTCAACGGTCTCGATCTGGTGGGGTCCTCGGCCAACAACAAGGTGCGTACGGGGCCGCCGATCGGGCCGCTGCATCTTGTCGTGCACGGGCGGATTCGGTTCGGGTCTGTGACGGCGAAGTATCCGTTGATGGTTCAGTGGAGACGGTTTTTGGGGTCTTGATGCAGGCGGGGGCTTGTCGGCGCACGTGAAACCGGGCCCGGGGCGGGTATGCCTTGCTGTGTTTGTTGGAGCGCTGACGCGCTCGAGTCGGGGCCCTTCGGGCCCCCGATCTTCCCTCCCTCCGGGTACTCCTTCGTCGCACCCTCCGCTCAGTCCAGATCGGGGCGGGCCCCTCCGGGTAAAGACATACGGGGTGGGGGTGGGGCGTTGGTAGTGGTGATATTCGAATTCAGGTAGGAACAGGGGGTTGGCAGGGGTTTCTACTCATGTTCGGGGCTTCATGTGCGCCGACTATGGGGTTATGAGTACTGCTATCGATCCCGCGCTGGTTGCGCGACTCTCGGGGGAGTTCACCGCGCTCGGCGCCCGCATGGGGCAGCTGGGGGGCGATCTGGATGTGCTGTCCGCGCAGTTGCGGGGGGAGGTGTCGCGGGCGGAGAGTGCGGTCGTCGAGCAGCCTGCTCCGGATCCGGGTGCGGTTTCCGGGGTTCCTGGCAGCGGTGTTGAGCAGGCCGGGCGGGCTGACGTCTCGCCGGAGCGGGGCGGGAGTCCCGGTGGCGAAGATGTGCGCAATGCCGCGGGTCCGGCGGTGCCGGGTACGAATCAAGGGTTTGTAGGTCCCGCTGGTGGAATGGCCTATGGGCCGGTGGGTCCCTCGCCGTATGGGCCCAGTGGGGTGCCGCCGAATTGGGTGGGGCCGCACGGTGGGCAGGTCGCGCCGTACGCCGCGCCGCCGAACTGGGCGGGGGTGCATGGTGGGCGCGGTGCGCCATATGCGACGCCGCCGAATTGGGCTGGGTCGCCCGGTGGGCATGGTGCGTCGTACGCGACGCCGCCGAATTGGGTTGGTCCGGCGGGGTCGCGTGGTCGGCGTGGTGCGCCCTACGGACAGGTCGCACAGCCGACGGGGCAGGGCGCTCCGGGATGGGTCGGAGCTTCGGGGCGTGGTGGGCAGGTTGGGCCGGGTCGTGCGGCTCGGGTGCCGTGGTGGCAGCGGGAAGGGGTTATCTCTCGGGTGCTCGCGGTTGCGGGAGTCGGTGTGACCTTGGTGGGTGTGCTGATGCTGCTGGTGCTGGCCGCGCAGGCGGGGTTCTTCGGTCCGGTGGCGAGAGTGGTTGCCGGGGGCGCCCTTTCGGCGGTTCTGGTGGGACTCGGTTGGCGGGTATTCGGACGACCCGGTGGCCGGGTGGGTGGAATCGCCTTGGTGGCCACCGGTATTGCCGGGTTGTACCTCGATGTCGTCGCGGTCACGGGGTATTACCGGTGGATTCCGGGAGGCGTGGGGCTCGCGGTCGCCCTTGTCGTGGCGTTGGTCGGGGTGGGGATCGCGATGCGGTGGCAGTCGCAGCCGTTGGCGGTGGGAGTCGTGTTGGGGGCGGCGGTGTTGTCACCGGCGTTGACCACCGAATTGATGTTGCTCGGCTTCTTGGTGGTGCTACAGGCGGCGGGTGTTCCGGTGCAGATGCGCAGGGACTGGCCGGTGCTGCATATAGCGCGCACCTTGCCGGTGGTACTGGCCCTGCTGGGGATGGTGGCGCTCAGCGGGACCGAAGCGGCCATGTCCGGTGGGCAGGCACAGCAGCGGCTGGGGCTGTTGGTTGCCGCGATCGCCTGTGCGGTGGTCGGGCTCGTCGGTGCGCTGCTCGCGGTGCGGCGCAGGGCAGGCGACATCACCGCGAGCATCACGATCGCCCTGACCGCGCTACCGGTGCTTGCCGCCGCGGTGCTCTTCGACCGCATGATGAGCGCCTCGATCACCGCCGTGTCGGCCGCTGTCCTCCTCGGCCTCGCGGCCACCGCGCTGATTCCGCGCTTCACCGCCACGGCCGAGATCCCTGAGAACGCGCAGGCGCCAGAGGATCTCGCGAAGGGCGCACCTTCCACCGGTACCGCGGTCGTCCCGGACGCCGAACTCGCCCACCCCGGCGGACGGTTGCGTATCGCGCGCCATACGGCGCTGGTAGCGGGACTGACCGGTGCCGTCGCCCTGTTGCAGACCTGCACCCTGGCGACGGGCGGGCATCCTCGGCTGCTCCCGACCATGTTGTTCGCGGTCGGCCTAGCCTTCCTGGCGGTGGCCGCGGCGAGCCGCACCCGGGTCGCCGCCGGCCTCGGCATCGCGTTCGCGTTGCTGGGTGGGCTGGTGATGCTGGCGATCGCCACGCCGGAAACGCTTGCGCTACAAAGGCTCGCCGACCAACACCTCGGCATCTCGACCGCGGTCGCGGCCGTGGTCGGACTGGGCGTGGCGGCGATGGTGGCATGGACCGTGCCCCGATTGCCCCGGTGCGACGACGCGGCACTGGTCACCGCGGTGTGGATCGCGGTGAGTATCGCCGGGCTGTACTACGTGCTGGTCGCCGCGGTCTCGCTCGGCGTATCCCTCGGCGGCGCAGACGGTTTCATCGTCGGACACAGCCTGGCGACCATCGTGTGGATGGTGGCGGCCACCGGCTCGCTGTTCTACGGATTGCGACGCCTGTCGAGTTCGCCCGCGGTCGCGAAGGTCTGCCTGGTCTCCGGCCTACTGGTAGCCGCGGCCGCCTTGGCCAAACTGTTCCTGTTCGACCTGGCCACCCTCTCCGGCCTGATCCGCGTAGCCGCCTTCCTGGCAGTGGGAATCCTGCTGCTACTCACCGGAACCCGCTACGCCCGCGCCTTCGCCGAAGCCACCCCACCCCGCCAAACCCCGTAGTTCCGAACCCGAACCCGTACCCGTGCTCGAACCCGAACCATCCCCGTACCCGTACCCGTACCCGTACCCGTCCCGTCCCGTAACCCTGATGTGTCTTTACCCGGAGGGGCCCGCCCCGATCTGGACTGAGCGGAGGGTGCGACGAAGGAGTACCCGGAGGGAGGGAAGATCGGGGGCCCGAAGGGCCCCGACTCGAGCGCGTCAGCGCTCCAACAAACACAGCAAGGTCCACCCGCCCCGGGCCCGGTTTTACGTGTGCAGCAAGGCGCACCGCTCCGGGCCCGGTTTTCCGTAGGCGGCATGGCGCACCGCTCCGGGTCCCGGTTTGACGTGTGCGGCATGGCGCACCGCTCCGGGTCCCGGTTTGACGTGTGCGGCATGGCACACCGCCCCGGGTCCCGGTTTGACGTGTGCGGCATGGCTCACCGCCCCGGGCCCGGTTCACCTGTGCAGCAAGGCGCACAGCTCCGGAACCCGGTCTACATGTACAGCAAGGCAAACCGCTCCGGCCCCGGTCTCACCTGTACAGCAAGTTCACCACTCCGAGCACCCAACAGAGCCGAAAGCCCCACCGCCCGAACTGAACCGCTCAGTCGTCCTCACGCCGACGCAGAAGCTCGTTCACACTGACCGTCCGCCCCTCACCACCGTGATGACGCCCCTCGTCCGCGGCGGTACCCCGGCGAGACGACCGCAACTGAGCCATCCAGTTCTCGATCTCATTGCGGGTGTCCGCCTGCGCTTCACCGGATTCCGCTGCGGGGCCATCGGTTTCAGCGGTGGATGGGGCAGTCGACGCATCGTCGGAGTTATCCGTCGGCGATGCGGGCGGATTCGGGACGGCGGTGAAACCGGATGGAGCCTGCCACTGACCGTCGGCACCGGTCTGGTCCGATGACGAGCCGTGGTCGGCTGCTTCCTGACCTGCGACAGCTGTTTCGTCCGCTCCTGTCGGCCCGGTCGCGGGGGCGGCGGTGTCCCGGGTGATCTCGGTGAATCCAGGCGGGGCCACCTGCGGGCGCACGATGTTCGCCGAACGAGTCGAATCCGACTGGGTGCCCGAGGGATTCGGCGCACTGAGGAAGTCGGCCGGGTGGTCGACGGCGGGCCGGGTGCGATCGCCGGCCCCGTCGGGAGAGGAGGGCGTGACCGGCGAGAACCTCGGTCCGTTCTCGTGATCGGGTGTGTTGAAACCGCGAGGTGTGCCGGGGCTCGTCATCCCGCTGTTCCACGGCGTGCTCGGCTGTGGTTCGACGGGCACCGACGTGCCGAAAACACTGTGCGGCTCGATCGGCGATTCGGGTTCGGTCTCCGCGCGAGCCGCGGTGCCCGAGCCCGACTCCGCCCGATGCGCGCCGGGTACCGCCGAGAGGTCGGTGCTCGGCGACGCGGCTCCGTGCGGGCGCGAATCCGGTTCGCGCAGTGCGGCATCAGCTTGTTCGGACGCCCGGGTCGGCTCCGCCGAATCGGGCGCGGGGGAGTTCGGAGCCACCGGCCTGAGATTCGACGCGGTCACGGGGCTGAATCCGCTGAAGGCTCCGCTCGTCGGTGTGGCACCGCTCGACGGTGCGTCGCTCGCGCGAGACGCCGGTGTCGCCGCGCTCGGTGGCGGGTTGACGATGCTGGGTGTCGGCGGATCGACGATCCCGCGCGGTGGTGTCGCAGTGCTCGGCCTGGCCGGCGGGACGATGCTCGGCCGCTGCGGTGAATCCGCTGTGGGAGCACCGAACCCGGTGTTGTCGCCGGTGGCGGTCGGCGGCGACACCCGAGGTGTCGGCGGGTTTTCGCCGATCACTCCCGGGGTGTACCCGGTCGGTGGTTGCACGCGCGCGGAACCGCGCCGCGGCAGGTCGGTGGCGATTCCGGGAAGGTCGAGCCCCGGTCCGCTGTCCCCGACCGTGTTCGAGCGGGAAACCGAAGGGCTGCTGGGGGTTTCGGTGTCACCGCGGTCAGCGTCCGGTGTGGTGGTGCCGGAGGGTCCGAAGCGGGCATCGTCACCGAAGCTCGGCCCGGTGAATCCGGGGTTGTCGCTGGGCGAGTCGGCGGCGCCGTTCGTGCGCGCGAGCCCATTGGTGGACCGAGCGGCTCCGCCCGGCCCGGTTTCGGGGTCGCCGAGGTCGGTGGGCCCGGCGGGGGGCGTGCCGAAACTGGGGCCCGAGTAACCACGATCGTTGTCCGCGGACGTCTCCGAGGTCGATTCGCCATAGGTACCCGTGGTCGAGTCGCCGTGGTCGTTGTCTCCGGATGTCGGCGAATCACCGCGTCCCTGAGCGGGATTCGGGGTGGAGGACTTGACGATCGGGAGAACCTGGGTCGGCTCGCCGGTCTCGTACTTCGGCAGGTCGAGACCGGAGTCCTCCTGCTTCGCGGCGTCTTCGGATTTCGCGGGCGTACCCGGCTTCACCACCGGCAATTCTCGCGTCGGCTCACCCGAGGACAGCATCGAGGCACGGGGGCGCGTCGGATCGGGTGACATCGGCAGCCGCGGCCGAGCGGGCTCGCCGGCCTCGGCCTCGGTGATCTTGTCGATGCGCTGGGTCGGCGCCTCGGCCTCGATCTCGGCGACCGTGCGCGGCCTGCGCGGGGTGCGGGCCAGCTTGGAGTCGGGGACCGCCGTCATCTGCATGGTCGGCGGGTCGGTGATCGGGGTGGTTTTCACGAGATCGACCACCCCGCCGTGCGCGGGGCGCTCGTCGTCGAGGATGGGTTCGCCCAGGCCGATCTTCTCCTGGATCCGCTTCATCCACTTCGGCGCCCACCAGCAGTCGTCGCCGAGCAGCTTCATGATCGCGGGGACCAGCAGCATGCGCAGCACCGTGGCGTCGATGAACAGCGCCGCGATCATGCCGTAGGCGATGTACTGCATCATCACCAGATCGGAGAACGCGAACGCACCGGTCACCACGAGCAGGATCAGCGCGGCGGCAGTGATGATCCGCCCGGTCTGGGCCGTACCGATCCGCACGGCTTCGGTGGTCGATGCGCCTTGGGCGCGCGCTTCCACCATGCGGGAGAGCAGGAAGACCTCGTAGTCGGTCGACAAGCCGTAGATGATCGCGATGATCAGCACCAAGACCGGCGCACTGATCGGCTGTGGCGTGAAGTTCAGTATTCCGGAACCGTTGCCGTCGATGAAGATCCACGTCAGGATGCCGAGCGTGGAACCGAGGCCGAGTGCGCTCATCACGGCGGCCTTGATCGGCAGCACCAGCGAACCGAAGGTCAGGAACATCAGCACCGTGGTCACCAGCAGGACCAGCGCGATCATCAGCGGCATGCGGTTGAGCAGCGCGTCGATGCTGTCCTTCATGATCGCGGGCTGACCGCCGACGTAGACTTCGATGTCGTCGGGTGTCTCGATGGCGCGCAGATAGTCGATCGTCTGGTCGGCGTTGTCGGAGTCGAGCAGGGTCGCCGACGTGCGATAGATCGTGCGATCATTCGGCGCCGTCGATGGCACACCGAAGGGGCCGACCAACCCGGGCGCCTGGTTCGCCTGCTTCCAGACCGCGCCGATCGCGTTGGTGTCCTCGCCGACGAACACGAGCTCGATCGGGTCGGTCTTCTTCAGCGGGAAGACTTCGTAGAAGTGTTCGAGCGCCAGGCGGGTCGAGTTGTCCGGCGGCAGGTACTTCTCGTTGATGCCGCCGAAGGCCAGGTCCTTGACCGGGATGATCAACAGCAGCAGCCCGATGGTGATCGGAATAGCGATCTTGAGTGGGTGCTTCATGACCCAGCGGGTCATGTTGCCCCAGAAGCCGTTCTCGATCTCGTCGGCGGTCTTGTCCTTACGGAACCGCTTGAGACCGAGCATGTCCACCCGCGGGCCGAGGATGGCCAGCATCGCGGGCAGGATCGTGATCGCGGTGAGCGCTGCCAGGCTGACCGTCGCGATGGTGCCGTAGGCGATCGATCGCAGGAAGCCCTGCGGGAACAGCAGAATGCCGCCGAGGCTGGCGATGATCATCGTCGCCGAGAACACGACAGTGCGACCGGCCGTCATCACCGATCTTCGGACGGCAGCACGGGTGTCGTAGCCCTCGGCCATCTCCTCTCGGAAACGGCTGACTATGAACAATCCGTAGTCGATGGCCAGGCCGAGGCCGATCATCGAGACGACACCGGTGACGAAAGAGTTGACCTCGGTGAAATGGGTCAAGGCCATGACGATGCCGTTGGCGCCGAGAATCGTGAGTCCACCGATGATCAGTGGCAGCGCGGCCGCGACTATGCCGCCGAAGATGAAGAACAGCAGCACCCCGACAGCGGGAATCGCCAGCAGTTCCATGCGTTTGGTGTCGTTGGCGATGGTGTCGTTGAGGGTGCCCGCCATGCCCTGCAAGCCGGAGACCTCGGTGTCGACGCCGGGCACGTCGAACGCGTCCTTCGTCGCGCGGTAGCTGCGCAAGGTTTCGGTGTCGTTGTCGCCCTTGAGCCGGATGGCGGCGAACGCGTGCTTCTTGTCCTTGGACCCGAAGGTGGACGGGACAGAAGGCGAGTTGCCGACGCGCCAGTATGTGCCGACAAGACCATCGATCGAGTCCGGATATTTTTCGGTCAACCCGGCCAGATTCGCGATGACCTTCTGGCTCATCTCGGGATCATCGATAGTCTTGCCCTCAGGGGCGTTGTACATCACGACGATGTCGGAGTCGTGATTGCGCCCCCACGCGCCGTCGGAGATGCGGGCTGCCTGCGATGACTCCGAATTCGGGTCGTCCAGACCGCTGGAGCTGAGATGGTCCTCCAGCCCGAAGCCGAAACCACCGAGCGCCAACAAAGCCGCACCGACGACACCGATAACGGCGAAGCGGAACCGATAGACCAGATCGCCCCAGCGGGTGAACACTTAAGCGACTCCTTGACCAGGGCGAGAAGTGAGTAGCGCCGACAGCGGCCGGAAAGGCTGCAGCCAAGCACCCTCGTCGGGCAGCGACTCGAGACTCACCCGCGGCAGCGGTTCCCGGAACACGCCCGGGATGTCCTCGAGGTCGACGAACCCGAGGGTATCGGATGTGACGGCCCAACTCGCGTGCTCACGAAATCCGAGCACTTGAGCTGGGATTCCTTTGGCCGCGATGGCCTCCAGCGGTTCACGGAACGCCTGGCCGTCGGCCGAGGCGACCATGATGCCGGCTAAACCGCCGTCGCGTTGACGCGTGGCGATGTGGGCGAGCATGTCGGCGTCGACATCGGAGTCTTCGTCGATCTTGGGCTTGGCGAACACCGCGAAACCGACATTGCGCAGCGCTTCCACCCACGGGCGGACCACGTCGGCGGTGCCGGGCGCGATATTGGTGAAGACGGTGGCCTCGGCCTCGATGCGGCCCTTGGAGGCCACCGAGATCTCGGCGGTGCGAGCCAGCAGCCAGCGGCCGAGCGCGTCGAAGCGGGGGCGATAAGCGGCGGTGGGCCGTCCTCCGAGGATGGCGCCGAGCCCCATGTCGAGGTTCGGCGCGTCCCACACCAGCAGGACGCGTCGAACATCGGAACCGCTCAACGCCTCGGATCCGGAGCCTGCCTGGGCGGGCACCGGCATCTCGGGGGCGATCTCACTCACGCTCATCTGTCGATCTTCCCCCATATGAACTCGTTGATGGCGCTACCGGCGCGCAGGCCTTTGCCTTCGAACTTGGTGACGGGCCGTTCGAAACCGATCGGCGCGGTGGTGCGGTTGGCGGCGCTGTCGCCGCCGGTGGTGTCGTTCAAGCCGGTGAACAGCGGTTCCTTGGAGCCTACTTCGAGAATGTGCTCGGCGTAATCCGCGTGGTCGGTGGCCACGTGCAGCACCCCGCCCGGCTTCAGTCTGCTGGCGATGAGAGCGAAGGTCGGGGCCTGCAACAGTCGACGCTTGTGGTGGCGCGACTTCGGCCATGGGTCCGGAAAGAACACGCGAACGCCGATCAGCGATTCCGGGGCAACCATGTTCTCGAGTACGTCGACGGCGTCGCCGCGCAGCAACCGGATGTTGTCGATCTGCTCGCGTTCGATCTGCTGAACCAGCTGGGCCAGACCCGGTTGGTACACCTCGATGCCGATCAGGTTCAGGTGCGGTTCGGCCTTGGCCATGGCGGCCGTCGCGGTGCCGGTGCCGGTACCGATCTCGATCACCAGCGGTGCCTCACGCCCGAACCAGGCGTCGGCCTCGACCGGATCGTTGGACACATCGCGGCCGATCACCGGCCATGTGCGATCCCAGGAGGTCTGCTGTTTCGGCGTCAGCGCGCCCCGCCGCGAGCGGAAGCTCGTGACGCGCGGGTACAGCCGGGAGCCCGTGAGCGAGCGCCGGCCCGCGTCGTTCGGCATCTCCGACAGCTTGTGGCTGGTCGGCTCGGCGTGGTTGGCGGCGTCGTTCACGTCGTCCATTGTCCAGCATGCGCGGAGCTACGTCGCAGTCGACTTGGTAGGACCGCTGATCGCCCAGGTCGGCAGAAGGTTCGCCCCGCCCCGTCGTCGCGCGGATCTGACACAATGCCCTGCGAAAAGGGGGTGTGCTCGATGTCGACAGTCACCGAATTCGCACAGACACGGCCCGCGGATCAGCTCGACGAGCTGATCTCGGTTCTCGGCGCAGGTCGCGGGGGCGATCCGGCGATCGCCGAGCAGCTCGCCGACGCGGCAGCTCGCCGCCGTCGCCCGGTGCGCATCCAGATCGCGGGGCGTGCGCTCAGTGGGCGGACCACCGTGCTGGCCGCGTTGGCGTTGTTGTCGGCGCAGGAGACCGCGCCGGTGGACCAACCCGAGCTGCCCGATCCGGTTCTCGACGGCGATCTGGTCATCTATGTGCTGGCGGGTGCGCCGCAGGCCGCCGACTATCGCCTGCTCGCCACGGTGCCGAAGGGCCGCGGTGTCGTAGTGCTCAACAAGGCCGACGCGGTGGGCTCGCGCTGGGGTGAGGCGGTGGCCGCCGCGCAGCGGCACGCGCAGGAGCTCGGGCTGCCGGTCGTGCCGATCGTCGCCTCGGTGGCGGCCCGGACCAGGGCGGGAGCGGTGGACGCCGCCGATCTGAGCGACCTGCGCAGGCTCGCGGTCGGTCCCGATGTGCCCTCGGTGCTGGCGGCCGACCTGTTCATCGGCAGCGGTTCCGATCAGCAAGCCCGCGGGCGGCTGATCGCCAACTGGGATCTCTACGGCGTGGACTGCGCGCTGTCGGCTCTGCGCGCCGATCCAGACCTGCCCGCGTCGGCGATCATCCAGATTCTGCACTCCGCCAGTGGGATCGATCCGCTGCACAAGCTGGTCCATCGCCGATACGAGCAGGTGGAAGCGGTGCGTGGCGGCGAACTGCTCGACGAGCTGACCCGGCTGGCCGCCCGCGCGGTCCCCGGCGACGGCGGCCGCGCCCGCACGCTGATCGAGCACTACCTCGTCGGTGACGAAGCGCTGTGGGCCGGACTCTGCGCGGGCCTGGCCTGCCCGCAGGTCTCGCACCTGGCCGCCGGCTACCCGGCACCCGCGCCCGCCGACGCCGACGAGGCGCTCGCCCGCGCCACCCGCTGGCGCGCGGTCGTGTCCAGCGACATGCCGCCGGCCGCCCGGCGCGCCGCACTGCGCGTCCACAACGGCTATGTCAGAGCCTGGGAGCGGATGTCCAGTGCCGGACTCTGAGGTCCCGCGCGATCACGGGTCGATCGTCGACCCGCGAGGCACCGACGATCCGAACACCCCGGCGGATCACGGCCCTCCCGACGAGGATCGGGTCGCCTCATCCGACCGCGCGCCGGTCGACGATGACGATCCGAATGCGCTCACACCAGCGGTGGACGCGGTGATCGAGCGGTGGAACCCGCAGGGCGCCGCCCTGTTGCGGGCGATGGCCGGTGCGGGGCAGGGCTCCAGCGTCGATTTCTATGCTCCCGACGACGCCAACACCACCCTGCTGCGCACCGAACTCGCCCGCTTCGAACCCCATATCGACCTGGCCGAACCCGCCGTGGGCAACGAGCCTGCCGCGGCGCTGATCCTCTTCGACGCGGGCAGCGTCCTCGGCTCCGACATGTTCGCCCTGATCGACCGCCTCCGCGCCGCCGACCAGCGAATCCTGCTCGCCATGAACGGCTTTCACGCCTACCAGGACTGGCGCGCGACCCGCGATCGCAACCTCGAACTGCTCGCCGCCCGCGGCATCACCGACCTCGACATCGTCGCGGTGTCGGCCCGCATGTCCGCCGCGGCCCGCGCCGCCGACGATTCGGCCCTGCTCGACCGTTCCGGCGTGGCCGGACTGCACGCCGTGCTCGCCGCGGCCACCGCACACGGCCCGGCCGACGGTGCCCAGCGTCGCACCGCCGTGCGCGCCCGCGTACTCGCCGATACCAGGGCGCGCATCGACGAACAGATCACCGCCTTGCGCTCGGGCACCGACACCGCCCGGATCAGGGAGGAACGCATCGGCCTGGTCGCCGAGCGCGACGGTGGCCGCCAGACCGGGCTGGCCGCCGTGCGCAGCCAGGTCCAGCTCGCCCGCGTCGACCTGACCACCGAACTCGGCGCGATGGTGCGCGCCCTGCACACCAGGTCACGCGCCGAACTCGACCGCTGCGACCGCGCCGAACTGCGCGGCTACCCCCAGCGACTGCAGCAGGCGGCCGGTGAGCTGTCGGTCTCGGTCGACGCCGTCATCGACGATCGCGTCATCGAAGCCGCCCGCCGGATCGGCACCGCCGCGCCGACCACCCGCAGGCGCGATCCCGCACCGCGAGTCGGTCCCGATCCCGACAAACGGCACCGTGGTGTCGAAGATCACCTCATGATCGCGCTCGGCGCGTCGGCTGGTGTCGGCCTCGGCAGGCTGATCGTGGCACCGCTGTCGCTGGTGCCGACTCTCGACGTGGCGAGCGTCCCGGTGACGCTGCTGCTCGGCGCGGGCGCGGCCGCCTGGGTCGTGCGCGCGCGCGGCCAACTCGCCGAGCGCAACCACATGGCCCAGTGGGTCTCGGAGGCCCTGGTGAACATCAAAGCCCAGCTGGAACAGCGTGTCGCGGCGGTGCTGGTGGATATCGAGGCCGAGCTGGCCGAGCACGTGGTGCGCGAATCGACCGCCCGCGCGATCGCCGTTGACCGGCGCGTCACCGAGCTCGACGCGCTCGCGCGAAGGCTCGTCGCGGAGCGTCCCGCACAGCTGAGCGCGTGCGAGCGCGACATCGCCACGCTCGATCGATTGCCGACGTGGGATTGACCGATACACCTGTGGGTACCTGTTAGGGAGCCCGATGCCATATCGGTGGTCATATCGCGTTAACCTGGAGGCAGGAACCTGGGCGTCCGCTCTTGCCAGTCGATGCGCGGCCACCGTCCGTGTACGGCCTTCCTCAGCCGTCTATCGGGGTTGTGCGACGGTTGGTCACTGCGGACGCCTTACCCGCCCATGGTGGCGATCGATGGATCGAACAACCGCCCATCTCAGGAGAGTTTTCATGACCTCAGCGACCATTCCTGGTCTTCGTGGATCCGACGGCAAGGCGCCGACCGAGCACAGTGAACTGCTCGCCTGGGTACAGGAAGTCGCAGAGCTCACTCAGCCCGATCGCGTGGTCTGGGCCGATGGCTCCGACGCGGAATGGGATCGCCTGACCACCCAGCTGGTCGAGGCGGGCACCTTCAAGCAGCTCGACGAGAAGAAGAAGCCGAATTCCTTCCTCGCGCTGTCCGATCCCTCCGATGTGGCCCGCGTCGAATCGCGCACCTACATCTGTTCCAAGACCGAGGCCGAGTCCGGCCCGACCAACAACTGGGTCGACCCCACCGAGATGCGCGCCACCATGACCGAGCTGTACCGCGGCTCGATGAAGGGCCGCACCATGTACGTGGTGCCGTTCTGCATGGGCCCGCTCGGTGCCGAGGACCCCAAGCTGGGCGTGGAGCTCACCGACTCCGAGTACGTGGTCGTCTCGATGCGCGTGATGACCCGCATGGGTGCCGCCGCGCTGGAGAAGATGGGCACCGACCGCCCGTTCGTGAAGGCGCTGCACTCCGTGGGCGCGCCGCTGGCCGAGGGCCAGGCCGACGTGCCGTGGCCGTGCAGCGACACCAAGTACATCACCCACTTCCCCGAGGACCGTGAGATCTGGTCCTTCGGTTCGGGCTACGGCGGCAACGCGCTGCTCGGCAAGAAGTGCTACTCGCTGCGCATCGCCTCGGCGATGGCCCACGACGAGGGCTGGCTGGCCGAGCACATGCTGATCCTCAAGCTGATCTCGCCCGAGAACAAGAACTACTACATCGCCGCCGCGTTCCCGAGCGCCTGTGGCAAGACCAACCTCGCGATGATCCAGCCGACCATCCCCGGCTGGCGCGCGGAGACCCTGGGCGACGACATCGCCTGGATGCGTTTCGGCAAGGACGGCCAGCTCTACGCCGTGAACCCGGAGTTCGGTTTCTTCGGCGTCGCGCCGGGCACCAACCACAGCTCCAACCCCAACGCGATGGCCACCATCGACGCGGGCAACACCGTTTACACCAACGTCGCCCAGACCGACGACAACGATGTGTGGTGGGAGGGTCTCGAAGGCGACCCGCAGCACCTGATCGACTGGAAGGGCAACGACTGGACCCCCGAGTCCGAGGGCCACGCCGCGCACCCGAACTCGCGCTACTGCACCCCGATGTCGCAGTGCCCGACCCTGGCTCCCGAGTGGGACGACCCGCAGGGCGTGCCGATCTCGGCCATCCTGTTCGGCGGTCGCCGCAAGACCACCGTGCCGCTGGTGACCGAGTCGTTCGGCTGGGAGCACGGCGTGTTCATGGGCGCCACCATGGGCTCCGAGCAGACCGCCGCCGCCGAGGGCAAGGTGGGCACCGTCCGCCGCGACCCGATGGCGATGCTGCCGTTCCTCGGCTACCACGTGGGCGACTACCTCAACCACTGGATCGACCTCGGCAAGAACGCCGACGCGAACAAGCTGCCGAAGATCTTCTACGTCAACTGGTTCCGTCGTGGCGACGACGGCCGCTTCCTGTGGCCCGGATTCGGTGAGAACTCCCGCGTGCTGGAGTGGATCGTCGGCCGCATCGAGGGCCGCTCGGGTGCCACGGCCACCGCGGTCGGCAACGTCCCCTCGGCCGCCGATCTCGACCTGGACGGCCTCGACGTGGTCGCCGCCGATGTCGACGAGGCACTCGCGGTGAACGCCGACGAGTGGCGCAAGGAGATCCCGTCGATCGAGGAATGGTTCGAGTTCGTCGGCGACAAGCTGCCCTCGGGCGTGCGTGACGAGTTCGAGGCACTCAAGGAGCGCCTGGGCTGATCGCCGAGTAGCGCTGCCCCCGCAAGTACAGAACCGCCCGTACCGATTCGGTACGGGCGGTTCCTGTTCTGCACAGTTCGTCGGACGATTCCTGCGGACTCTTTTTGGGTATCTCTGTCGATGTCAGAGAGTCGCTGGTGGCGCCGGCGCCACTGTCGCCTATATTCCTCTCGAGCTGAAACCCCTGCGAGACTCCTGCACCGCGACGCGGTCAACGACGAGATCGACGCTGAGAGGTGGTTTGACGCATGACCGATCTGGTGACCGGATTCGAGTCCGACACCTATTCGAGCACGCCCATGCAGCGCGTGGCGGGCCGCCTACAGCGGGCCCTGCCCCCGGGCTGGCGGGTCGACGTCGTCGACCTACCCGCCCGGGGTGAGGTGGCCGCGCAGCCGGTGCTGCGCGTCCATATGCCAGAGATCTGAAGTTTCAGTCGGTCCAGCGGAATGATGCGCACGCCATGTTGCGGGTTGACATGGTGGTCTACTCTGCGGTCCAACCCATGGGCATCAGGACGGACTTCTGCTCGCAGAAGGCGTCCAGGCCCTCCGGGCCGTTCTCGCGGCCGATACCGGAGTCCTTGTAGCCGCCGAACGGTGCGGTCGGGTCGAAGGCGTACCAGTTGATCGCGAAGGTGCCGGTGCGAATCCGAGCCGCGACCTCGACGCCGTGCTCGATGTCGGTGGTCCACACCGAACCGGCGAGCCCGTAGTCCGAGTCGTTGGCGATGGCGATGGCCTCGTCCTCGGTCTCGTACGGGATCACCGAGAGCACCGGGCCGAAGATCTCCTCCTGGGCGATGGTGCTCGCGTTGTCGACGTCGGCGAAGATCGTCGGCTCCACGAACCAACCGCGTTCCACGCCCTCGGGCCTGCCGCCACCGAGTACGAGTCGCGCGCCCTCGGCCTTGCCCTTGGCGATGTAGCTTTCCACGCGATCGCGTTGCTTTTCGCTGATCAGGGGGCCGAGCTGGGTCGCGGGATCGGTGGGATCGCCGGTCTGCATGGTCTTGACGTGGGCGACCAACGCCTCGACGATCTCGTCATAGCGACTGCGCGGGGCGAGAATTCGCGTCTGGGCCACACAGCCCTGGCCGCTGTTCATCAACCCGGAGAACGCCAGCACCGGAATGCTCGCGGCCAGGTCGACATCGGGCAGCACGATGGCGGCCGACTTGCCGCCGAGCTCGAGCGACACGGTCTTGAGCTGCTCACCGGCCAGCGCGGCCAGCTTGCGGCCGACGGGGGTGCTGCCGGTGAAGGTCACCTTGTCGACGCCGGGGTGGCTCGCGAGGTACTCACTGGCCTGCGCCTCGGCGGGCAGCACCGACAGCACGCCGTCGGGCAGGCCCGCCTCGGTGAAGATGTCGGCCAGGAGGTTCGCGGTCAACGGAGTGAGTGGAGACGGTTTGAGCACCACGGTGCAGCCGGCCAGCAATGCGGGTCCGAGCTTGTTCGCCGCGAGGAACAACGGGACATTCCAGGCGGTGATCGCGGCTACCACACCGCGCGGTTCCCGTGACACACGCGAGGTTCCGAACAGGCCGACTCGAGTCTCGTTCCAGGCGAACGTCTTCGCGAGTTCGGTGAGTGCGTCCAACGCGGCGACGGCGGGAATCTGGTTGAGTGTCAAGGCCGCTAACGGCGGCGCACCCATCTCCGCGGTGAGCGCGGCGAGCAATTCCGGCGAACGCTGCTCGATCAGCCGGGCAACCTTGGCGATGACCGCGGCTCGTTCCAGTGGGGGCGTCGATGGCCACGGCCCGCTGTCGAACGCGTCGCGCGCTGCGGCGACCGCCGCGTCGACATCGGCATTCGTTACCGCGGGCACGCTGCCCACGGTCTCCTCCGTTGCGGGGGAGACCACTGAAATGCGGTCACTACCGGCCGGTGTTGTCCACTTACCGCCGATGAACAGACTGTCGTAGTGCATGAGAACACGTTACAGTTTTGCGGGCGAATTGTCTGCAACCTGTTCTAATTCGCTGGGGCGCAACGACTGTGAAGATTGCGAATTCCAACCTGTCGGTTCGCTTTTCGGGTAAACGCACTATTGCGTTCCGGTGGTGAAAAGGGGATGCTTTAGCTACTGATCAGCTCGCTCGATTCATCGGACATTAACAGCGAATTGGGGAGACCGACTCATGGCTGTGCAAGTGATCGGCCGATCGTTGATGACCAGCGACCAGACCGACCATCAGGCGAAAAGCGTGGGCAGTGGCGGATGGGTTGTCTCGTTCCTGCCCGGCCGCACGCTCACGATCGAGCAGGCGACTGCCGCTATCCAGGCCGCTGAGGCGGTCGCGATGGTCGGCGCGCTGGCCGATCAGGTCGGCCTGACCACGCTGGAGACCGTAGGCCTGGCGATTCAGGAATCGCCGTGGGTCAGGGCGCTACCCGAGCCGATTCGGAGGTCGCGGCGCTTGAGCTGGCTGGCGTGATCACGCTTTGGTAGCCACCACCACCAGGTTGCTGACCAGTAGCTCGCGGACCACCGGAACCCGGACCAGCCACCAAGCCCAGCGCGGGTGATATCGCGGAAAAATGGTTCGCACGTCGGCTGAAGTCCTTGCCGCCCAGCGCAATCCATCCGCCGCTGTCACCGCGAACAGTGACCGGCCGAACCTGTTCTTGGGTTCGTATCCGTGCTTGCGCCGATATCGGCGGGCCGCGTACTCGCCGCCGAGGTAATGCCAGAGGCCGGTCTCGTGACCACCGAAGGGCCCGTGCCACACGGTGTACGAGTACACGATGAGGCCGCCGGGCTTGGTCACCCGCACCATCTCGTCGGCCATCAGCCACGGCTGCGGGACGTGTTCGGCGACGTTGGAGGAGAAGCAGACGTCGAAGGCGTTGTCGCGGAACGGCAATGCCATCCCCGACCCGCGCACCGAACCCGACACCCGCAGCCCGGCCGCGTGCATCTCCGACGGGTCCGGCTCCACCGAGACGTAGCGTGCGCCCACCGCCGTGAACTCGTCGGCGAAGTAGCCGGGGCCGCCGCCGACGTCGAGGATCACGGTGCCGGTGAGGTCGTGGCCGGTGATGTCGGCGTAGAAGTCGGCGATCAGCTCGGCGCTGTCGGTGGCGATGCCGCCGTAGAAATGGGCGGGGTCGGACTGCTCGAAGCGGAAGCTGGTGAGCAGGCGCAGCGAGCGGCGCAGAGTCGCACGGCGCGCGAACCTGGATCGGTCGCGTCGCGCGACGGGCTGTTCGGTTCTCGGCGGGGTGGCGGTCGACACGGGCAGGAGTTTATGGGCTGACCCTTCGGTCGCGGCTGGTGGTGGGTGGGTTGGGTTCGTGGGCTTGGTTCGGGGGGTGTGAACGAGGTGGGGTTGGGTTCGTGGGCTTGGTTCGGAGTGTGGGCGGGGTGGGGTTTGGTGGGGTTGGGTTCGTGGGGTTGGTTCGGGGGTGTGGGTTTGGTGGGGGTTGGGGTGGTTGGGTGGGGGTTGGGGTGGATCAGGCGGTGTGGGCGGATGCTGTCGATCCTTCCGTGTTACGCAGGGCACACCCGCTAGTGTGGGGGCCGACGTTTGTCTGCCACCGAACCGAATGCGAGCCCCGACCGTGCGTGAAGTCCTCCTACTCTGCTGGCGTGACACCGGGCACCCGCAGGGCGGGGGCAGCGAGCGGTATCTGGAGCAGGTCGGCGCGCAGTTGGCCGCCCGTGGCATCAAGGTCACCCTGCGGACGGCCGGTTATCCGGGTGCGCCCAAGCGCGAGCGGATCGACGGGATCGACATCAGTCGCGCGGGCGGGCGCTTCACCGTGTACCCGCGTGCGCTGGCCGCCATCGTGGCCGGTCGGCTCGGTTTCGGGCCCCTGCGAGGCCTGCGGCCCGATGTCGTGATCGACACCCAGAACGGCATCCCCTTCTTCGCCACCGCCACGGGCGTGCCCTCGGTGGTGCTGGTGCATCACGGGCACCGTGAGCAGTGGCCGGTGGCCGGTCGCCTGGTCGGGCGGATCGGCTGGTGGATCGAATCCAGCCTGTCCCCGCGTGTGCACCGTGACAACCAGTACCTCACCGTGTCGTTGCCCTCGGCCGAGGAGCTGTCGGTGCTCGGGGTGGACCGCGAGCGCATCGCCGTGGTCCGCAACGGTGCCGAGCCGGTACCCGCCGCGGTCGTCCCCGGTGCCGACGCCACCCGCGCCACCCACCCGCGCATCGCGGTCCTGTCGCGCCTGGTGCCGCACAAGCAGATCGAAGACGCCCTCACCGCCGTCGCTCACCTGCGCGAACGCTTCCCCGACGTGCACCTCGACGTGATCGGCGACGGCTGGTGGGCCCCCAACCTGCGAGCTTGCGCCGACTCCCTCGGCATCGCCGACGCCGTCACCTTCCACGGACACGTCGACGAACGCCGCAAGCACGAGATCCTTTCGACCGCCTGGGTCCATGTGATGCCCTCGCGCAAGGAAGGCTGGGGCCTGGCTGTCATCGAAGCCGCCCAGCACGGTGTCCCCACCATCGGCTACCGCAGCTCCCGAGGCCTCACCGACTCCATCGTCGACGGCGTCACCGGCCTGCTCGTCGACGACGCCCCCGCCCTCGCCTCAGCTGCCGCCGATCTGCTCGCCGACCCCGAGACCAGGCTGGTCATGGGCGAAAAGGCCCGAGCCCGTGCCAACGAGTTCTCCTGGGAACAGACAGGCGCGGGCGTCTACGAGGTCCTCGCCGCCGCCGCGCGCGGCCGCACCGTCAGCGGCTTGGTCTCCCCGACCCGGGACTAGTCGACTCGAGCTCCAGGTGGCACCGGGCTGCTCGCCGGGTGGTCCTCCGACGGCGTGCGATGCGGGCGCAGCGCGGCGGCGGTCAAGCCCGCGAGCAGGAGGAAGGCCCACAGGAGGTGGGCCGCGACGGAGGTCCGGCGCTGGGCCGGGGTAGCGGTGTCGAGAAGGTGGTGCGACGGGATCCGATAGAGGGCCAAGTCCCGGTCTTGGTAAATCGATTCCGCTGTGGCAAGGGTCTTTTCGGAGTTTCCGAGTGGCCCGGGGCTGGTGCGTTCGATGAGGATCCAGCCGACGCCAAGGGCCGCGAGATCGCTGGACGGCGCACCTCGGAGCAGCGCTTCCTCGACTGTGCGGGCGCGGCTGCCCTCGCCGGTCACCGCGTAGCCGCGGACTCGGAGCTCGCCGGTTTGGAGCACGTCGTTCGGGAGAATCCGGGGGGCCGGGTCGAGAACGGGAGCTGTTCCGCTGTAAGGGAACCGGCGGAACATGCCGGCGGGGAGCACGGCTACATCGCCGGGGCCGTCGATGTGATCGACGACCTGCTGCCAGCCCGCGGGGTAGTGGACGGGACGCATCGCACCACCGACGCCCCAGGCCAGGTCGGCCATGGGGAGGGTGAGCAGAAGAACGAAAAAGACTGCGGTGGCGCGTATTCCGGAGACGCCGGGGCGAATTCCCTTGTTTGCTGCGGGTATCGGCAATTCGTCGGCTGTATCCGACTCGGCGCGTGGGTGATTCGCGACCCGGCTCGGCGTCGCATCCGAGTCGTCGGCGCCGGTGTCCGCTGAATCGGCACCCGGAGGCGCTTCGGTCAGCAGCCGGCGGCCCGCCGTAGCGACGGTGCGGCAGGCGGCCGCGGCGCACAGCGCGTACGCGGGCATCGCCAAAGCGACGTACTTCTGCGTATCCCGCAGCAGGCCGGCGCCGGGAACGTGCACCATCAACCACTCCCCGGCCGCCAGCCCCCCACTGGTCGCGCCGAGGGCGGGCAACACGATCGCCACCGCCGCGATCACCAGCAGTGCCCGCCCGTCACGCCCGAGCGCCCACACCGCCCGCACCCCG
The DNA here is from genome assembly GCF_042717045.1 of Nocardia sp. NPDC058633. Taxonomy (NCBI): domain Bacteria; kingdom Bacillati; phylum Actinomycetota; class Actinomycetes; order Mycobacteriales; family Nocardiaceae; genus Nocardia; species Nocardia sp. NPDC058633. Next base: position 213,880 of record NZ_JBHXRA010000006.1, read on the forward strand.
CAGGCGACGATGCCGAGCAGCAAGAGTGTGCCGACCAGGGCCAGCGGGGTCGTGCGGCTCGCGGGTACCGCCTCCCCGTTCCAGATTCCACCGAGCCCCGCGAGGCTGCCGAGCGTGCCGAGCCACGGCTCGGCCCGTGCCGCGAACGCCGAGACACCGGTGGGGTCCGACGGTTCGGCCCCCGAACCGAGCGCGGTCGCGGTCAGCCACGGCGCGCAGGTGACGACCCAGACAACGATGCCGGGGATCAGGGCCCGCCGCCCGATCAGTGCGAGCCCGATGACAGCGGCGAGCAGCGAACCGGTGGGCGTCAGCCCGGCGGCGGCGAAGCTCGCGGTCAGTGCGGCCCACCCACCGAGAGCTCCCGCGTGGCCGGTGAACCTGAAGCGTCGTGTGGCCCCGGCGACTTCGCTGGGTGCTGTTGTGCCCGCAGCAGTTCGAATGCGTGCGGCGGCGAGCGCGGTCCACGGCAGGGCGGCGTATCCGGCGAGCAGGCTCCAGTGGCCTTGCAGAAGTCGTTCCGCGACATAGGGATTCCACAACGCGAGAGTCGCGGCGACCAGTTGCGCTCCGGTGGAGGCGGAGAGGAATCGTCGTGCGAGCACCGCCGCACCGTATCCGGCCGACCACAGCGCGACGATCAGGATCGCCTTCACGAGAAGCCCACCGTCGATCACCGGCGAGAGCACGGCCAGCAGTGCGTCCTGCGGGACAGCGCGGGGCGCGGCGGCGCCCAAGCCGAGTGCGGAATCGGTGAGGTACGAGCGCGGGGTGCTCACCGCGTCCCGCAGCAGCAGATAGCCCGATCCGGCCAGCGGCCCGACGATGATCATCGTGAGAAGGGCGCAGTATCCGGCCACCAAGGCCCTTGTACGCCCGCTACTCGTCACGTCCACGCACCTTACGTCCCGTCGGGCGCCGCCGTGGCCGGGGGCAAATAGCCGCTGTTCGAGGCCGAATCGCTCGAGGTGAGTCCGCGCGGACTCACATTTTCGGGGTAGCCGTGATGGCGAACACAGTGAGGTGCGACGATGAGGCGTGTCCTCAGTCCGCCGCCCGCCCGTTGTCGCCGATCTGACCTGGGTGACGGCCGGCGCGATGACCGCCAACGTCGCCGGGTACCTGCTGCAATTGTTGGCCGGGCGCTGGCTGGGAGTGGCCGGGTACAGCGAGTTCGCGAGTCTGCTCGCCGTGCAGTTGTTGTGCGCGGTGCCCGCGCTGGCCATGCAGAACGTGGTGGCGCGGGAAGTGGTGCGCGGGGCCACGCTGAGTGCGGTGCGCGCGATGCAGTGGCGGTGCGCCGGGTTGGTCGCGGCGGTCTCGGTGGTGCTGGTCCCGGTGGTAGCCGCAGTGCTGGACGTAGGAGTGTGGGCTGCCGCTGCCGCGCTCGGTGCGGCGCCCGCGTTGGTGATCCTCTCCGGTGAACAGGGAATCCTGCAGGGCGGCAATCATTTCCGTGCGCTCGCCACGGTTCTCGCGATGGCGGGTACGGCCCGGGTGGCGCCTGCGCTGCTCGCGCTCGCGCTGGGTGGCGGTGCCGCCGGTGCGCTGTGGGCGGGTGCGGTCGGCATCGTCGGCGCGGCGCTCGTCGCCGGCCGCATCGCTCGCTCGACGACCCGTGCGACGGATCGTCCGACCGACGCCGGGGAAAGCCGAGGACAGGCGGGCGGGGCCGACCACGAGCCGGTGCCCGAGACGAAGGCCGTCGGCGTCCTGCCGGTGTTGCGGGCCGTCCAGGTGCAGGCCGCGCTGATGGCGCTGTCCTCGGTCGACCTGATCGTGGTCCGCATCGTCCTCGACGAGGTCGACGCGAGCCGCTATTCGCTGGGCACCATCGCCACCAAGATCGCGTTCTGGCTGCCGCAGGCAGTCGGTGTGGTGCTGTATCCCCGGATGGCCCAGCCCACCCATTCGGCCCGCGCGATCCGCGACGCGCTGTCGGTACTGTCCGTGATCGGTGTGGTCGCGGTGATCGGCGCCGCGCTGGCCGCCCCCCTGGCTCCCCTGTTCGCCGGCGAGGACTACGCGCCCATCCAGGGCCTGCTGTGGCTGTTCGCCCTGCACGGCGCGATCCTGGCGGTTCTCCAGGGCGCCCTGCTCTCGGCGATCGCGGTAGAACGCACGGCCCTGGCCACCGTCACCTGGATAGGCCTGGCCATCGAGGTAACGCTGATGCTCACCTTCGCCCGCACCATCGAATCCCTGATCGGCACAGCCGTCTCCGTAGCCGCCGTCACCACCACGATCGTCGCGGTAGTCGTCCTCCGCACCGCCCGCACCACACCCCGCCCCCGGACAACACCCGACACACCTGCCTCCGGCCTGGCGCGCACTGACCGGGACTGACCGAAGTCCTAACACCCCACTCAGACCGGCCTTCCCGGGCCGCATAATCCTGATGCGTCACCGCTCACGTGCCAGGTGTGGGGTGGTAGCCGAATGCGTCACTACCCACGTGGACAGCGTGGGCTGGGTAGTGGTGATGCGTCACTACCTACGTGTACAGCGTGGGCCGGGTATTCCTGGTGAGTCACTAGCAATGTGCCCAGTGGGGGTCGGGTAGTCGTGGTGCGTGACAACTCAGGTGTACAGCGTGGGCCGGGTATTCCTGGTGAGTCACTAGCAATGTGCCCAGTGGGGGTCGGGTAGTCGTGGTGCGTCACCCCCCCCCCACGTACACAGCCTGGGCCGGGTAACCCTGATATGTCTCTACCCGGAGGGGCCCGCCCCGATCTGGACTGAGCGGAGGGTGCGACGAAGGAGTACCCGGAGGGAGGGAAGATCGGGGGCCCGAAGGGCCCCGACTCGAGCGCGTCAGCGCTCCAACAAACACAGCAAGGTCCACCCGCCCCGGGCCCGGTTTTACGTGTGCAGCAAGGTTCACCCGCCCCGGGCCCGGTTCTCCGTAGACGGCAAAGCGCACCCCCTGCCCCCGACTTCACATGTACAGCAAAAGGTCGCGAACCATCCCGCCCCCAAAAACAACAACGACCCCGGTCAAAAGACCGGGGCCGCTGCCGAAGCTCACATCCGCTAGGGACGCTTGTCGATATCGATCTGCTCAGTAGGAGCGTCGTAATCCCCACGAGGGAACTGCGTAGTCGGCGCGTCGTCCCCATCCCACCGAGTAGCCGCCGCGTTATCGGGCGCAGCGGTAGGCGCGGGCGTCGGACGCGCACCACGAGGAGTCGCGTGGGCCGCGGTGCCACCACCGCGGAAGCCGAGGAACAACCCGGCCAGCAGCGCCAACACACCCAACACGCCGAACACGATCGGAACTACACGCCCGAACAGCGACAGCTTGTCGGTGTTCTCCTTGGCGATGGCGATCTGGGACTCGACGGTCGCCTCGTCGAAGACCAGGTGCGACTTCAGCGCGGTCACCTCTGGCTTGTCTCCGGAGCGCCCGTAGAACAGGTGGATCGACTCACCACCCTTGATCACGGTGCCGGTCTGCGGCTCGACCCACAGGTCGCGCACGTTGGTGTAGTAGCGCGTCATGGTGACGGGGGCGTCGCCGCCCTCGACGCCCCACTTGGCGGCGGGCAACGTGAGCCGGTTGGTGGGCGACTGAACGACGTCCCATGTGCTGGTGACCGGCACGGTCATCTGGAACCGGTACACCTTCATGTTGTTGATCTCGGTCTCTTCGATGAAGTTCGCGTCGAAGGACTCGCGCACGTTGATGTCGAAGTACGGGTAGGTCTTCTTCTCGGTGCCGATCGGGAAGCGGTAGCCGATGCCGGTGTGCTGCACCGGTTCCATGACGCTGCCCTCGTTGTTCACGGTCACCGCGATCGACCCGTTGGGTTCGTCGTCCACCGGCATGCCGGTGGTGCGCGAGATGGTGACGCGGTCGATGGCGGCGGTGAGCAGGCCGGTGTCGCCCTGCACGTCGGTGCGCCGCAGCGTCGTGCCCGCCTGCAGCGTCATCTCGTCGGCGTCGGAGGGCTCCTCGACGGTGACGAAACGCTGGGAGATCAGCGGTACATCCTTGTTCACCACGGCGGCACCGTCACCGGAGGTCAACGACTTGGAGTCGAGGACGAGGCTTTCCTCGCCCTTCTGATTCTCCGCGATCGTGGTGATCTCGAGGTCGAGTGGAGTCTTGGCTACTTTGCTCACCGTGTAGGTGGGGATCATCAGCGCGGCGACGAGTAACGCCGCGCCCAGACCCACGAGCACACAGGCGACCGTTCTTCTGGTACCGGCACTCAGTGCCATGCAAACTCTCCTCGTCGTTCGAACACGGATGGCCCGGTGGTCTGGTATTGCACCACAGACACGCGTGAGCCCCGACACTAACAGCCCGAACTCCGAAGGTGCGGTGCTGTGCCGCGGAAATCGCCGACACGGCAGACTGGACCACGATGACGACCGCCACCGCCCCCGTTGCGCCCCCGCGTGCCTTCATCCCCGCCCTCGAAGGGATGCGTGGGATGGCGGCGCTCGGTGTGTTGGTCACGCACGTGGCTTTCCAGACCGGTACGAGTCGCACGCCGGTGCTCGGCCCGATCCTGGAGCGCTTCGACATGGCGGTCGCGGTGTTCTTCGCGCTGTCGGGTTTTCTGCTGTGGCGCCCACACGCCGCGGCCGCGCACGGTCTCGGCCGCGCGCCCACGACCTCCCGCTACCTGTTGCACCGGGTGGCCAGGGTGATGCCCGCGTACTGGGTGGTCGTGGTGTTGGTGCTGCTGTTGCTGCCCGGCGCGGCGCATTCGGCGAACCTGCGGGTGTGGATGTCGAATCTGGCGTTGCTGCAGGTGTTCGTTCCGTTGACGTTGACCGATGGACTCACGCAGATGTGGAGCCTGTCGGTGGAGATGGCCTTCTACCTGCTGCTGCCGCTGTTGGCGTGGCTGGTGGTGCGACTGCGCGGACCCGCGGCCCGGTGGCGGGTGCCGGTGCTGTGCGGGTTGATCGCGGTGAGCCTCACGTGGAATCTGTGGCCGGTACCGACGCCGGAGGCCATTCACGCCGACAACTGGCTGCCCGGCTATCTGCCGTGGTTCGGGGCGGGCATGCTCCTGGCGGAACTGATCCACCTCGTGCGCGCTGATGTCCGGTGGGCCCGCGTCCTGTCGAGTCAGCCGCTGATGTGGGCGCTGGCGCTGGCGGCGTTCTTGCTCTCGGCGACCGAGTTCGGCGGCCCGGCCGGCCTGGAACGCGCGCAACCGTGGCAGTACGCGATGAAGATGGTGCTGGGCATGATCCTCGGCTTCGGCCTGCTCGCGCCCCTGGTGATCCGCCGACCCGGCGCTCGCCACCGCTGGCTGGAATCGCCGACTGCCGCGATCCTCGGCCGCTGGTCCTACGGCATCTTCCTGTGGCACCTGGTGGTTCTCACCGTGGTTTTCCCGGTTTTCGGCATCATGCCCTTCCACGGCCACTTCCTCTACGTGATCATCCTGACCACCGCGCTCACTCTTCCGCTGGCAGCCGCCAGCTTCGCCTTGATCGAAGAACCTGCCCGCCACTGGGCGGCTCGCTGGGATCGGCGGGCCGCGTCCGCGCGCGCCGAACGATCGGAACCGGTGCAGAGCTCGCCGGTGCGCTGAGCAGGGCTCAGCGACGTCGGGGGAGCGCCGCCACCCCGACGGCGACGACCGCGACCACGGCCGGTGCCTGGGCCCACAGCGAGCCGCCCATGTATTCGGTGCCGGAGCGCCAGGTCCCCGTAGACAGTGCCGCCGCCGAGATCAGCGTCCCGAGGCCGGCCAGCCATGGCAGGGTTCGGGCCGTCACCGCGGGCCGGAAGTGGCTGCAGCCCACAGCGATCAGCGTGACTGCCGCGCCGAACGGTCCGGAGATCACGCCGATCACACCGGTCAGTCCGATCGCGGCGACCCAGCGGGCACCCCAGGTCACCGGTGCGGGCCCGACGTCGGCGACCGCACGTCGGCGCGGAATCGCAAGAAGGACAAGGGGAATGAGGAGCAACAGCCCACCGAAGATCGCGAGCCGGTACCAGCGGTCCGCCGGGAACGACACCGTGATCTCCCCGCTGGTTCCGGGCGGCACGAGCCACGCCTGCTGCCAGCCGTCGACAACCAGCGGCGACAGTTCGCGCCCGTCGGCGGTGTGCGCCTGCCAGCCCACATTGGTGCTGAGCGGCAGGACCAGCAGCTGAGTGCCTTCGGTCGACGTTTCGACAGCGGCGCCGGGGTTGCCGGGGTAGGGGTCGGTGCGGGGCAGGCGTATGCGGTCGACGGTGAAGAGTTCGGTGGGCGCCACGGTGAGGTCGGGGTGGCCGGGGAGGAGTTCGATATCGGCCGCGTCCTCCGGGCACGGCAGTGCCGAAACCGGTGCGCCGGAGCGCAGTTCGTCGGCCGTGGCGGTGACGGTGGTGTGCACGGCGCGCCCGCCGATCGCGATCACCGGCCCCGCCTCACAGCCGATGGTGACGAGCCGATCGCCGGGGGCGTGCGCGGGGTACTCGGGGCCGAGCACTTCGACTTCGGCAACACCGGTGGGCTGGCTGAGGACGAATCCGAGTGCGGTGCGGTCGAGGACCTCGTTCCAGCTCTGGATGCTGATCTCGATGCGATCGGTTTCAGTGGGGTACAGCGAGATGCGGGCCGGTTCGCCGTGTTCGCGTTCGGGTAGTTCGCGGATCTGCGGGCCGTTGCCCAGGTTGACCGCCACGGAGGTGGCTGTCGCGGGCAGCCCGCCCAGTGCGGTGGTGATGTCGAGTCCGGTCACCGTCGCCGGCTCCGGAAGTTCCAGTACCAGTGTGGGTTTGCCGCCGGCGAGCCCGCGCACGGTGGATTCGGGTGCGGTCCAGGTGGTCTTCGGATCACCGTCGGTGGCTGCGAAGGCGGCGCCGCGCAGGTCGGCGACGTCGGCCTTGCCGCGGGCTATCGGTCGGGTGGGGTCGGTGAGCAACGCCTCCAGCGCGGGCCCCGGGCGCGTGCGCACGGTGAGGTCGGTGCCGACGGTGAGCGGTTCCGGCACCGAGAGGGTGCGGCCGAAGATGCCGGGCTCCTCGGCGGGCAGTCCGAGCCCCTTACTGCAGTGCACGCGGTCGGGGCCGTCGAAACAGTTGCCGCGACCGGGGAATTCCTGTCCGAGATCCCATCCGCTGACGGTCGTTCCCGGTGCGACATCGGGCAGCACGACTCGATGCCGGATGTCGACGCGCACCGGCGCGTCGCGATCGGAGTAGTCGTCGAGGGTGAGTTCGCTGATGCCGAATTGCCCACCACGGGTTCCGGTTTCGGTGCGCGCGGCGCTGATCATCACCCAGTCGGACTTGCCCGCGGGCAGCGCGACGGACACGGGCGTGCCGGGTTCGGTGATCCGGGCCGACACGGTCCCGCGCGAAGTACGGACCTCGACCCACTTCACCGGGTCGCCCAGCGCCGCCGCGGTGGTGGTGAAGCGCAGCGAGCCGTTGGCGATCGGCTCGTCGAGGTCGAGTCGAATCCATTGCCCCAGAGCAGGTTCCGACCCGTTGCTGATCCACGCTGTGCTCGGATCGCCGTCCACGGCGGCCGCGGTCGAGCTACCGGGTGCCGCTCCGCCGATCTGCGTGGCGTCGGCGGCGGAGCTGGACGCGGTGACCTTCGCGCCCGACCATTCGCCCTGCACGAGTTCGGCGCCCTCGACGGGGTAGTCGGCAACCAGATTGTGGGTGCGCCGGGCGTCGTCGGCGGCGCGCACCGCGGAGTTGTGGTTGTCGACCCGACCGAAGTCGGACTCACGGTCCATCGGGGTGTCGGTCAGCAGCACGGGCCGTGCGGGTAACCCGGCGCGTCGCGCGTCCGCTTCGAGAAGCACTGGCGCCGAATGGTTCTCGTCATCACGGCGCACCCTTTCCAGTACTTCGGGACCGCCTCGGACTACGGGTGTCGAGTCCAGCGGGGTGGTGTAGGCGCCAGGGAATCCGGGCGGGGCCCCGGTGCCACTGCGCACGTCGACGGGGGTACCGGGCGGCGGCACGTCGACGCGATAGATCTCGACCGCCGGATAGGCGGGCAGCAGGTCGTTGTCGACCACCAGTCCCGCGTCCGCCGCCCGCGGCCCGATGTGCGCGCCGAACGAGGTCACCTTGGTCAGTCCCGGTGATCCCTCGATCGCGCGATGGGCCAGCATCGGCCGTGTCGAACGGGAGGTCTCGGGATCGAGATCGTTGCGCAACACCACGATTCCGATGCCCTGGGCGGCCAAGGTGGCGGCGAGCCCGGTCGACGGCCTGCCGTCGGCGATCAACCGCTGAACCGAATCCATCGCGCGAATGGTCCCCGGCGGGTTCAGCGGAACCGCATCACGCACGGCCCAGGGGGTACTCGCCAGGGCTTGCAGCGGTTCGTCGCGGGTCAGTCCCCAGATCTGACTGCCGAAAGGCGCACCGGGCACCACCAGCGCACGGGTGTCCGCGGCATTGGCGGCCAGCCAGTCGGCGGTGTCGGTCCAGTAGGCGGGCACCCGATCGTAGGCGCCGCGCGGGGCGAGCCGACCGGTCCACGCCAGGGAGGTGGCGAGAGTGAGCGCGGCCAGGATCAGCGCCGCGACCGCGACCAGCCGATCGCGCTCGGGATGGGCGAAAGAGCTGCGCCACACCGGCATCGGCACGGACGCGGGCAGGGCGACGCGGCCCAGCAGGTGCGCCAGCCCCACCACCAGTGGCAACCGGATCAGCGGTTCCAGCTTGTGCACATTGCGCAGCGGCGCACCGCCCGAGTCGAGGAAGATCCGCACCGATTCGGCGAAGGGCCCACCCAGCGTCCCGACGTACCCCGCGCAGATCCCCGCCAGTCCCACGCACAGGATCAACGCGAACCTGCCCCGATACGGCATCGTCGAGCGGGCCAGCCCGGCCATGCCCGCGGCCGCGAGCAGGCCCGTCGCCAGCACGGCTGCGGGCTGGGTCACCAGCACCGCACCGGCGATCCGTTCCGGCGACACGAACGGCGTCCAACTGTCGGTGCCGCGCAGCACCTCGCTCAACGCCGCCCACTGCGTCGTCACCCCCGACGACTCGATGAAGTCCAGGAAGGGCGGACTCACCTTCCCGAGCAGCAGCAGCGGCACCACCCACCAGAGCGTGGCGAGTACCAGCAGCGGAATCCAGGCTCGTGTGAACCGCCACCACTGCCGATTCGGTCGATACGACGCCCACCACAGCGCCGCGGGTAGAAACGCCGCCACCGTCGCGACGGCGTTCACCGACCCCATCAAGGCCAGCGCGAGTGCGCTTCCCGCTGGGGAAGGAGGGCCGCCCCTGCGCATCGAGAGGTCCTCGGTCTCCGCCGCCGCGACGGCGTCCTTCGGCGGATCCTGGCCGCGCGCCGCCGCATCGCGCCGTGTTCTCACGGCCACGCCGAGGGCCGCGGGCGCCAACAGAACCCAGGGCGCCAACATCATCGGCAGTGTTTCCGAGGAGATCGACCCGAGCGTGGTGAGCACTCGCGGCGACAACGCGAAAGCGATGCCCGCGATCACGCGAGAACCGCGCGAGCCGATCCCGAGGGTCTCGCACAGCTTGACGATTCCCCAGAACCCGGCCAGCAGCAGCAGAGCCCACCACACACGCTGGGTGACCCACGCGGGCAGGTGCAGGAGGTGACCCGCGGAGAAGAAGGTGCCGTGCGGGAAGAAGTAGCCGTAGGCCTGGTTCTGGACCTGGCCCATCGGGGCCTGGCTGCTCCACAGGTGCGAGGCCCGCGCGAGGAAGCCGAGCGGGTTCTGCGCGAGGTCGTATTTGGTGTCGGCGACGGTGAGGCCGGGCGCCTGCGCGAAGGTCAGTACGAAGGCGGCTACTACCGAGCCGACGAGCCAGCGCCAACCCAGTGGCGCCTTGTCCGGTTGCCCCGATGCGGGGCGCGACGCGCGGGCGTCGGCCTCAGCGGCTGCCGTATTCAGGAGCGTTGAGCAGCGAGGAGTCTTTGTCACCGCTGCGGTCGATCGAGGGCGCCGTGTTCTGCTGCACCGCTGCCGTGATCGCGAAGACAGCGATCGCGCTCAGCAGGGCGCCGCCGACCGCGCTGGCAACAGCCGGAACAGCAAACTTCATCGCGCACTCCAATACGCTCGACGTCGGGGCCTTTCTCGGTCAACCTAGCAGGTCCAGCGGCCTCGGTCAGTCGTTGGGCAGCTCGCAACGCAGGGCGCCGAGCAGGGTGCGTAGTTTGGCCGTGGTCTCGGCCAGTTCTGCCGGTGGATCCGAGGCCGCCACGATCCCGCCGCCCGCACTGGCGCGCAGCACCCGCTGATCGGCCGAGAGTTCGCCGCCGCGAATCGCGACGACCCACTCGCCGTCGCCGTTGTCGTCACACCAGCCCACCGCGCCGCCGTAGAACCCGCGCCACGGTTCGTCGGTGGTGATCGCTTCGAGCGCGGCGGCGAAGGGGGTGCCGTTGACGGCGGGGGTGGGGTGCAGCAGCAGCGCGAGGTCGAGTGCGGTGGTCGACGGGTCACGCAGCACACCGTGGATGGGGGTGGCCAGGTGCCACACCTGTTCGGTGCTGAGCAGTTCGGGCGCGTCGGGGATGTGCAGCTGTGCGCAGACCGGCGTCAGCTGTCGACGGATCCAGTCGATCACGAAGGCGTGCTCGTCGTGGTTCTTGGCGCTGGAGAGCAGTTCGCGCGCCTGTGCCGCGTCGTCGGCCGGGTCGGCGCGGCGGGCGAGTGTGCCTGCCAGCGGATGCAGGCTCACGCGGTCGCCGTGCCGTGCCACCAGCACTTCGGGTGTCGCACCGATCAGCGTCTCGCCCGCTCGTCCCGCGGCGGACAGGTCGACCGCGTACACCGCGGCATTCGGATGCCTGCTCAACAGATGTCCGGCCAACACCTCCGGGTCCAGCGGCGCGGCGGCTTCGACCACCATCGACCGCGCGGCCACCACCTTGCGCAGCTCGTTGGCGGGGTCGCCGAGTTGCTCGACCAGTTTCGTCACCCGCGCCACATGTTCTGGCGCGCTGGGTATCTCGGCCACCACTCGCACGTCGGGCAGTTCCGGCAGGGCGGCGGGTCGCCACGGTCCGGCGGTGTGCAGCACGTTCTCGGGCTGCCAGAGCGCGGCCGCCGTCCGAGGATCGAATGGAAGTGCGCCGACGATCAACTTCGGGGCGATCCGCTGGTGCAACGCCTCGACCGCCCGGCGGGGGTCCGAATACGTCGCGCGCACGCCCGAGGTCCGCAACACCGAGTCGGGTCGAGCGAGCAGGAATTCGTTCATCGTGCTTCGACCATAACGCCGACGCGGCGGCCCCGAACCGCGAGAGCGACCGAACTCTCACCGCGCGACGCCACCACCGACACCAGCGGAGCTACTGCTCGGGCGGCACCAGGAAGACGGGCCGGTGACCGTGCTTGAGCACCGCTTCGGCGACGCTGCTGTGCAACAGCGCGCGCAATCCCGTCGAACCGCGCGTCCCGGCGACGATGATGTCGACGTCGAGCTCATCGGCACAATCCACGATGGCGTTCCAGATCGTGGTGGTGCACTCGGCGGTGCGCGGTTCGGCGTCGATGCCGGCCAGTTTCGCCAGGTGCACGCCCTCGGCGTTGATCTTGCGGGCGTCGGAGTAGGCGATGTCCTCCAACTCCTCGTCGGGCACCCAGTCCGGCTGCATCACCCCGGCGAGCCCGGAGATGCGCGCGGCCTGGCGGACCATCGGCTCCCACGCGGTGAGCAGAATCGCGCGCTCGGCGGTGAGGAACCGCCCCGCGTACTCGACGGCTCGTTTGGCTTGTTCGGAACCGTCGTAGGCGATGAGCATCCGATCGCATGCCATGACGACCTCCTGCGCTGGTCGGAGCGGCTTTCCCATCAGATTACCCGCGATTCGGACCTGCGAATCAGATCCCGGGTGGTGTGGTTCGTGCCGGGTGCGGGCTACCGTGGAGCGCATGCGGAAATCGCCTGTGGTCGTGTTCGCAGTTCTCGCCGCCCTCACTGGTTCGGTCACCGGCTGTTCGGGAGGTTCGTCGAACGAGACGACGCCCGCCGCGAGCAGCAGCGCCGCGGCCTCCCCCTCCGCCGGGTCGGAATCGAGTTCGCCCACGTCGGGGACTCCGGTCCAGAACAATTGCGGCGCAGACTATCTGGCCGCGCTCTCGCAGCGAGAGAAGCTCGCCCAGCTGTTGACCGTGGGTATCACCGGTGCGGCGGACGCCTCGAACGTGGTGAGTTCGGAGCAGGTGGGCGGCATCTTCATCGGCAGCTGGACCGATCCGAGCCTGCTGGACAAGACGGCACTCGACGCGGTGAAGGCCGAGGCCGAGGTGCCGTTGATGGTGACCATCGACGAAGAGGGCGGGCGTGTCTCCCGCGCGAAGAACGTGATCGGCGCCGCGCCGTCGGCGCGCGAGATCGCGCAGACCCTGTCGCCCGAGGAGTACTACCAGTTCACCCTGACCAGGTCGAAGGCCCTCAAGGACGTCGGCATCACCGTCGATTTCGCGCCCGACACCGACGTGAGCAGCCAGCCTGCCAACAGTGTGATCGGTGACCGCTCCTACAGCGACGACCCGAAGGTCGTCAGCGAATACGCGGGCGCCTACATCCGCGCCTCCAACGAGGTGGGCCTCGGTTCGGTGATCAAGCATTTCCCCGGCCACGGCTCCGGTTCCGGTGACTCGCACACCGGCGCGGTGACCACCCCGCCGCTGGAGCAGATGCAGAACACCGACCTGGTGCCGTTCCGCGACCTCGTGAACTCCGGCGCGGCGGTGATGGTCGGCCACCTCGACGTCCCCGGCCTGACCGAGCCCGACGTGCCTGCCAGCCTCAGCCCGGCCGTGATGACGCTGCTGCGTGAGGGCAAGGGCTACGGCGCCCCGCCGTTCGACGGCCCGATCTTCACCGACGATCTCAGCGGCATGGCCGCCATCACCGCCCGCATGTCCATCGCCGACGCGGTCGAGGCCACGCTCGTCGCGGGCGCCGACAACGCGCTGTGGATCAGCAGCGATGCGGTGCCCCAGGTGCTCGACCGTTTGGAACAGTCGGTGGCTAGTGGCAAACTGCCCGCCGACCGGGTCGACACTTCCGTACTGCGGATGGCGCGCTACAAGGGCGTAGCGCTGGGCTGCTGATCGCACCCGGCGACTGTGCGGCAAATGAGCGCGGGTGAACTTACCTTCAAGTAAGATAGGTGGTTCACCCTGCGGTAGGAGAGTGGATGGCAGGCGGGACCAAGCGACTTCCCCGGGCGGTTCGCGAGCAGCAGATGCTCGATGCCGCGGTCGAGGTGTTCGCGCGCAAGGGCTTCCACGACACGTCGATGGATGCCATCGCCGCCGAGGCGAAGATCTCCAAGCCCATGCTCTACCTGTACTACGGCTCCAAGGACGAGCTGTTTCGCGCCTGCATCCAGCGCGAGGGTCTGCGCTTCATCGAGGCCGTTGCGCCGGCGGGCAACCCGCAGTTGACCCCCCACGAACAGGTCCGCACCGCACTCGAGGGCTTCCTCGATTTCGTCGACCGCAACCGGCAGTCCTGGCAGGTTCTCTACCGTCAGGCGATCGGTCAGCAAACCTTCGCCTCCGAAATCGACAATGCCCGTGAGCGCGTCATCGAACTCACCGCGAAACTGCTGGAATCCAGTGCCAAGAACGCCGATCCCGGCACCAATTTCGAGGTCGTCGCGGCGGCGGTGATCGGCGCCGGTGAGGCCATCGCCGACCGGGTCGCCAGCGGACGGATCGAAGTGGCCGAGGCGGTCGACCTGCTCGACGATCTCGCCTGGCGCGGTCTGGCCGGTCGCAAGAAGCCCGACTAGCGGTTGCGCCGCGCCCCGTCGCCTGCGATCCTGCACGGTTGACGATCGACGATAGACGGGGTGGCAGTGTTCGGTGTGTTGAAGCCGTGTGCGCACGGTGCGGCGAAATACGGCATCGATCCGGGGCAGTGGCAAGCGCACATGTGCGGGTTGTGTCTGGGTCTGCGTGACGGGCACGGCCAGTTGGCCCGTGCGGCGACCAATACGGATGCGATCGTGCTCAGCGTGCTCACCGAGGCGCAGTCGAGTGCGGGTGCGCGTACCACCGCCGGTCCGTGTCCGCTGCGCGGGATGCGGCGCGCGTCGGTGGTCGCCGCGAACGCGCCGGGCGTGCAATTGGCCGCGACGGCGTCACTGCTGTTGGGGGCGGCCGAGATCGGCGATCACATCGACGACGGTGACGCCTCTGTCCTTGCCCGCCGACCGATGCGGAGGGTGTCGAATACCTGGGCCGCCCGAGCCGAGCGGCAGGCCGGTCTGATCGGGCTCGATGTGCGGCCCATGCTGAGCGCGATCGCTACGCAGCCGTTACTCGAGTCCCGCGCGACGGCTGCGCGAAAACTGGGTCCGGGTTCGGCCTCCGACCCGACCAATTCGGTTGCAGAACAGCGGAGTCCGCGAATTCAGGCGATCGAGGTGATCACGCTCGAAGAGCTCACCGGCCCTACTCAGCTCTGCGCCGCCACGCTGTTCGGGCATACCGCCACTCTGGCGGGTCGACCGGAAAACGTCGCGGCCCTGCAGGAGATCGGGCGCCATGTCGGTCGCATCGCGCATCTGGCCGATGCCATCGAAGACCTCGAACGCGACCGGGCCCGCGGCCGTTTCAATCCACTCAAGGCCACCGGCACCGATCTGCCCCGTGCCTATGATCTGCTGCGCGAGAGCGAATCTCAGATCCGGCAGGCCGCATCAGCGGCCGAACTCGACCAGCTGCCGACCGTGCGCTGGGCGCTGCTCGATCCGCTGGCGAGCCTGCTGCGACGCCTGGGCCAAGGGCTTGGCATCGCGGTCGGGCATGTCTGCCGTACTTCGGTGACAGCTCAACAGCATTCGCCGTACGAATTCCCGTCCCCGCCTGGTCGACGCCCGAACCGGCCGAGCCCGTTCCAGGCTGGTGGCCTGGTGCTCGGCGTCTACTGCACCGGCATGGCCTGCTGCATCGACCACACCAGTCCGTGCACCGGTGAACAGAAGGAGGCCTGGGCGAAGCGCTGCGACTGTGGCAGTTGCGGCGACTGCTGCGGTGGCTGTGGCGACTGCTGCAGTTGCTGCGGCGAGGACGGCTGCTGCGGCGACTGTGGTTGCGACTGCAGCTGCTGACGAAAAAGGCTCGCGCGGTGGCGAATCCGCCGACCGCGCGAGCCCCTTACCGTCGAACCCCTACTCGCACTTGACGACCGGGATCGGGTCGTACTTCACCGTGCGCGTGTGCCGCGACACCTGAGTGCCCGACTTGGCGTCGGTGATCACCCGCGTGTCGGAGATGGTGAAACCGGGCGCACCTTCGGAGGCGATGCAGTCCTTGCCCTTGGGCAGCACCACTTCGTTGGGCTCGGTCGGCTTCGACTTCTCACCCGTGATCGATTCCACGTTCACGGTTTTGGTGCCCCACAACCGCACGGTGATCTCGGATCCGGTGGCGACCGTCTGAATGTAGACACCGGTGGTGCCGGTGTTGCGGAACGCCAGGTCGATCGCACCGTCGAACACGGTCGCCTCACGTGCGGCCGGGTAGCGCGAGATGTAGTAGCTGTGCTCGGTGTGTCCGCCGTCTTCCATCCCGGCGAAGTAGGCCGCGTTGTAGAGCGTGGTGGCGAACTGGCTGATACCGCCGCCGACCGCGGTGCTCGGCCTGCCCTTGTCGATGATGCCGGACTCCACGTAGCCTTCCGCGGCGGTGCGCGGACCGGTGAACTCGTTGAGCGAGAACATCTCTCCCGGCTTCACCACCGCGCCGTCGACCTTGGCGGCGACCGTGCGGATGTTGACTCCCGAGGGGCCGCTGAAGCCGCCGGTGGTGAACTCCCCGATCTTCTCGTTGACGCCGAGCGCGGCGGCGGCCTCGGTGGTGAGCTTGGGCTCGATGCGCTCGTACACCACCGGGTTGTCGCGCGGTCCGGGCTGGGTGAGCAGAGCGGGCAGTTTCTCCAGCGTCTTCGGCCAGTCGACCTTCTCGCCGACCACGGCGGGCACGACGGTCGGCTTACCCGTGCTCACCGTGAAGGTGGCGTCCTTGGGCTCCACCTCGGACTTCGCCAATTGCGGTGCGAGCAAGGCGATCACGGCGTCGTTGTCGAACCGGGGCGCCAGCCCGCCGTTGCCGTCGGGCACGAAACCGAGTACGTCGGCGATCTGATCGGGCGTCAGCGTCGCCTCGACGTCCTTGCCGGACATGGTGATCGGTGACGCGACGGCCGGCGTCGCGATATCGCGCAACGCCGCCTGCACGGCATCGGCACGCACGGCGACGGGTGCGGCCACCACGGGCAGATCCAGTTCCTCGCCGACAGCCCAGTGGTCGGTGATGGTGGCGCGCGCGGCCTCGGTATCGAGCACCAGGCCCGGCACCGGCGCGACCGCGACGGGTCTACCGTTCTCGAACCGCACCGTGCCTTCCACGGTCGGGTTGTCGTGCATGCGGAAGGTCGTGAGTTGAGCGTCGAGAGCCGCGGCGTCGACGGTGGTCGAGACCGGCACCTCGCGGGTGCCGAAAACCGAGATCAGTCGGCTCACCGGGTTCAACGGCTGGCTGCCGACGGCATCCCAGGTGCGGTCGTAGTCCACCGACAGACCGGCGGCGGCGGGCACCATGCTCGCCCGCACATCGCCGATGCGCACGGGCAGCGGTCGTTCGGCCCTGGGGCCGAGCTCGGTGTGCAGCAGCGCGTCGGCCTCGGCCTGGTCCATCCCGCCGATGTCGATACCGGCGACGACGACGCCGCGCGCCACGTCACCGGCGCTCAACGCGAGGTCGGCCAGGTAGGCGGCGGTTCCGACGGCCAGCACGGCGCCGACCGCGATCCCGATTCGCTTGACCAGCTGTTGGTTGTCCGGCGGAGTCGGCGGCTGTGCGCCTCCGGGGCCGGGGGTGGGTGACCAGCGATCGCGGGTCACGGTGTTCAGGGGCTGGGTGAGGGCGGTGGTGTCCGGATCGAAAGTGCGATTTGATTCGAGCAACTTGCGTAATCCGACCTCGCCCCTCCGGTCGGCCGGTTGTCCGGCGGTCGACTCGCTGGGCACGGAGGTCCTTCCGTTAGGTTGGCCCCGATGTGTTTGCGGGGTCCGGCCCGAGGGTAACGCGCTTGGGCGCACTCAGCAGCTCGGCGACCGGGTTCGGGCAGCGAAAAGGCTCCGTGTAGTTGCCGGGTCGGGGGTCTGGCAACTACACGGAGCCGATCTGTTTATCGTGGCCCGGAGCGGGGCGTTACAGCCCATTCGGAAGAATTTCCGCGCGCGGGGTGACGCCGCCCTCCGGTGCTGCTCGACGTCGCGAGACAATCGAGGTGAGACTCGACACCACGACCGGACAACGAGGAGAACTGATGCAGCTGGGAATGATCGGCCTCGGCCGGATGGGCGCCAACATCGTGCGCCGCATCGTGCGTAACGGACACACCGCTGTGGGTTACGAGCGTCATCCAGAGGCCATTTCCCAGCTGGAGTCCGAACTCGGTGACAAGTTCGGCGGCACGACCGACCTGGCCGAGTTCATCGGCATGCTCGAGGTGCCCCGGGTGGTGTGGGTGATGATCCCCGCCGGTGCCACCGGTGCGGTGATCGAGCAGGTCGCCGAGCTGCTGGAGCCCGGCGACATCATCATCGACGGCGGCAACAGCCGCTACCACGAGGACATCAAGCGCGCGAAGGCCTTGGAGCCCAAGGGTATTCACTACCTCGACATCGGCACCTCGGGTGGCGTGTTCGGTTTGCAGCGTGGCTACTGCCTGATGATCGGTGGGAACCGGGCCCAGGTCGACTACCTCGAGCCGCTCCTGGAAACCATCGCGCCCGGCTACGAGGCTGCCCCCCGCACCCCTGGTCTCACCGGTGAGCCGTCGCAGGCGGAGAAGGGCTATCTGCTGTGCGGTCCGCACGGTGCGGGCCACTTCGTGAAGATGGTCCACAACGGCATCGAATACGGCGCGATGGGCGCCTACGCCGAGGGTCTCAACATCTTGAAGCACGCCAACGCGGGCTCGCAGTATCTGCACGGTGAGCACTCCGCCGAGGAGACGCCGATGGAGCACCCCGAGTACTACATGTACGACCTGGACATCCCGGCGATCACCGAGGTGTGGCGCCGTGGGTCGGTCGTGGCCTCCTGGCTCCTCGACCTCACCGCGTCGGCGCTGGTCGCCGACCCCGAGCTGGACTCCTACGGTGGTCACGTGTCCGATTCCGGCGAAGGCCGTTGGACCATCGACGCCGCCATCGACACCGCGGTCCCCGTCCCGGTCCTCTCCGCAGCCCTCTACCAGCGCTTCTCCTCCCGCGGTCAGGCCTTGTACGCCGACAAGATGCTCTCGGCCATGAGAAAGGCGTTCGGCGGTCATAACGAGCTGCCCCAGAAGTAGCCAGACGCGTATATCCCGAAAGGCGTTCGGCGGCCACAACGAGCTGCCCCAGAAGTAGCCCCCTAGACGCCCGCAGCCGGTCTTTCGTCGCCAGACGGAGGCCGGTTGTCGCGTTTTCGGGGTGATGGAGGTGGGTCGAAAACCTCGGATGCTACCCGTGCCAAAGAGTAAAATAGGTACGTTCCACAAAATGAGAACACGTTCCTATTTTCCAGGACAAACGTCCAGTCCGACCTATACCTTGTGGTCAGAGGGGGGACAGCCCACCTGATGAGGAATTCGCCCCGGCCGTCCGCGCCAGGGCTATGGAGGAAATCATGTTCCGGACTTCGCGTATCGCCGCGGGCTTCGCCACTACCGCGCTCGTCGTCGCGGGCGTCGGTGTCGGCCTGGGTTCCGGCGTCGCCACCGCCGACGCCGCCTGTGCTGTCAGCAGCCACGACACCAAGCAGGACTGGAGCACCGTCGGTGTCACCCACGTCTACGACAAGGTCGCCAGCGCGGAGCAGATCGGTGTCGGCACCTCGGTCACCTACAAGGTGATCGTCGGGACCACCGGGATCGGCAATCCGTACGTCAACACGATCACCGACTTCCCGCCGGTCGGCTTCGGGGCGCCGACCAAGACCACCATCACCGCCTATCACGCGGTCGGCGGCCAGGTCACCGAGGACGTCACCGCCGTGCCCAACGCGGGCGGCTGGAAGGTCACCAGCACCGGGTGGTTCGTCAACTCCGGCAACCCCGTCACCTTGACCATCACCTACCCGGTGCCCAGCGGCATCAAGGTGGGCCAGATGGTCACCAGCGGCGGCGTCGGCGTGGCGGGCACGGTGGGCGTCAGCAACGAAATGCCCGACCTGACTGCTTGTTTCACCGCGCGCGGCGCCAACGCGGGCGAAAGCGTGATCGGCAGCCTCGGCGACAACGGGCTTGGTTCCTCCGACAATCAGCTGAGCTCCACCGGCTCGCTGAGCGACATCATCTCCGACGTGCTGCGCAATCTGATCGGTAGCTGATCGCGTAGCACCTGGTCGCCGGGACGGCTCTCGCGCTGTCGTCCCGGCGCTCCGGGTTGTCGAACAAGTTTGGGACATCTCGGCTGTCATCTGGAGTGAGGATTGATGTTCGTGTTCACCCGTGCGCGCTCGGTCGCGATGTCGACCATCGCGCTGGTGCTGCTGTCGATCGGCACCGCCGGTGCGGACGGCTCTCGGCTCGACGGTATCGATCGGCCCGGCCAGCGGCAGCAGACACTGCACGTGTACTCCGCGTCGATGGACCGGGTGATCCCGCTGCAGGTCATCACGCCGCACGACACCAGCGAGCCACGTCCGACGTTGTATCTGCTCAACGGCGCGGGGGGTGGGCAGGACATCGCGAACTGGTACAACCAGACCGATATCGTGCAGTTCTTCGCCGACAAGAACGTCAACGTCGTCACGCCCGCGGCAGGCGCTTTCTCGTACTACACCGACTGGCAGCGCGACGATCCGAAGCTCGGCCGCAACAAATGGCAGACCTTCCTCACCGAGGAACTGCCGCCGATCATCGATGCCGCCCTGAACGCCACCGGCGTGAATGCCATCGCGGGCCTGTCGATGTCGGCCACCGCGGTGCTCAACCTGGCCATCGCCGCTCCGGACCGCTACCGCGCCGTCGGCGCCTACAGCGGCTGCGCCTCGGTGGATGACCCGCTCGGCCGCGCCGCCATCGACCTGGTCCTCGCCCGCGGCGGAGCCGACCCGGTCAATATGTGGGGCCCGCCCGGCGACCCCGCCTGGCGCGCGAACGATGCCTACCTGAACGCGGAACGCCTGCGCGGCAAGGCGATCTACCTGTCCAGCGCGAGCGGCCTGCCCGGCCCCGCCGAAGCTCTCCCGCCGGGCGCGACGCCCGGAAAAGTCATCGGCATGACCGACCAGATCCTGCTCGGGGGCGCCATCGAGGCTGCTGCCAACCTGTGCACCCAGCGCCTTGCCGCCCGGCTCGCGGAACTGGGCATTCCCGCCCACACCGAATTCCGCCCGGCAGGCTCCCATACCTGGCAGTACTGGGAACAGGACCTGCACAACTCCTGGCCACTTCTGGCTGCGGCCCTCGGCGCGAGCTGATGCCGGTTCGAACAGCTTGTAGCACTGATCAATTCAGGTAGTCAAGCCCCCGGAAGTTATGGATAACGCCCGTGGCGGGGCACCCGATGTGATTATCAGCTTCGCCTAGATTTTCCCCCGAAAGGCTTGTTATGCATCGTCGAATGATCCGAGTCCTGGTTGCCACCGCGGCTGTCGCCGGTCTCGCCGCAGGCGCGTCCCCCGCGCTCGCCGCCCCCGCGCAGCCGGCCGTCGTGGCCGAATCGGGTTCCGCCGGAACCGGTTCGGCACTGGTCGACTTTCCACTGGGCTTCCTGAAGCTCATCATCTGCGGGCCATGGGGGTCCACGCAGCCGCACCCGAACCCGATGTGCCGCTGAGGTCTGACGACGAACGGCGGGTGGTCTCCGGAAGCCGGAAACCACCCGCCGTCGCTGTGTGATCAGGCGCGCACTAGCGCTCGATGATCGCCACCACGCCCTGGCCGCCCGCGGCGCAGATGGAAACCAGCGCGCGGCCGGAGCCCTTCTCCGCCAGCATCTTCGCGGTCGAGGCGACGATGCGGCCGCCGGTCGCGGCGAACGGGTGGCCCGCGGCGAGCGAGGAACCGTTCACGTTGAGCTTGCTGCGGTCGATCGAGCCCAGCGCGGCGTCGAGGCCGAGGCGTTCCTTGCAGTAGGCGTCGGACTCCCACGCGGCCAGGGTGGCCAGTACCACGGAGGCGAAGGCCTCGTGGATCTCGTAGTAGTCGAAGTCCTGCAGGGTCAGGCCGTTGCGGGCCAGCAGACGCGCGACCGCGTAGGTGGGCGCCATCAGCAGGCCGTCGGGGCCGTGGATGTAGTCGACCGCGGCGACCTCGGAGTCCACCAGGTGCGCGAGCACCGGCAGCTTGTGCTCGGCGGCCCACTCGTCGGTGGACAGCAGCACCGCCGACGCGCCGTCGGTGAGCGGGGTCGAGTTGCCCGCGGTCATGGTGGCGTCGCCCGCCTTGACGCCGAACACCGGCTTCAGGGTCGACAGCTTCTCGACGGTCGACCCGGGACGCAGGTTGTCGTCGCGGGTCAGGCCGAGGAACGGGGTGATCAGGTCGTCGAAGAAGCCACGGTCGTAGGCGGCCGCCATGTTCTTGTGCGAGAGGTAGGCCAGTTCGTCCTGCGCCTCGCGGGCCACGCCGAATTCCTTGGCGGTGATGGCGGCGTGCTCACCCATCGACAGCCCGGTACGCGGCTCGGCGTTGCGCGGGATCTCGATGCCGAGCATCGAGGGGCGCAGCTGGCCGACCAGCTTGAGCTTGTCCTTGTTGGTCCGGGCGCGGTTGGCGGTGAGCATCCACTCGCGCATGTCCTCGCTCACGCCGATCGGCGCGTCGGAGGTGGTGTCGGCGCCGCCTCCGATGCCCGACTCGATGCGGCCGAGGGCGATCGCGTCACCGACGGTGACGATCGACTGCAGGCCGGTGCCACAGGCCAGCTGCAGGTCGTGGGCCGGGGTGTAGGGGGAGAGCTTCGAGCCGAGCACGCTCTCGCGGACCAGGCTGTGCTCGCCCACGCGCTTGAGCACCGCGCCGCCGACAACCATGCCGAGGCGCTCGCCCTGCAGGCCGAACCGGCTGACCAGTCCGTCGATGGCGGCGGTGAACATGTCTTGGTTGGACGCCTTCGCGTACGCCTTGTCCGAGCGCGCGAACGGGATGCGGTTGCCGCCAACGATGGCGATCGGGCGCTGGGTCTTGGCGGTCTTGGCGGTGGTGGCCGCAGCCTTGGCCGTCGCCGAGCGGGCTTTACTTGTCACTCGAGTTCTCCATGGTCTCGTCGGATCCGGGTAACGCCGGCCGGTGGAATGGCCCCCGTGCGGTCACAGCGTCGTATCGGTTTACATTAAACTTACTCCGGAGTAAGTTCGTTGTCGACACCGTACCCGCAAGTGTGCGCTCACACGGGGGACACTGGGCGGAGCACGGTCACACACTCGTCGAGCACAGAGAAGGTAGGAACAGTGGCAGCCAAGAGCAAGGGTGCACCGAACCTGTACGGATCTTTCATCCACTCCGCCCCGGGCGCGTTCCTCGCGAGCAAGCTCGGCCTCCCGCAGCCGGCCGAACTGCGCCGCTACAAGGCGGGCGAGCCCGCGCTGCCCGGCCCGGTGCTGCTCGGTGGCAAGGGCCGCCTGGCCGAGCCGGTCCGCGCGCTGCTGTCGGACTACACCGTCGCGGATTCGCTCGACTCGGGCACCAAGTACGGCGCGCTGGTCTTCGACGCCACCGGCATCGACTCGATCGACAAGCTCGCGCAGCTGTTCGAATTCTTCCAGCCCGCCATGCGCAGCCTCGCCCCTTCGGGTCGTGTCGTGGTTCTGGGCACCACGCCCGAACTGGTCGGCTCGGTCGACGAGCAGATCGCCCAGCGCGCGCTCGAGGGCTTCACCCGTTCGGTCGCCAAGGAGCTGCTGCGCGGCGCCACCGGCCAGCTCGTCTACGTGCACCCCGAAGCGGGCACCGCCGCCACCGGCCTCGAGTCGACCCTGCGTTTCCTGCTCTCGGGTAAGTCGGCCTTCGTCGACGGCCAGGTCATCCGCGTCGGCAAGGACGACTCCGTCGCTCCGGCCAGCTGGGACAAGCCCCTCGCCGGCAAGGTCGCCGTGGTCACCGGTGCCGCGCGCGGCATCGGCGCCACCATCGCCGAGGTGTTCGCCCGTGACGGCGCCACCGTGATCGTGGCCGACATCCCCGCCGCGGGCGAGGCGCTGTCGGACACCGCGAACAAGATCGGCGCCACCGCGCTGGCCCTCGACGTCACCGCGCCCGACGCCGCCGAGCGTCTGGCCGAGTTCGCCACCGAGCGTTTCGGCGGCATCGACATCGTCGTGCACAACGCCGGTATCACCCGCGACAAGCTGCTCGCCAACATGGACGAGGGCCGCTGGAGCTCGGTGATCAACGTCAATCTCGCTGCCCCGCACCGCATCACCTCCGGTCTCGTCGCCAAGGGCGTGCTCAAGGAAGGCGGCCGCGTGATCGACGTGTCCTCCATCGCGGGCATCGCGGGCAACCGCGGCCAGACCAACTACGGCGCGTCCAAGGCGGGCGTCATCGGCATGGTCGACGCCGAGTCCCCGCTGCTGGCCGAGAAGGGCATCACCATCAACGCGGTGGCGCCCGGCTTCATCGAGACCGCGATGACCGCCGCGATCCCCGTCGGCACCCGTGAGGCCGGTCGACTGATGAGCTCGCTGCTGCAGGGCGGCCAGACCGTCGACGTCGCCGAGACCATCGCCTACTTCGCGAGCCCCGCGTCGAACGCGGTGAGCGGCAACGTGGTTCGCGTCTGTGGTCAGAGCCTGATCGGCGCCTGATGACCCAGACCATCACCCTCACTGAGGTTCCCAAGAACGGCGCCCTGTACGCGAAGGCGGCGCTGGGTGCCATCCCGCTGCCCGCCGCACTGTCGGGTCGCAAGCCGACCCTGCCCGACCGTCGCGTCGTCGTGGAAGGCGTGCGGGTCGACCCCGATCACCTCGCTGCCTATTGCCACGCCACCGGCCTGCGTTTCAGCGACACCCTGCCGCTGACGTACCCGTTCATCCTCAGCTTCCCGCTGGCGATGCAACTCGTCGTCGCACGGGATTTCCCGTTCAGCGCGGTCGGTGCGGTGCACTTCGAGAACGTCATCGAACGCACCCGCGAGATCTCGCTGTCCGAACCGCTCGATTTCGCCACCCACATCGAGAACCTCCGCGAACACCCGAAAGGCCTTCTGGTGGACGCGATCACGGAGATCAGCGTCGGCCGTGAACTCGTCTGGCGCCAGGTGACCACCTTCCTGCACCAGCAGCGCACGTCCCTCTCTGGTGGCCCCAAGTCGGCGCCTCCCGCCGACGAGGTGCCCCCGCCTCCGCTGCGCGTGCAGCGCGTCGATCAGAAGATGATCAACCGCTACGCCGCCGCGTCCGGTGACCACAATCCGATCCACGTCTCCGGAATCGGCGCCAAGGCAATGGGTTTCCCGCAAACCATCGCCCACGGCATGTGGTCCGCCGCCGCGATCCTCGGCACCATCGAGGGCCGCGTACCCGAAAAGGCCACCTACTCGGTCAAATTCGGCAAGCCGATCTTCCTGCCGTCGTCGGTGAACATCTACGCCGATCAGGTCGGATCCGGCTGGGATCTCTCCATCCTGAACCCCAAAAAGGGCTACCCCCACCTCACCGCCACCCTGCGCTGAGGCTTCACCAGCAAGGGCCGCACACTCCAGGGGGGTGTGCGGCCCTTGTGGTGTTCGGGCACAGGCGAATTGCCCGATCGTCCCCGCGAGGCGCGTCGTTACGCACAATTGCTGTGACTTTACTCATCGCCCCGAATTCATTCGCTGTGTAATTGCCGTCGAGTATTCGAATGGGCATTCTGGTCTACCGTCCGGTGTTTTCTTCTGCGTGCTAAGAAATTGCTCACGGCGCGGTGGGCTGCGTATAGAGTGTTGCCCGAATGCCAATATCGAACGCTCGTGCAGCCGGGCAACTCTTCGGCATCTGAACACTGTGGTGGCCGAATTCGGGGCATTTCGGATGCTTCGCGACGCGTGTAGAACTTCTCTTGCCCAGCGATCGTTCGGTCGCTTCGGCGGGTTCACCTGATCCAGATCCGTGGCGAGAAGTGTGGTGGAGGAAGCGTTGTGAACAAGATCAGTCTTTCGAATCGGAGGGTTCTTCGGGCGGTGGCTGTCGCGGGGGCGATGATGTCGATGGTCGCGTGCGCGGGGGCAGCCGGCGCGGATACCGGTAGCGGCGAGACCGGGAGCGGGGTGATCGACACGGGCAGTGGCATTCTGGGTGATCTGCTCGATGCGGGCAGTGGAATCGTCGGCGGTGGCGCGAGCGGCGGATCTTCCGAGACCGTGCAGCAGTGCAATCGCTCGACGAAGTCGGGTGGGGCGGGGGTGACAAATACGACGCATCAGCTCGGCGTCACCGGTCCCACCTCGTTCGTCCTGACCTACGAAACTCTCAATATTCCCGACCGTATTCAGGTGTTCTACGAAGGCGGCCAAGTGCTCGACACCGGCTATGTCGGCGACAATGCCAACCAGGGCACCGGCTCCCGGGTGGTGTCGTTGCCCGCGGGGTCGTTGTCGACGGTGAGCGTTCGGGTCACGGGGCCGAACGACACCCAGTGGGAGTACACGGTCAACTGCCCGTCCTAGCGTTTTACACCCGTGAGCCACCAGGGCCGCAGGCACGAAAAAGCCTGCGGCCCTGCTTGGAAGCTATCGCTCGGAAATCCGTCGGCAACTGTTGCGGCAAGCCTGAGCGGTCCTGCCTACGAACCGAATACAATTGTGCTGCAATCGGTTACGGACCCCGGCTCGTTACGGGTCCTGTGGGTGAGATCAATCATGCTATACGCCGAGTGTTAACTGGGTATTCAGTAAAGTTCGGCGCAAGCGTGTCGCTCGACCCGAAATCTTCGCGAACGGCCGCATCTGAACCGAATGCCCGATTGATCGATTGTCCAGCGGTAATGATCTTGTTCATGCTCGCGTCTTCATCGCCGGACGGCGATCCGCGAACCATCGATACGAAGTCCCCTGAACGAGGACCACCGAATTCCATCGCAGTGGCAACCGCGCAGCTACGGCACCGCGAATGCCCCGAATGTTGTGGGCTGGGGCAACCCCTGCAGCGCGTGTTAGAAACTTTCAGTCGGCAACAAAGTCGGCAATCATGTTCCATATCAAGGGGTTTCACTTAATGAAGAAGATTCGCACGCTCGGCTTCGGCATCGTCATCGCGGCCGGAATGGCCATGTTCGGCACGGGCGTCGCCACCGCGGACGACACCGCTACCGGTGGCACCCAGGAGGAGACCACCACCGGTTCGGCCGACGGCCTCGCCGAGTTCCTGCAGGCGCTCACCACTGGTTCGGCCGGCGCCGAGGACCCGGCCACCGATGCCGGTGACGCGATCAGCGACGACGCCACCGGTGACGACGGCACCGCCGTGGAGACGGGTTCGGCCGAGGGCCTGGCCGCCGCGCTCGAGGCGCTGCTCAGCGGTTCCGCCGGTGCCGAGGAGCCGACCGATCCGGACGTCGATTCCGGTGCGGGCGCCTGATAACGCAACAGTAGAAAAGGCCGCGCACCGCATGGTGCGCGGCCTTCCGTGTTCTGCCCGGCACCGCGACCGAAATCGCCACTTTCGCTGTACAGCAGCTCCGCAATGGTGTTGTGCAGACATTTTCGAGTCCTGCGCTCAGTACGGGAGTGAGCCTGTCCGCAGAGATCCCGGCAAACATTCTGTTGGCGTCGCAGCCAGTGTTGCGCGCCGATGACGTCGTCTACGTGTTCTTGTGAGCTGATAACAGGAACGATCGACTTCCTGACAGTCAGGTAGATTACGCGCTATGAGTGTGAATTCGGTTTCAAGGCAGTCTATTCCGCTGTTCTCAAGGGTTGCTATGACATCCGTCACCTGCTCGATCTCAGCATTTCCATCGTTATAGCGGCGTAGAGTTCTTGCAGGCCGAGATGCAGTTCAATCAGGTTCTTCAGTGCCAACTATTACACCGTGACCGCGATATCCCCTGACGGGGGCGCGTCAAGTGGGCCGCTCCTTTTCGGGCACTAGGACGGTCGTTTTGTCGTTTCTGTGGCTCTCGTCCATGACGGACCGGTGAGGTTGATATCTTCCGATATGATCGAGGCATGGAAACTGTGCGTGAGCTGCGACTGGCTGCTGGCCTCACTCAGGCCGAGCTGGCTCAGCGCTCCGGTGTGGCGCAGCCCAATATCGCCGCCTACGAGAGTGGCAACCGCCGACCTTCGGCCGCGATGATGGCGCGGCTGCGCGAGGTTGCCAAGCCTCGCCCGTCCGGGGTCGTTGCCGCGCATCGAGATCAGATCATCGCGCTCGCGCTGCGGCACAAGGCACATCGCGTACGCGTGTTCGGTTCTGTGTCGCGGGGCGACGATGTCTCGGGTAGTGATATCGATCTGCTGGTGCGGTTCGACGACGATGCCGACCTGCTCGATATGGCGGAGTTGATGCTCGACTTGGAGGAACTCACCGGTCTTCATGTCGACTTGGTGTCCGAAGGTGGGCTGCCGCCGGGGCCGCACCCCCTCCGGGACGAGGCCAAGCCGCTGTGAGCGGCCGCGATGCCAGCGGGCGGACAGTCGAGAGCCTGCAGGACTTCCTTGCCTTCAGTGAAATGGCGGCACGCATCGTCAGTGGTGGCAAGGCCGCCTACGACGCCGATGAGATCACCAGACTTGCCGCCGAGGCGGTGCTGCATCGACTCGGCGAGTCCGTAGCCCGCCTACCTGCAGAATTCGTCGCGTCGCACCCTGAGGTTTCCTGGCGTGGTGTGAAAGCGACACGGAACCTGGTCGCCCGCAACTACGACGCTGTCGACCACACCATCCACTGGAACCTCCTTGCGAATCGGTTGCCCCGCGAAGCGGCGCTTGTCCGACAGGTACTCGTTGAGCTGGAGTCCGCTGAGGGTTAGTCGCTGAGGTTGGTGGGGGTGGGGACGACGATGCCGTAGAGGTCGCTGATCGTGGCCAGGGCGCTGTCGTGGAGTTGGTCAGCGGAGACCTGGCCGAGGGGGCGGGTGGCGCAGGCGTCGGCGACGACGGTGGGGGTGTTGCCGCGGAGGAAGGCTCCTTCGGAGGTGAAGGTGACGCACATGTGGGTCATGAAGCCGATGACGATGAGGTTCGTGTTGCCCGCAGCGTCGACCAGGTCGGCGAGATTGGTTCCGACGAAGGCGTTAGGGGCGGATTTCACGACGATGGGCTCGTCGGCGATGGGGGCTACCTTGGGGTGGATCTGGCCGATGTCGGCGGTGACGTCGTAGGGCGATCCCACGCCGCTGTCGTGGATGACGTGGATGATCTTCGTGCCGGATTCCCTTGCCGCGGTGAGTAGTTCGGCGGCTACATCGAGGGCGGGCTCCCAGTCGGTCAGTTCCAAGACGCCCTGGGTGTAGGTGTTCTGGTAGTCGACCAGGACGAGGGTGGAGTTGGTCAGGGATGCGGGGGTTTCGTCGAGGCCGTTGAGTTCGCGCAGGGTTGTCGAGGTCATGTGTTCCACGCTATGGCGCCCGAGTAATGTCGGCAATGACATGTAACCTGCAGATTCGGACACGGAGGTGTGGTGATGGCCGAGCGGCTCGTCGTGATCGTGATGTTCGATCAGGTGGATCTGCTCGATGTCACGGGTCCGTCCGAGGTCTTCTCGCTGTTGCAGCGGGAGATGGATGAGCCGACCGGGTATCGGGTCGTGTTGGCCGCGGAGTCGATGGCGCCGGTGACCACCTCGGCGGGAGTTCGGATTCTGCCGGATGTGACGTTCGCCGAGTTGGGGCGGGTGGACACGGTGGTGGTGCCGGGGGCGGTGGAGGCGGACAGCAGGCGGCGCTTCCGCGCGGTGGTGGATCCGGGGGTGGTCGCGGCGGTGGCGCGGTTGGCGGAGGGGGCCCGGCGGGTGGCTTCGGTGTGCGTCGGCGCGCATGTGCTGGCGGCCGCGGGGCTGCTCGACGGGAAGCGGGCGACCACGCATTGGTCGACGGCGCCGCAATTGGCGGCCGAGCATCCGGCGGTCATCGTCGATGCTGATCCGATCTACATTCGTGACGGCAATGTGTGGACCGGTGCGGGACTCACGGCTTGTCTGGATCTCACTTTGGCGTTGGTGGCCGACGATTTCGGGGACGAACTGGCGTTGCGGGTAGCTCGCCAGCTGGTGATGTATCTGAAAAGGCCGGGCGGACAGAGCCAGTTCAGTGTGTCGCTCGAGCCGGTGTCGACCACCCGGCGGATCGAGGATCTGCGGCACTATATTTCGCGCAATATCGCGAGCTCGCTCACGGTCGCCGAGTTGGCCGAGCAGGTTCATGTCGGTGAACGCCAGCTCACGCGCATTTTTCGCACCGAACTCGGGATGACGCCGGCGGCCTACATCGAATCGGCGCGGGTGGAGGTGGCGCGGCATCGGCTCGAGACGAGCGACGAATCGCTCCAACGGATCGCTGCCGGTTGCGGTTTCAACACCGTCGATACGCTCGCTCGCGCATTTCGACGCCAGCTCGACACCACCCCGAACGAGTACCGCCGCCGCTTCCGGATCGAGTGACTCATTATGATCTTGGTCGGACATTGTCGGTGATGATGAGCAACAAGGGGTTTCGAATATGGGAACAGGTATCGCCGAGGAATTGCCGACCGGTTCGGCCACCACGATGCTGTGGGGGTTGACCTCGCTCATGCAGGTGTTGGCCAGTGGGTCGGGTTCCTGACGGTTTGTCTTGCCCCCTTTCATTGGGCTGCCGCTCGGGGCCGTCGCGCTGTTAAACATCTTGTGCGGCGGAAATCCGCAGCAAATCTTAATTGCGAGGGGTTCAGAATGAGTAAGATTCGTGTCTTCGGTGTGGCCATGGCTGCGGCGGCGAGCATCGCCGTGCTCGGTGCGGGTACGGCGTCGGCGGAAGAGCCGGCTCCCGCCACCGGGTCGTCGGAGCAGCTGGCCGCGATCCTGGCCTCGCTGACCTCAGGGTCGGGCGAGGAAGTCGAAGACGTCGTCGAGGACGAGGCCGAGACCGGTTCGGCCGATGGCCTTGCCGCGCTGCTCGAGCAGTTGACGTCGGGTTCGGGCGAAGCCGCCGAGTAACTGCTGAAGAATTCGCGGGCCCCTGTTGCTACGGCAACGGGGGCCTCGCCGCATTTCACCGCACGGGGATCAGGCGGTACAGCCACCACGGGCGGCTGGGAAACGCGGGGTCGTAGATGCGCAGCATCATGCGGCGCTCCAGGCCGGTGCTGCGTTCGCGCAGGCGCAGGTGACGTCGCGCGATGTCCTGCGGGCGAACCTCGCTGGTCCACACCGGATCCCAGTCGGGGGATTCGCAGCACGATTCGGTGATGGCGGTGACGCGCTGGGTGGGGGCGAGCGGGGCGAGCATGCGAAAGGCATGCACCAGGAGCTGGGCTTCGGTGGTCCAGTCGAGGTAGACCTTCTTCGCCACGGGGTTGAGGAACATCCACTCGAGCATGTTCACGCCGGCGCCGAGACCGGGGAAAAGGCGCTGGTAGTCGGAGTTCGCGGCGAGCATGTCCATGGTGGGGAAGCGCGCGAGGCACGCGGGGTGGGTGAGGCTGGCCAGGTCGGCGAGGTCTTCGGCCGACGGTGCGGTGGGGGCGGCACCGGATTCGACGGCGGGCAGGCCGAGGACCAGGATGTGCTTGCGATACCACGGCGGCACGCCGAGGCTGTCGAAAAGCCGTTGCAGCATGGCGGGATTCGGGACGAGGGTCCCTGATTCGATCTGGCTGATGAGAAGTGGCGCGAGCTGTGTGCGGGTGGCGAGTTCGGCCCGCGCGAGCCCCGCGGCCAGTCGCCGCTCACGCAGATACACACTGAGCGCAGTGCTTTCAGTCATCTCAACCCCCGAGCCTCACCCCGACCGACGGTAAAACCCAGGGTACTCGCGGATGTTGGTCCGACGGCCGGGAACTGAAGCCGCCGGTGCCACCACGCGTTCGTGACCATCACGTGACAGGAATGGCCGGCCCCACTTGGCTCAGGTGCCCTCGCGGGCTGACACGCAGACAACGAAATGGCCCGGAGCAAAAGCTCCGGGCCATTCTGCTGATCTAGCAAGAACATGGGTAACTCGTCGGGAACCGGCTAACTACCCACATGCTTTTCCGCTGGCCGCGTACCCAACCGAAGGCCCACCTGAGTCCGGCCAAAATACGCGGAGAAGCGGATCAGAAGGCGGCTTCGTCGAGTTCCATGATGTCGTTGTCCAGGTTGGCCAGGATCGCGCGGGTGGCGGTCAGCTCGGGCAGGACGTTGCGGGCGAAGAACTGCGCCGAGGCGACCTTGCCGGTGTAGAACGCGACGTCGGCGCCGGTGGCACCGTTGTCCAGCGCGGCGAGGGCGATCTCGGCCTGGTTCAGCAGCATCCAGCCGATGAACAGGTCGCCGACGGCCATCAGGAAGCGCACCGAACCCAGGCCGACCTTGTACAGCTCGGTCGGCTGCTCCTGCGCGCCCATCAGGTGGCCGGTCAGGGTGGCGGCCATGGCCTGCACGTCCTCGAGCGCGGTGGCGAGCTGCTTGCGCTCGCCCTTGAGGCGCTCGTTGGCGGAGTCGGACTCCAGGAACTTCTGGATCTGGCCCGCCACGTGGGCCAGGGCCACACCGCGGTCACGCGCGATCTTGCGGAAGAAGAAGTCCTGCGCCTGGATGGCGGTGGTGCCCTCGTACAGCGAGTCGATCTTCGCGTCGCGGATGTACTGCTCGATCGGGTAGTCCTGCAGGAAGCCCGAGCCTCCGAAGGTCTGCAGCGAATCGGTCAGGTACTGGTAGGCGCGCTCGGAGCCGACACCCTTGACGATCGGGAGCAGCAGGTCGTTCACGCGGAACGCGACGTCCTTGTCCGCGCCCGAGACGACCTCGGCGATTTCCGGGTTCTGGTGCGCGGCGGTGTAGAGGTACACCGCGCGCAGGCCCTCGGCGTAGGCCTTCTGCATGGCCAGCGAGCGACGCACGTCGGGGTGGTGGGTGATGGTCACGCGGGGCGCGGCCTTGTCGGTCATCTGGGTCAGGTCGGCACCCTGGACGCGAGTCTTGGCGTACTCGAGCGCGTTCAGGTAGCCGGTCGACAGGGTCGCGATGGCCTTGGTGCCCACCATCATGCGAGCGTTCTCGATGACGTCGAACATCTGCGCGATGCCGTTGTGCACCTCGCCGACGAGCCAGCCCTTGGCGGGAACGCCGTGGCCGCCGAAGGTGAGCTCACAGGTGGTCGAGGCCTTGATGCCCATCTTGTGCTCGACGTTGGTGACGAACACACCGTTGCGGTCGCCGTAGGTCTCGGTCTCGAAGTCGAAGTGGGTCTTCGGGACGTAGAACAGCGACAGGCCCTTGGTGCCCGGTCCGGCGCCCTCGGGGCGAGCCAGCACCAGGTGCATGATGTTTTCGAACATGTCGTCGGAGTCGGCCGAGGTGATGAAGCGCTTGACGCCCTCGATGTGCCAGGTGCCGTCTTCCTGCTTGATCGCCTTGGTGCGACCGGCGCCGACGTCGGAACCGGCATCCGGCTCGGTCAGCACCATGGTGGCGCCCCAGTTGCGGTCGGCGATCTTGGCCGCCCACTTCTTCTGCTCGTCGGTGCCGTTGTTGAAGAACACCTGGGCGAAGCCTGCGCCCGCGGCGTACATCTGGACGGGCGGGTTGGCGCCGAGCACCATCTCCGACAGGGCCCACGCGATGGCGGACGGGGCGCCGAGGCCGCCGAGCTCGTCGTTCAGCGGGACCTTGGCCCACTCGCCGTCCTCGAGCGCCTTGTAGGACTTCTTGAAGGACTCGGGCAGCTTCACGGTGTGGGTGTTCGGGTCGAACACCGGCGGGTTGCGGTCCGCGTCGGCGAACGAATCGGCCAGCGGGCCCTCGGCCAGGCGGCGGACCTCGGAGAGCATTTCCTTGACAGTGTCGGTGTCCAGGTCGCCGAAGGCGCCTGCGTCGAGCACCTTGCCGATGCCGAGAACCTCGAAGAGGTTGAACTCGAGATCGCGAACGTTTGCCTTGTAGTGGCCCATGTGACTACTCACTCTCCGTTGAGTTCTGGTGCGGTCGGTGGTGTGCCGTTCCCGCCCGTCGCCGGTTGTCCGCATGCTACTCGCGGGTAACTTATGGATCATATTACCGGTGGGTAATGGGTTCGGCAAAGGGATGGGCGGCAATGTGATGTGAAAAACACGCGCGGGTGCGGAAACGTTGCTCGCCGCGACCTCGGGGCTACCGTGAGATGTGCGCATCGAGACGACTGCTGGACCGGCCGAGATCGAGCTCGATGAGGTGCGCGATCCGGCATTCCTGCTGGTGATCACGCACGGGGCCGGCGGTGGCGTCGAAGCGAAAGATATTCTGGCCGTGCGCGATTCGGCTGTAGAAGCTGGTGGTTCGGTAGCTCGGGTGGTGCAGCCCTATCGGGTTGCGGGGCGGCGGGCGCCGGGGAACGCGGAGAAACAGGATGAGGCCTGGCTCGAGATAGTGGCGGCGCTGATGGCTCGGTATCCGGGGGTGCCAGTTGTCCAGGGGGGTCGCAGCAATGGAGCGCGAGTTGCGTGCCGGACGGCCGTGGCGGCCGGTGCGAGGGGCGTGATCGCGCTGTCGTTCCCGTTGCATCCGCCGGGCAAGCCAGAGAGGAGCAGGCGAGACGAACTGTTGGCGCCCGGCGATATCGCGGTCGTGGTGATCAACGGGGGTAGTGACCCGTTCGGGGTGCCCGATGCCGCCGACGCCGCCGAAGTACGGGTGATCCCGAAGCAGGCGCACTCGTTCCGCACGGGATTCGACATCATCGCCGCGACGGTAACCCCCTGGTTCGCCCGCTGGACGGTTGATCACCAGGCCCTCAGGGAGGCATCGCCCGAGAAGGAAAATCCCTGACCGCCTGTTGATCTTGGTCAGTCGGTGGGCTCGGGGAGGGGGCGTTCGGCGATGAGGAGGGAATCTATGGCGTCGGGGCCTTCGGTGGGGCGCAAAACCTCGCTGGCGAGGGTGATGGTGAGGTCGTCGCGGGGCAGGTCGGCGCGGAGGTCTTCGGGGGAGAAGAGGATTTGGGGGTCTTGGGGGCCGCCGTAGCCGTCGGTGACGTTGCGGGTGGCGTGACCCAGGATCAGGAGCATGCCGCCGGGGGCGAGCATGTCGGAGAGTTGGTGCAGCAGGGTGCGGCGCTCGTCGGCGGTCAGGTGGACGAAGACCATCAGGATCAGTTCGAAGGGGCCGGTGATCTCGGCGGCTTCGAGGTCGGTGATGTCGGCGGTCTGCCAGTGCACGCGGGAGCGGACCGAGCGCGACAGGCGCGCGGCGACGGTTCTGCCCTTGTCGATGCCCACCTGGGAGAAGTCGACGGCCGTCACCTGCCAGCCGTGGGTGGCCAGCCAGAGTGCGTGGCGGCCTTCGCCGCAGGCCAGGTCGAGGGCCCGGGGAAGCGGGGGCGTGACCCCTGAATCATCGGGGAGCAGTGGGATCCTGCGGTCGAGGCCGTAGACATGTTCGACGACGGTGCTGTTCGGTGGTGCGCCCCACACCAATTCACTACGCGCGTATCGAGAGTCCCACTCCGCCGCATCCATGGGTCGAGTGTAGGACCCGGTCGCCACGTCGTACCGGTCCTACTGTCGGCCGGCTGCGCTCATGCGTTCCACCGCGAAGGTGATCACAGGGTGGTGCGCATGAGTACCACGTTGTACTGGGTGTGGATCGTCGTCATGAAGTAGAGGTCGCGGCCGGTTTGGTAGGGGAAGATCGACGGGGCGTAGGCGGTGGGGAGTTCGCGGGCGTCGATCAACACCTCCGGGGCGCTCCAAGGGCCTACGGGGGAGGCCGCGCGGCGCATCACCACGGAGTTGAACGGGTCGGTGGTCAGGGAGACGAACTGGCCGAGATGCTCGTTGTACATCACCGAGAGTTCGCCGACGCCGCCCATGATGGGAGCGGCCGCGTTCACGTCGTTGAGCTTCCACTCGCCGCCGTCCCAGTACTCGTAGGCGGCCAGGTTCTCGATCTGGGCCTCGGGAACGCGGGCGATGAAGGCGTCGTTGTTGCGGCCGGCGCGGGTGCCGTACTCGTAGACGAAGCCGCCGTCCTTCACGAAGCTGTTCATCTGGAAGTTGGCGTTGCCGCCCTCGTCGGGACGGCGGGTGTGGCCGAGATCGGCCCAGGTCTCGCCGTTGTCGGCCGAGGCCGCCAGGCCGGAGAAGCTGGTGGTCCACTCACCGGGCGCGTCCCAGGTCTTCACCGACATCAACGACATGTACTGCACGCCGTTGGCCGAGATGCCCGCGGTGGGGATGCGGCTGATCTCCAGGAACGGGATCTTCGGGCTGGGGATCAGGTCGCGCGCCTGGCCGATGACGTCGCGTACGACGCTGTCGAACATGATCCCGTCGGCCGGGTTCTTGTCGTGACTGCGGACCAGGATGTTGGAGCGCCACGCCCAGGTGCTGCCTGCGAGCAGGTTGGGAAAGCCGATGCCCGCGGTGTCACCGAAGGCGGTGAGCATCTCGCCGCGCCCGTTGTCCCACATGATGCCGAGGTCGGTGCCGAGGACGTTGTAGTTCTGGGTGTTGTTGGGGCTGGCCATGCCGGTGACCTGGAACACCGCCTGGGTGCGCCCGTGCAGAACGGGCAGGCCGTGGGTGCCGTTGAGCACCGGAATCGGGTTGATGGCGTTGGGGTTGGCCACGGCGGGAGGCGCAGCGCTCACCAGCAAGGCCGTGGTACCTGCGAGCGCGGACAGCAGGATGGATCCGGTCTTGTTCACAGGTTGCTCGAGCCTCCGGGTCGGGCCGAAATCCGGGGCACGGTCCAGGCTTGCCGTCACGTACCACTTTCGGCTGGTCAGCGAATCGAAGCGATGCTAACAGCCGCTAACAGTGATCTGCGGTACATACGTTGGGTAGCTGACATGAAATTCCCGGCGGATTGCTTGTCAGTCGCTACTACTGAGCGCTTTGCGCACCAGCAACGGCAGTTGGGCCATGCGCTCGGCGGCGAAGGTGGCGCGGGAGCCGCGGTGCCACGAGCGGTCGAAAAGGTGCTTGGCGGCGGCCACCGCCTTGCGATCGCGGGCAGTGACGCGGTCGGCGAGATCCTGTGCGGCCTTCACCGGGTCGTCGGCGACGTCGGTGATCAGGCCGATGCGCAGCGCGTAATCGGCGTCGATCGAGTCGGCGGTCATCGCCAGCAGCAGCGCCTGGTCGATGCCGATGAGCTGTGACAACGTAGCGGGGCCCGTCATATCGGGAATCAGGCCGTGGGCGGCTTCCATCACCGAGAACTCCGCGGTCGGCGCGGCGATGCGGAAGTCGGCGGCCAGGGCGAGCTGGAGGCCGCCACCGAAGCAGCGGCCGTGTACCGCGGCGATCACCGGAACGTCGAGGCGGCGCCAGGCCCAGCAGGCTTCCTGGAAGGTGTTGGTCCCGCGCAGGGGGCGGGGGAGGAATTCACGCACGATAGCCAGCGGGTCGCGGGTGGCGGCGGCGATATCGAGGCCGCTACTGAAACTCGGGCCGTTGCCGGTGATGATGACGGCACGGGTTGTCTTGCGGTCGGCCACTTCTCGGGCCGCGGCGACGAGATCGCGGAGCATTTCCAAGGTGAGCCCGTTGTGTTTGCCGGGCCTGTTCAGTTCGACGTAGGCGCGGTCGTTGTCGAAACGGACGGTGATGTGGTCTCCCATGTGGCTATCTTACTCGCGAGTCAGTTCGAGTGGGTGGCCACACGGACGGCATTGCGGCATGATCCGAACGCATCGCGCGTCGCCTCGATGCGCGAGGATCGAGAGGACTCACCGAATGCGGATCTGTCTGATTGCCGCGGCACTGCTGGCACTGCCGGTGCTGTCGGCCTGCGGCAGTGGCGACGAAGCTCCTGCGGTTACTCAGGCCGAGCTGTCGAAGTCGTTGCAGGACAAGGGGTTGAAGAACCCCGCGCTGGCCGACTGCGCGGCGCAGGTATTCCTCGACTCGGGGATGTCGCAGGACGGGCTGCGGGTGATGGTGTCGAACGCGCAATCCGACGATCCGGCCACGCTGCTCGGCGAGAGCGACGCGGCCAAGGTGAGCGCGGCGCAGTCGAAGATCGCGGCCGATTGCGTGCGCGTGGGGAGCTGACCCGGGCACGTAACGATCGCGCCGATTCAAACCCTCGTCGCCGTCGGCCACCGGTGTTGCACTGGAAGCGCCGACGACGAGGAGGAACTGCCGTGACCACGGAGACAATCGCCGACCAGGTCTCGTTCGCCTACTGGGTGCCCAACGTCAGTGGCGGACTGGTGACCAGCGATATCGAACAGCGCACCAGCTGGGATTTCGACTACAACAGGAAGCTCGCCCGGACAGCGGAGCGCAACGGCTTCGACTACGCGCTCACCCAGGTGCGCTACACCGCCTCCTATGGCGCCGAGTTCCAGCACGAGTCGACCTCGTTCAGCCTCGCGCTACTCGCCGCGACCGAACGGCTCAAGGTGATCGCCGCGGTGCATCCGGGGCTGTGGCATCCGGCCGTGCTGGCGAAGTTCGGTGCGACGGCCGACCACCTGTCCGGCGGCCGGTTCGCGATCAATGTGGTGTCGGGGTGGTTCGCCGGTGAGTTCCAGGCTCTGGGCGAGCCGTGGCTCGAACACGACGAGCGGTACCGGCGCAGCGCCGAGTTCCTCGAGGTGATCCGCAAGATCTGGACCGAGGACGCGGTGAACTACGGCGGCGACTTCTACCGGATCCGCGACTTCACCTTGAAGCCGAAGCCACTCAATACCCCTGAACGGCCCAATCCCGAACTGTTCCAAGGCGGCAACTCGACGGCGGCCCGGCGCAACGGTGGTCGCCACGCGGACTGGTATTTCTCCAACGGCAAGGACTTCGACGGCGTCACAGAACAATTGGACGATCTACGCGAAGTCGCCAGGGCCGATGATCGCGAGGTGAAGTTCGGGCTCAACGGGTTCATCATCGCTCGCGACACCGAGACCGAAGCCCGCGACACCCTGCGCGAGATCGTCGAGAAGGCGAACAAGCCCGCGGTGCAAGGGTTCCGCGACGCGGTGCGGCAAGCGGGCGCGTCCACCGGTGACCGCAAGGGCATGTGGGCCGACTCCACCTTCGAGGACCTGGTCCAGTACAACGACGGATTCCGCACCGGACTGATCGGCACGCCCGAGCAGATCGCCGAGCGGATCGTGGCCTACCGCGCGCTCGGCGTCGACCTGATCCTGGCCGGATTCCTGCACTTCCAGGAAGAAGTCGAGTACTTCGGCGCCAAGGTTTTGCCGCTGGTGCGTGAACTGGAGGCCGCCGCCACGCCGGTCGCGGCGGGACGCTGATGACGGTGGTGACCGCCGAGCGGATCGCCACGGCGGACCAGGCGGTGCGGATCGCGGCCGAGTTGGCCGAGGTGTTCGCCGCGGGCGCCGCCGAGCGCGATCTGCTCCGTCGACTGCCGCACGAGGAGCTCGATCAGCTCTCGGCCAGCGGGTTGCTCGCGATCACGGTGCCCGCCGAATTCGGTGGCGCCGACCTACCGCCGAGTGTGGTCGCCGAGGTGGTGCGGATCCTGGCCGCCGCTGATCCGAATATCGCACAGGTGCCGCACAGCCACTTCGTGTATCTGAACCTGTTGCGGCTGGCCGGAACTCGGGCGCAGCGCGAGGACTTGTTCGGCAAGGTGCTCGCGGGTGCGCGGATCGCCAATGCGCAGTCCGAGCGTGGTGGGGCGACGGTCGCCGAGATCGCGACGGTGCTGCGGCCGGTCGACGATTCGGGCGACGGTGGGCGTGGGCGCGTCGGCGGGACGGTGCGCGGGCGGGGGCAGGTCGGAATCGCTGGTGCCGAACTCGACGGCACAAAGGCTCAGCGGTTTGTGCTCGAGGGGACGAAGTTCTATTGCACCGGGTCGCTCTACGCCGATTGGCTCGCCGTATTGGCCAGACTCGATGACCCGCAGGGTATTTCGGGACTGGAGCCGGGCGAGTACGTGGCTTTCGTACCGGCGTCCGAACCTGGAATTCGAATAGTCGACGACTGGGATGCGCTGGGGCAGAGAACAACTGGAAGTGGAACTGTCGAATTCGCTTCGGTGGCGCTCGTGCGCGAGCAGCTGGTCGCGCGGTCGGGCGCGGTGCGCGCGCCGACCGGGTACGGGGCGTTCGCGCAACTCCTGCATGCCGCCATCGATACCGGTATCGCGCGCGGTGCCCTGCGGGCGGCGGCCGAGTTCGTCCGGACGCACAGCAGGCCGTGGTTCGAGGCCGAGGTCGAGCATGCGGCCGACGATCCGCTGGTCGTGCAGCGATTCGGGGAATTGGCTGTCGCGGTCGCGGCTGCTGAGGCGACGCTGATCGTCGCGGGTACGGCGGTGGACGCGGCGGTTCGGCCGAGGACCATCGCGGATGACCCGGTGGGAACCCTCGAAGGCGACGGCGCGCAGGCATCGATCGCGGCCGCGACGGCCAAGATCCTCGCCGACCGTGCTGCGAACGAGGTGTCCGCGGCGATATTCGAAGTAGCAGGCACCAGGAGCGCCGCGGCCGAACACCGGCTCGATCACTTCTGGCGCAACGCGCGCACGCACACCCTGCACGACCCGGTTCGCTGGAAATACCAGCACCTCGGGCGGGCCGTTCTGCACAACCGGCCGCCGCCGCTGCACGGCGTCATCTAGACCCCGGACAGACAAGGACATTTCATGTCAGTGACCGTCGTCGTCGGAAACCCGAAACCCGAAACCCGAAACCCGCATCGCGCACGCTCGCCGCGGCCGTGCTGGTCGCGCGGGCCCTGCGTCCCGATGTCGAACCCACGGTGATAGACCTGGTGACCCTGGGCCCGGTCTGCTCGGCTGGGGTGACCCGGCGGTGACGGCGGCCGCGCGCACGGTCGCATCCTCGGAACTCGTCGAATTCGCCAGCCCGACCTGCAAAGCTACCTACACCGGGCTGCTGAAACTGTTCCTCGAACAGTTCGACGGTGGTACCGGGCCGGCCGGTGTGGTGACCGTGCCGGTGATGCTCGGCGCCGGTCCGACCCATGCCCTCGCCCCCGACCTGGTGCTCAAACCGGTCCTGGTGGAAATCGGTGGCACCGCCGCACTGCCGGGGCTCTCTCTGTCGGATCGCACTTTCGGCGAGGACGGCGTCATCGAGGAATACGCGCGGCGATGGGGACCCGTCGCCGCGGCACTGGCAGACCCGGCCGAGCAGCCGACGGAGGCAGCCAATCATGCATGAGCTCTTGAACTTTCCCGCCGACGGCAACGGCCTACGCCGCGCCTTCGCCAACTTCCCCAGCGGCGTGGTGGCCGTGTGTGCCGAGATCGACGGCACGCCACACGGTTTGGCGGTGAGCACCTTCGTGCCCGTTTCCCTCGATCCGCCGCTGGTGTCGTTCTGTGTGCAGAACTCGTCGTCGACCTGGCCGAAGCTGGCAGGCGCCGGCCACCTCGGGCTCAGTCTGCTCGGCACCGATCAGCAAGCCGCGGCCAAGGCGCTCGGCGCTCGCAACGGCGATCGCTTCCGGGAGACCGCCCTGCACCGCGGAACCGGCGAGGCGGTGTTCATCGACGGCGCCACCGCCTGGATCGAAGGGGTGCCCGAGACCCAGGTCGGTGCGGGCGACCACCTGGTGGTGATCCTGCGGGTGAATCGGGTGGCCGCACGCGAGGACATCGATCCATTGGTATTCCACGGCAGCAAGTTCCGGACCCTGCACACCGGCTGAACCCGGCGCCTGATCTCGCAAAGACGTGGGTAACTCACCGGGCACGGCAGGCAACGCCCCTATGCGAGTCGCCCATCGTCAAGATCCGGTTGTGCCGACTGCCGTGTGCGGTCAGTGGGGATGCGAACCGCGGCAAGTTGCGTGGCGCATCCGACGAGATTGCCTGTGGCGTCCCAGACTTCGGCTGTCTCGTGCATTCGACCGGCGGTGACATCGGTGGCGTGCATGATCACGTGGACCGGACCAGGTGCGGGGCGGCGGCGCAGGTAGGCGGTGAAGCTGATGGTGGGCGCCCAGCCGGGCATGCCCAGGGTCAGCGAAGCCGGGGGTATCGGGTCCAGTGCGATCAGCAGGGCGAACGAGTCCCAGTCGGAGCCGTCGGCCAGCCGCAGCCAGGCCGCGATACGACCTTTCATGGACGGCTCACCGACAACGAAACCCAAGGTCGACGGATCCAGTCGGTGTTCGACGACATCCAGCAGCGGCACGGGAAACGGGGCTCCCGGCGGATTCGAGGGGGAGTGGAAGCAGTCGACCTCGGCCGGGATCTCCGGGGTCACCGCGGTCGTCCACCAGGGGTCGAGATCTTCGAGGACGCCGAGGGTGATCAGGGCTTCGGTGCAGGATCGGCCGTTCTGCTCCAGCCGGGCGCGCACCTGCGTCGAGGTGCGGCCGGCGCGGAGCACGTCGACGGTCACCGTCGCCGGGCCGGGTGAGGGCGGTGCCAGGAACGTGGCACTGATCGCGGTCACCTGTGGGTGATCGGCGTGAGCGGCGGCCGCGCGGGCCATGACGGCCATCAGATAGCCGCCGTGCAGCTTGCCGCCCACGGTCCACTGAGGGTCGAGGTCGGCGGCGCAAGCGTTGTCGTCGCTGGGGATGACCGCCGTGGCTTCGGCGAAGGTTTGCATGGAGCCAGGTTGACACCGTCAGGTTGACGATGTCAATGTGCAGTTGTGACGAACAGAAGGGTGCGAGCCAATCCGGGACAGGGCGGGCGGCTACGGGAGGAGATCCTCGAAGCCGCCGAGCAGTTGCTCGAGTCCACCGGTACCGAAGACGCGCTGACCGTACGCGCCGTCGCCACGGCCGCCGGGGTGTCCACTCCCTCGGTCTACCTGCACTTCGCCGATCGAGAAGCCCTGCTCGAGGCAGTCTGTATCCGGGTGTGGGGGCAACTGGAAGAGCTGTTCCACCGCTGCCAGGTCGCCGATCCCTTCCATTCCATGGGCAGGTTCGGGTGCGCCTACGTGAAGTTCGCACTGGCGCATCCAGTGCAGTACCGGGTGCTGCTGATGCGCAAGTCCACCTCGGAGAACCCCGCCGCGACAACCTGTTTCCGATTGATGACCAACGCGATTTCCTCCTGTGTCGCGACCGGTCTGATGCACGGTGACCCCGGCACACTGGCGTTGCAGCTGTGGTCGGCCGCGCACGGCTGCGTCTCGTTGCTCATCGCCGCGCCGCAGTTGCCCTGGCCCGAGGACCTGGATTCCTTCATCGACGACACGATCCGCATGGCAGGGTTCGGCGTCGCTGTCCAAGCGCGCCTGCCCGAGGTGC
Source organism: Nocardia sp. NPDC058633 (assembly GCF_042717045.1). Taxonomy (NCBI): domain Bacteria; kingdom Bacillati; phylum Actinomycetota; class Actinomycetes; order Mycobacteriales; family Nocardiaceae; genus Nocardia; species Nocardia sp. NPDC058633. The sequence continues at coordinate 256,122 of NZ_JBHXRA010000006.1, forward strand.
GAACCAGCTCGGAACTCACTACCGCTCTGGACGGCCTGCGCCTGCCCTGAATGCCATGTCCGAATCCAGCCGGACATCGGAAGGTCGTGTCCGTTGAATAGCTTGCATGAGCGAAACCGAAACCCCCACAACCAAAACAGCCCTGGTAACCGGCGCGAGCCGGGGCATCGGCCGTGCGATCGCCGAACGATTGGCCCGAGACGGTGCACTGGTAGCAGTGCACTTCGGCCAGAACGACGCTGCGGCCAAAGAGGTAGTCGCCGGGATCGAGTCCGACGGTGGCCGCGCTTTCGCGGTGCGTGGCGACCTCGGCTCCACCGACTTCGCCACCCTCCTCGATGACGTGGACGCGGGCTTCGCCGACCTCGGCGCCCCCGCCGGCCTGGACATCCTGGTCAACAACGCGGGCATGACCGTCATGAAAGGCGTCGACACCATGACGCCCACGGAATTCGACACCCTCTTCGCCACCAATGTCCGCGCCCCGTTCTTCCTGGTGCAAGGCTTCCTCGACCGGCTCCGTGACGGCGGCCGCGTCGTGAATCTGTCCTCGGCCGTCACCCGGATGGCCATTCCCGACATCCTGGGCTACACCATGACCAAAGGCGCCATCGACAGCTTCACCCGCGTTCTGGCCCAGGCTCTCGGCTCGCGCGGCATCACCGTCAACGCCGTCGCCCCCGGCTATGTACTCACGGATATGAACGCCTGGCTCATCGACAACCCCGACGGTCAGCGCGAAGCCTCGTCCAACGTCGCTCTCGGACGCGTCGGCCGCCCCGCCGACATCGCCGACATCGTCTCCTACCTCGTCAGCGACGACGCCCGATGGATCACCGGGCAGACCCTCGACGCCAGCGGAGGTACTGCCCTGTGAGCGGATGAGACCAGCTGTGCCGCAGTCGATCACTTAGTGGCGGCACCGTCTGCTGAACGAGGTGCCGCAGTCGATTGTGGGACGCGAGGGTGGGTGGATATTCCGGACGGGGTGAGCTCGGCGATCTGGTGGGTCGGCCCGGTGCGAGCCAACCGCTCAGCCCTCGGAACCGGTCGACCAGGCGAACCGGGTGGTGAGCTCGGTCGAGATCTCGTAGTGGCGCACGAGGAACGAGCGTTCGTCGAGCTTCTTGCGCCGCAGCCAGCCGGTCACCTCGGCGTTGCACTTGCTGGCGTTGCACGATCCGCACGCGGGCACAACGTTGGCGACTGTGTAGCGGCCACCCCGCGAGATCGCCCGCACGCAGTCCTTTTGCAGCGCGGTGGCGGAGGAGCGGCAGTACGCGCAGCCACCCCAGGACGACTTGAGCGCGTCCCACTGCGCGTCGGTGAGGTCGTGGGTGACCTGCGCCATCCGCTTCTTGCGCTTGCGTGCGGCGCGAACCTGTTTACTACCGCCAGTCGGCACGAGGGTGAGAATAACCGTCGTGGTGGTCTCCAGGTCGGAGGCCGGGCACCGGTGGTCGACGAAATCGGGCCGGCTCGGGCATGGTGGCTGATATGAGCAACATCGCGACAAGCGCCACCCGCACCGTTGTCGAAGAGCTTCTCCGTCGAATCGGCTCGGGCGACGCCGACACCATCTCAGCGATCTACGCCCCGGTCAGCGACTGGAAGTTGGACTGGCCCGACAACGAGCACGGCCGGACCGAGACCCCGTGGATTCGGCATCGTGCCACGCGCGCCGACGTGGCCGAGCACTACCGCGAAGTCTCCCGGCACCACCTGCCCGAACAGAACGAAACGGTGATCGAACGCATCCTGATCGACGGCCCCGACGCGGTGGTGCTGGGTGAGATCCGCCAAACCGCCCGGCCCACCGGCCGCGCCTACCGTGCCCGTTTCGCCCTGCACCTCACTGTCGAGAACGACCTCGTCACCCGCCATCACGTCTACGAGGACAGCCTCGCCGTTGCACAGGCGTTCGACACCCAGGCGACCGAGAATTCCGACGCACGATAGTGTCGCTTACCGCGCCGAGTGAACCACCAGCGCGACGACCGAGCCCCACTCCGACCGGACGGGGGCTCGACGGTGTCTACTCCCGCGTTCGAGACCGCGCGGTTCGACGCATGGTGAAGATCCAGGATCCATGGCAGGCGCCTTCGCGCATCTGGCCGCCGAACGACCATGTGCCAGCCGGGGAGTCGATGCTCCACGTCCCGTCCTGGGACAGGAGGCTGTCGTCTTTCGAGTCCTCGAGAACAGCACGAGAACGAGCAGCGATGTCGTGGCTCCAACCGGGCTGATTTCCGATTGACGTGGTTCGCATCGCGATGCGAATTGCCTTGGCCCGTTACTGATTGCAACCGCATGCGCGGATGTTTTCGAGAACCTGAACGCACACTTGGAAACCGTTCCCGTATCAACCCGGACGCAGTGTCGGCCGAGTATGACACGCGTGCAAACGCATTGGGCAGATGTGGAACATCAGCCTGGACGTGGTCGAGATGCCCACCCGGCGTTGAGGAGTCGGGTGAATGTGTCAGGGAAGCGGCGTAGAGCCGAGCACGGGAATCGATGCCGGGCCATCTGCATCGGAGCGGGCGTGGGCACCCAGCCGCGATAAGTTGTGTCGAGGATTGCCGACCGGCGAGTTCACGCCGGGCTCGGAGATCCTGGGATGAACACCTGAACCGTGGGACAAAGATGAACGAACAGACGATCTATCCGGGTTCGCGCGCTGCTCGAATTCTGGCAGTCGTTATGACGCCGCTGGCCGGCGTGCTCGGCGCCCTGTTCATGATGCTCGAGGAGTTCGTCGCCCTGGAGCGAATCGTCCTGGGTGGAGGCGTTCTTGTCGCATCCATCGTGGGAACACCCGTGGCGGTGACAGCGCTTGTTCGGAACAGGCCGGAGCTCGTACTTGACGCTGAAGGACTGCTGGTCCCACCTGCCAGGAAGATCCGCTGGCACGAGGTGGTGGCCGTCCGGTTGCGAAAGAGCGGTTCTTCCAACGCGGTCGAGATCATTCTGCACGCGCGATCGACGCGGAATACGACGCGAACGCCGCTTGAAAGTGTGCTGTATTCGGGCTGGTCGACGGTTGGAGACCGAAAGGCGATGACGTTGTCGCCGATGCGGCTTCATCCCTACTCGCCCGAGGCTGTCGTCATCGAGATGCTGCACTATCACCCGAGCCTGCATGTGGTGGCCCCCGAAGCGTAGTAGTACGGCGGCCACTTGGGAGCACTGCGGCCAGACCTACAGAAACAACGAAACCCCCAGGGTGACCTGGGGGTTTCGTCTTTGAGACGATGACGGGAATCGAACCCGCGCCATCTGCTTGGGAAGCAGGCGTATAGGCGGGAATGACGCCCTGAACTGGGCTGGCGCTTGCGCGTGGTGTACCCAGATTTACCCCATTTGCCCCTGGCTCGGGGCACGAATGGGGCACAGCGGAGCGACGGCTACTCGCGCGATAAGCAACGTGGAAGGGTACCCGCTCGACCTGTTCTGATGAAGATGTAGCGCCGCTGGCCCGCCCCTAACCAGAGTGAAGAGCGTTCACTGATCATCGAGTCCGGGTAAAGGCGTCATAATTTCAGAGACCGGGAAAGTCTCGAGCGGCCGGGGTGCGCGCCGCGCCCGAGCAGAGCTCCCTCTGCGGTCGGCAGAAGCCTTGCGCGATCGGATCGGCACGAGAAAAATCACGGCGACCGCAGCTGCTCCGGTTCCAAAAATTGTCCAGATGACCGCACGGTCGCGCGCGGAGTCCTGTTCTCGCTGGACCAAGTCGTCGTAGCTCAGTACACCTTCGCCACTGATCAAACAAGTACCACGCTCGGCCAGGCGCTGGCCGTTGCACTCGATCATGGACGGGCTGGGTGGATGCTGAATCTTCGGGACGTTGTTGAACAGTAAAAACGCTGCAACGATCGCCAGGATCAAAGCCCAAACTCTGATCTCGACGAACCCCAAAGCCCAACGCAACACCAGTTCCGCCTCTCTATCAAGCTCGTGGAGGCTAGCATCCGAACCCATTTCCGGGGGCAGCGGTAGGAGGGGCTGGCGTGTGGCCGCAGCAGCGTCCTGGATCGGAAATCGGCATCGCAGGACACACCACGGATGCCGTTCAGCAATTCGCTCGCACTTGGTGAGCGACATAGTGATCGAGAAGTATGCCGACGGATTTCGGCTGAACTGGTGACGGCTCGTTGACCTCTACGCGGGTTCGGCAGGCTGGGTCTTATGAGGCAATCGAGCGAAGCTCGTGCGGCAGCACCGTATGGGAGTCGGTGTGCTGATGGCCGTCGATCGGGGCATATGCCGGCCGAATCGGGCTCGGGAATTCCGTTCTGCAATCCGCGGCTTGGTCCTCGTCGGCCTCGTCCACTGCTCGGGCCGATGCGGTGGTGAGCTTCCGGAGCTCCGGCGTCTGCCGATGGCGCGCACGCGCCGCCGCAGGCGCCTTGACGAGTACGTCGAACGGTGGATTGATCAGCGTCCCGGACTTCGGCCTAAGACGCTCTCGCTGTACCGCTGGCTGTTGCGTGCGCATGTGAAGTCGACGGCGATGGGTGGAACCCAGCTCGGCAAGCTCACCACACCGATGGTTCGGCAATGGCGATCCGAACGGCTCGACGCTGGTGTCTCGAAGATCACGACGGCGAAGGCGTACCGGCTGGTCCGAGCGGCGTTGAACACCGCCGTGGATGAGGACAAGATCATTCCGCGCAATCCGGTCCGTGTGAAGGGCGCCGACAAGGAGGACAGCCCAGAACGTCCGGTGTTGTCAGTGGCTCAGGTGTTCGCGCTCGCCGGTGCCGTGCCGGAGCGGTATCGGGTGGTGATCCTGCTGACCTCGTTCCTGTCGCTGCGATGGGGTGAGGCATCTGCGCTGACCCGGGCCGACATCTCCGACGGCGCGGAGAGCGTGCGAGTCGGCAAGGCGATGGTCGAGGTCACCGGGCTCGGACTGGTGGTTTCTCGCCCCAAGTCGCGGGCAGGTGTTCGAACGCTGACGGTTCCAGAAGCGATCCGGCCCGACATCCTGGCTCACCTCGAGAAGTACGTCGACAACCGGCCAGATGCCTACGTGTTTACCGGGCTGAGGGGGAATCCGTTGCGACGGTCCAACTTCACCAAGAACGTGAACTGGAAGACGGCCACCATGTCGGTCGGGCTCGCCGGCATCCACATCCATGACTTGCGGCATGCCGGGAACCTGTGGGCGTCTAAGTCGGGGATGTCGACCAAGGATCTGATGTCCCGGATGGGCCATGACGATATGCGGGCGGCGCTGATCTACCAGCGGGCGACTGACGACGCCGAACGTCGCATTGCCAGCGATCTTTCGCAGATGGCCAAGGACTACCGCGACGGACGTTCCAGTGCCTAAGTGGCACGTGTGTGGCACGGCGGCCCCTTGGGACCACCTCGGCCAGACCGACAGAAACAACAAAACCCCCAGGATGACCTGGGGGTTTTGTCGTTGAGCCGATGACGGGAATCGAACCCGCGCCATCTGCTTGGGAAGCAGAAGTTCTACCATTGAACTACATCGGCAGTGCGCTGTCAGGCGCGTTGGCGACTCTATCAGACCTCGCGCTGTGCGACGCAAGTGTTGTCGCGTATGCCCAGGTAGTGGCTGTGGCGTCGGGTGATCGCGTGGGTATCGGGGTGGTTGTCGGTGGGGGATCTAGAGTGCGGGCAGCGGGTTTCGCACCAGATGCCCGAGCTGAACGGGGACGGGGCCTGGGTGCCGTGTGAGGGGACGATCTGCACGAACCCGAACCACGGCGACGGAGACTTCCGAAGTCGGCACGCCGGTGCAGCGGTCGAAAAGTGTCGCCCCTACCGAGTAGCCGCCAGAGGCGCGTTCGCCTCGCGGCTGTGCCGGGGGCCGACGCCCGTGGGCGAACGAGGCTGCCCGTCGACGGCGGCCACAGGGGTGGGGGCCCTACCTGGGGCGCAGCTGCCTACACTGGGCCGGTGCTGCTCTCCGATCGTGACATCAGGGCCGAGATCGCTGCCGGGCGTCTCGGCGTCGAACCGATGCTCGAGTCGATGGTTCAGCCGTCGAGCATCGACGTACGCCTCGACGGGCTGTTTCGGGTGTTCGACAACAGTCGCTACACCCATATCGATCCGGCGCAGCAGCAGGACGAGTTGACCAGCCTGGTGGAGCCGAAGCCGGGGGAGCCGTTCGTGCTGCATCCGGGGGAGTTCGTGCTCGGGTCAACGCTCGAGGTGTGCTCGCTGCCCGACGATCTGGCGGGACGGCTGGAGGGCAAGTCGAGCTTGGGGCGGCTCGGGCTGCTCACGCATTCCACGGCGGGGTTCATCGATCCGGGGTTCAGCGGGCACATCACTCTCGAGCTGTCGAACGTCGCCAATCTGCCGATCACGCTGTGGCCGGGGATGAAGATCGGGCAGCTGTGCCTGATCCGGCTGTCGAGTCCGGCCGAGCACCCGTACGGCAGCGCCAAGGCCGGGTCGAAGTATCAGGGTCAGCGGGGGCCGACGCCGTCGCGGTCGTACCTCAATTTTCCCCTCTCGCCCGATTCCCTGAGCGCGGTCGAGGCGCGCTGAGGGCCTGACGCCACGGCCAGGCGCAGCACCAGCGACAGCGCGGGCAGGGTGTCGCCACCGCCGGACGGCGGGCGCACCCAGTGACAACCCTCGCGACTCCAGCGGCCCAGGTTCGTCGGCAGCATCACGGCGCTGCCGGTGCCGGGGATATCGATATCGAGCCCCGCGAGCTCGGCGGCCTCTTCCTCGGAGGGCCTGGCGTCGGGTGCGGCGAGCACGCTCCAGCGGATCTGACGCGCCAGCACCGGACCCTCACAGCGTTGCTCGCGCAGCGCCGTGAGCACCTTCTCGGCGCGCGTGGTCGGTAGATGCACCACGCAGAGCCGGTCGGTGATCGGCAGCATCACAAAGCCGCCGCGCTCGCGGACGGGTAGCCGGAATTCACGCTGGTAACAACGCACCCAGTCGTCGACAGTTCTGGCTTCCACGCTTCCAGAGTCGCGCATGCGCGAGCGCGTGACCACTGCCCCGCACCGCCCTTTCACTGCCCCTGGCAACCGATTCCGCGAACTTGTGGTGTGTCTCACTGTCACACTCGTACTCTGGAGGGAGTTGTCCGTCGGATGAGGTGACGCCGTGGTCGGGGAGTGGACAGGGAGAGAGGCCAGAGCTCTTCGCGATGCCAAACGAATGAGCATCCGGGAGTTCGCGGCTCATCTCGGTGTGCACGAACGACTGGTGTCGAAATGGGAAGCCGGCGGGGTGCGGGTGCGCCCACGTCCGGTGAACCAGGCAGCGCTGGATACGTCATTGGCTCGCTCCGATGATGTTGTGCGCGCGCGATTCTCGACCCTGCTGGCGCCCGCGGGTGATGCCGACCTGCTCGCGTTCGTCGATGCGGGAACTGTCAAAGGTGCTGTGCCCGAGGTGTTGTCGGAGAGGGAGTTGATCATGGCGGCTGCGCACGAGGCCAGCGAACATGCGGCCGCCGCGGAGGGCACCAACGTAGGTGCCACGACGTTGGCCCAGCTCGACGCCGACGTGCGGCGCATCGCCAACGAATACGTCCACGCCGCACCGGCGCCGATGATGGTGGAGATGCTGCGGGTGCGCAGGCGGGTGTATCGACTACTCGACGGGCAACAGAAGCCGGTCGACACCAGCCACCTATATCTGCTGGCGGGGACGTTGTCGGGGCTGCTGGCCAACGCGAGCACCGACCTGGGCTACCTCGATGCCGCGGGCGAGCAGATCAGGGCCGCTTGGGCTTACGCGGAACTGAGCGGGCACAACGGGTTACGCGCGTGGACGCGCGGCATGCACGCGCTGATCGAGAACTGGTCCGATCGTCCGCGCAACGCCGTCCACCTGGCGCGCAGCGGACAGGAATTCGTCGGTCCGGGACTGGGACGGGTGCGGCTGCTCAATATCGAGGCCAGGGTGTGGGCGCGGCTGGGCAGCGATGCCGAGACCGACCGGTGCCTGCGCGCGGCCGAGGTGGCAGCCGGTGACCGCCGCGACGACCTACACGACGAGATCGGCGGGGTGTTCGGATTCGGCCCGCCCAAGGCCGCTTACTACGCCGGCGCCACCTGCATCCAGCTCGGCCGCGCCGAACAAGCGCTCACCGCCACCGAACGCGCCATCACCCTGTACTCGAGCGGACCGCCGCTGCAACGTTCCTACGGCGCCGAATCGCTGGCCCGGGTCGACAACGCGGCCGCCCATCTCATCAACGGCAGTATCGACGGCGCCGCCGACGCCCTGCGCCCGGTTCTGGACCTGCCCGAGGACAAACGCATCGCCCAGCTGAGCGAGCGCCTCGTCGGCCTGCGCCGCCGCATCGCCGCCCCGACCTATCGCGACGCCGTGGAGGCGCGGGGCCTCGATGAGCGCATCGAAGAGTTCTGTGTGGCGACCGCCGCATTGGCCGGCCACCCGCGGTCGTAGGGGCTGTCACCAGCCACAGAGCAACCGCGCAGCTTTATTGGTTTGCCGCGGATGGCACCATGGACGGGTGAGTCCTCAATCTTCGCATGTGCCCCCGCGCGTTCTCGAGCAGTCGACGAAACTGCAGAACGTGGTCTACGAGATCCGTGGACCGGTTCACGCACAGGCAGCACGTCTGGAGGCCGAGGGGCACCGCATCCTCAAGCTCAACATCGGCAACCCGGCGCCCTTCGGGTTCGAGGCGCCCGATGTGATCATGCGCGACATCATCGCCGCCCTGCCGTATGCCCAGGGGTACTCCGAGTCCAAGGGGATCCTGTCGGCGCGGCGCGCCATCGTCACCCGGTACGAGTTGGTGCCCGGCTTCCCCGAGCTCGATGTGGACGACGTCTACCTCGGCAACGGAGTGTCCGAGCTGATCACCGTCACCATGCAGGCCCTGCTCGACAACGGCGACGAGGTGCTGATCCCGGCCCCCGACTACCCGCTGTGGACGGCCATGACGAGCCTGGCCGGCGGTACTCCGGTGCACTACCTGTGCGACGAGGACAACGGCTGGCAGCCCGATATCGCCGATATCGAATCGAAGATCACCGACAAGACCAAGGCCCTGCTGGTGATCAACCCGAACAATCCGACGGGTGCGGTGTACTCGACGGAGGTGTTGCAGCAGATCGTCGACCTGGCGCGCAAGCATCAGTTGCTGCTGCTGGCCGACGAGATCTACGACAAGATCCTCTACGACGACGCCAAGCACATCTCGCTGGCCTCGCTCGCCCCCGACCTGCTGTGCCTGACGTTCAACGGCCTGTCGAAGGCGTATCGGGTAGCGGGTTACCGGGCGGGGTGGCTCGCGATCACCGGGCCCAAGGAGCACGCCGCCGGGTTCCTGGAGGGCGTCGATCTGCTCGCTTCCTCGCGCCTGTGCCCGAACGTGCCCGCTCAGCACGCCATTCAGGTGGCACTCGGCGGGCATCAGAGCATCGAGGACCTGATCCTGCCCGGTGGGCGGCTGCTCGAGCAGCGCGACGTGGCGTGGGAGCGGCTCAATATGATTCCGGGGGTGTCGTGCGTGAAGCCGCGTGGCGCGCTGTACGCGTTCCCGCGGCTGGATCCGAATGTGCACGAGATCCACGACGACGGGAAGCTCGTGCTGGACCTGCTGTTGCAGGAGAAGATCCTGATGGTGCAGGGCACCGGGTTCAACTGGCCCGCGAACGATCATCTGCGGATCGTGACGTTGCCGTGGGCGCGGGATCTGGCCGTGGCGATCGAGCGGTTCGGCAACTTCCTGGCCGGTTACCGACAGTAGGGGCTCACTTGTCAGGGCTTTGACCTGTGAGTTCGAGGGGCTCAGCCAGGATGGCCATCCTGGTATGACAGGTTAAACCGACTTCGAGTTCAGAATGTTGGATGTTTTGCCGATCTACTAGTGCAAAAGTCGATCTTTTGTGTACAGTAGACCTCGGCGCTTCGGCGCCCTGGCCCGGTTGTCTACCCCCCCTGGACAACCGAGAGCCTTAGGTACGCGCGCCTACCCCCCTAGGCGCCTGCCTCCGGCGGCGGAGACACCCCCCTGCTCTCCGCCGCCGCACACTTCCGACTCCCCGGGCCCGGGCAAGTCCTGGACCCGGGGAGGTTTTTTCGTCCGCGGGCAATGGTTCCGATGTGGGCGGTTTGCCCGTTCCCGGAGAGCCGGCCTTGTTCTCGCGAGAACTGGTGTTGCGCGGGTGTTCTTGAAAATCAGATCCTTTAAGCTTCGGGCCGTGAGCGATCATCATCACCACCATCACGACCATTCCGGGCCGATTGCCATCAGCGACACGGCGGCGAAGGTTGTTGTCGGGCTGTTGGGGATCATCGGGGTGGTGGTGCTCGTCGCGACGGTGATTCTGTGGCCGAGCGCCCAGCACGTCGAGATCCCGTTGCCGATGCAGACCATGGCGGGCGGGGCGGTGCAGACCGAGGCCGGAACCGTGGTCATGCAGGACATCGGGGCCTGCGGGAGTCCGTCGATCGGCAAGGTGTTCACCAGCGAGCCGGAACCGCCACGGACCGCCTCCTACACATGTCAGCGCAGCATCATCGAGATCGAATCGGGGCCCGACGAGGGCAAGAAGACCTTGTTCGAGATCGCGCCGGGGCCGGGCCAACCCGACCTGCGGGCGGGCGACAACATTCGGGTGGTGCGGGCCGCGGACCCGGCCGGGATCACCATGTACGCGTTCGAGGACTACTCGCGCGGGCTGCCGCTGCTGTTGATCGTGCTCGCGTTCGTCGTGGTGATCTGCGTGGTCGCGCGGTGGCGGGGATTCCGGGCGCTGGTGGGGCTGTGTTTCGCGTTCGGCGTGGTGGTGATGTTCCTGTTGCCCGCGCTGCTCGACGGGAAGTCGGCGATCCCGGTCGCGCTGGTGTCGGGGGCGCTGATCCTCTACGTGGTGCTCTACCTCGCGCACGGGGTGAATCTGCGGACCAGTTCGGCGTTGCTCGGGACGCTCGCGTCGATGGTGGTGGCGGCGGTGCTGTCGTGGGTGGCGATCGAGATCACCCATCTCACGGGATTGTCCGAGGAACAGAACACCAACGTGGCGACCTACATTCAGCACGTGAGCATCACCGGCTTGCTGCTGGCGGGATTCATCATCGGCTCGCTCGGCGTACTCAACGACGTGACCATCACCCAGGCCTCGGCGGCCTTCGAACTCGCCGCGCTCGATGAAGGCGCGTCGCGGCGCGAGATCTTCACCGCGGCCATGCGGGTGGGGCGCGACCACATCGCCAGCACGGTCTACACGCTCGTGCTCGCCTACGCCGGCGGCGCGCTGCCGCTGCTGCTGCTGTTCAGCGTGGCGGGGCGATCGATCACCGATGTGCTGACCGGGGACGCGGTGGCCATCGAGATCACGCGCTCGGCGGTGGGTGGTATCGCGCTGGCGTTGTCGGTGCCGCTGACCACGGCGATCGCGGTGATGTTGGCACGACCGTTCGGGTCGAAGCCGACCGCCGCGGTGGCGCCCGCGCGGGCCAGGCACGCTCGGAACTGAGCCCGTCGGGTCTCGGATCGAGCGGTTACTGCCCGGCGGGGGGAAAACCGGGGAGAACCACCGGAGGCAGGGTCGGCAGCACGACCGGCGGGAGGCCCGGCACGACGGTGAAGGTGTTGGGACCCGGTGAAGGGGGCGCGGTGGTGGTTGCCTCGATCTGGCGCGGATTGACCGGTGGAGCGGCGACGGTTCCGTGTTCGAGCTCGGTGGTCGCGACCGGGGCCGTGGTCGGGCTCGCGGTGCTCGGCCGTGGTGGCGTGGTCGCCGGGACGGCTTGCGAACCGTCGCTCGACGAACCGCGCTCGAGCACTTCGGGGCCGTAGCCGAGGCCGAGACCGATCGCGGCGACGACCACCAGCGAACTCACCGTCAGCACCGCCACGTTCAGTTCGCGGCGGGAATGTCCGCGGCCGGTGAGCGCGCTGAGCGGGCGGCGGCCCCGGGTGGGCGCGGTGAGCCAGGCGGGGGTTGTCGCGTCGTCGTGGTCGCCGAGCGGAGCCGGTGCGGCGGCGGCCGGCGCCTGCTGGACCTGGGCGGGACGGGCCAGCAGCGCGGCACCGCGGGCCAGCGCCGTCTCCGGCTCGGCGGGCACGATCACCGGCACGCCGATCGTGCGTTCCAACACGCGCGCGATCAGCGGAATCCGGGCGCCACCACCGAGCACCATCACCGCCTGCACCGGCTGCTGCGCGCGGATGACGACATCGCGGGTCATCCGGGCCGACGACTCGATCGCCAGCATCATCAGCGCTTCGAAATTCTCCTGCGTGAGCAGGACCAGGCCCTGCTCGCTGGGTAACGCCACCGCGTTGCTGTTGGACAGCTGCTCCTTGGCGGCCCGGCACAGCCCGTCGAGCGCGGCGAGGCCCGCCGGATCGGCAGGGTGAGCGATCCGACCCGAGGCGATCTGCTGCTCCCTGATCAGCGAATCCAGGTAGTCGCCGCTGATATCGCTGATCCGCTCGCACTGGTACACATCACTGGTGCGGGCGTTGATCACGCTCACCGTGAGACCCGAACTGCCCAGGTCGTAGACGGCCAGCGTGGACACTTCGCGCATGTCGCTGGTGGCGTGGGCGAAGTGCACGGCGGCGACGGCTTCGGGAACGAGCTGATAGTTGGTGAGTTGGCGTCGCGCCATCGCGGCGCGGACGGCCCTGGCCTGCGGCTCGCTGCGAAAGGTGATGGTGGTGGCGGCGATGTCCGGCGAGGCGGCCAACACGGCGGCGATCGCGTCGGCGGCGAACTCCTCGGCCCGCTGTTCGGGCATCGAGATCGATTGCAGCTCGAACGAATACGGCGGCACGGAATCGTGTGGGCCACCGTGCTGCGGACGCGCGAGGCGCACCGTCCCGGCCCCCACCGATATTCCCAGAACCGAACTCATCCGCTGCCCATCTCGTCCGTGTTGCACGACGTGCGAGGGACTGCGATAACGCGGACCGAAATCCGCTCCAGCCCCCGCTTGGCTCGTTACTCTACGGGGTGCCGAGTCCGGCGTATACCCATCCGGCTTCACGCCAGGTTGCGCTGTCCAAGCAGTTGCGACCGTCGATGATCGAACGGGACCGTACCACCGGGTCCAGGTCGGCCGGAGTCAAAGCGGTGAACTCGTTCCATTCGGTCAGGACCAGCACCACGTCGGCGCGATCGCAGGCCTCCGAGACCGAGGTGGCGTAGTTCAACGTGGGGAACACGCGGCGCGAATTCTCCACGGCCTTGGGGTCGTACACGGTGACGACCGCGCCGTGCAGCTGGATCATCCCCGCCACGTTCAGCGCGGGCGAATCGCGCACATCGTCGGATTCGGGCTTGAAGGCCGCGCCGAGGACCGCCACATTCGCACCGAGCACGGAACCGCCGCAGGCACGGGCGGCCATGTCGACGACCTTCGTGCGACGGCGCATGTTGATGTTGTCGACCTCGCGCAGGAACGCGACAGCGTGATCGGCGCCGAGTTCGCCCGAGCGCGCCATGAAGGCGCGGATGTCCTTGGGCAGGCAGCCGCCACCGAAACCCAGTCCGGCATTGAGGAACCGGCGGCCGATGCGGGCGTCGTAGCCGAGCGCGTCGGCCAGCATGGTGACATCGGCGCCGGTGGCCTCACACACCTCCGACACCGCGTTGATGAACGAGATCTTCGTCGCCAGAAAGGCATTCGCCGAGACCTTCACCAATTCGGCGGTGGCCAGATCGGTGAGCAGGAAGGGGATCTCGGCGGCGATGAGGTCGGCGTAGATCTCGCGGATGTGCTGCTCGACCCAGGACGAACGTTCGCGGGCCCGGTCGAGGCCGAGGACGAGGCGATCGGGGCGCAGGGTGTCCTGAACCGCGAAGCCCTCGCGCAGGAACTCCGGATTCCAGGCGACCTCGACCTCGACCTTCGCCTGCTCGCGAGCTCGAAGACCGAGGGCCGCCGCGGTTCCCACCGGCACCGTGGACTTGCCGACGATCATCGCCGGGCGTTCCAGCATCGGGGCGAGCGTATCCACCACCGCGTGAACGTATTTCAGGTCGGCGCCGTACTCGCCCTTCTTCTGGGGTGTTCCGACCCCGAGGAAGTGGACGTCGGCGTGGGCCGCGGCGTCTTCGTAATCGGTGGTGAACCGCAGTCGGCCCGCGGTGAGGTTGCGTTGCAGCACTTCCTCGAGCCCCGGCTCGTAGAACGGCACCACACCATCGGCCAACTTGGCCACCTTGCCGGGATCGATGTCCACCCCGACCACGTCGTGTCCCAACTCGGCCATACACGCTGCATGCGTGGCTCCGAGGTACCCCGTTCCGAAGACTGTGCATCGCATAGTTCTGTTGGTAAGCGGCGCGCGTGGCTACGCCGCGTCAGTGAGGCAAGAGGGGGCGCAACATCTGGTGTACAGGGGGCGAAATGCGTCGGCAGCTCGGAACGGTCGACGTCCGTCAAGGCTTCTACCTGCGGCGATGCGATCGGTGACGAGTGCTTGGTTCGGTTTGTCGGTGTGCATCCGTCGGTGGCTGTGGACAGGTCGACGGCGCTGATTCACTAGCATTTGCTGATGCGCCGGATCCTGTTCGCCACGGGTGTATCGGTGGTCGCCGTGCTGATCGCGGTGGTCGCCCTGTGGCCGGTGTATGTGCGGCCGCGCACGGATACCCCGCGGGCCGCCGACGCGATCCTCGTCCTCGGCGGGGCACACGACGGCCGCGAACAGCTCGGGTTGCGGTTGGCCGCGCAGGGGTACGCGCCACGAGTCCTGGTCTCCAACCCTTACGACCACAGCCCGATGGTGAATCGAATCTGCCACGGGGGCTACAGCTTCGAGGTCATCTGCTTCGACCCCGACCCTCGCACCACCCTCGGGGAAGGCCGTGCACTGGCGCGGCTCGGTGCCGACTGGGACCGCGTCATCGTGGTCACCTTCACCCCGCACATCTCCCGTGCCCGCTACATCCTCGGTGAATGCTGGGACGGTGAGTTGCTGTTCGTCGATCCCGAGCCTCAGCTCTCACCTGTCCGCTGGGCATGGGACTACGCCTATCAGTCGGCGGGGTTCGTGAAGGCCTGGTTCGCCGACTGCTGAAGGTGTAGCTCTTCGGCGAACGCGAAAGGCCCCGCTCCGAAGAGGAACGGGGCCTTGGCGGGAAACTGTTGGGGGTAAGCCCGATCAGTTGGCCGGTGCGGCGGCCGGCGCGGGCGCGGCGGTGGGCTTGTCCGCCCATGCCGACGTGCCCGGTGCGGCCTGCAGCACCTGCAGCAGCTCCCAGCCGGCCACGGCCATGGTCGGGCCGCCGATCACGATCATGCCCAGGATGCCGCCGATCGTGGCGCCCAGCGGCAGGCCGACGACGCAGCCCGCGAGGATCGCGAGCAGGCCGAGGCCGCAGCCGACGATCGCGCCGATGGCGGTACCGACGAAGGTGCCGATCGCGGTGCCGATGCTGAACTTCGAGGAGAAGTCGTTGATCGCCTTCGAGTTCTCCGTGGGGGAGGCGATCGCCTCGCCCTTCAGCACGGGCTGCGGAGCGACGACCTCCTGGCCGATCTCGACGCCGGCCGGCTTCTCCGGGGTGAGCGACAGGATCTTGCTGTCCTTGTCTACCTCGGTCTTCATCGGGATGGCGGCGCCGTTGATGGAGTACTCCATCGGCAGCGACACGACGACCGCGCCGCGGCTGTCCTTGATCTCGGCGACCTTGACCTTGGGAGCCTCCGGCGTTTCGCCCGGCTGCTCGACAACCGAGAAGGTGCCGTTCTGGAGAGTGGCGACGACGGTCTTGTCGACCAGCTTCACCGAGTATTTGATGTCCTGGGGCGCGGCGGGGTCGGCGTGCGAGGTGCCCGTGGCCACAGTCATCGCCCCGATAACCAGTGCGGCAGCCGCAGTGGTCCTACGGAAGTTCATTCAGGTTCCAATCATCAGGTGTTGGTGCGGCGTGCGATCGAGCGACACGCGAGACTCGTCAAGTAGGGCACCCATGTGAGATGTCGCCTACTTCTCCCCGAGCAGTGTGAAGACCGGCACAGCATGCAGAACAGCTGGAGCTTAATGGACCGAATCCCCTGAGACCAGAAGGAATTTCGGTGGGCTTAGTAAGCCTGACCTTAGCTTCACCGCAGTTCACGGACGGTTTACGGTGTTCAACGGGCGCTACGGGAACCCCGCAGCAAACTTTTATGTGAGATTGCTCACAGGCAAACCACAGGTCAAGTTGCAGTAAACAAGGTCAGAGCACAAATGCCGATCCTACGGTGGACAGTGTTAGTTACTGGCCGGTAACTTAGTGGCGGTTACGATACGAGCAATCGAGTGAGGTCTCCTCGCTCAGACCCTCGTGTTGCCTCGAAAGAAAGGTCGCGACATGAATGCCCTGACAATTACGTTGGGCACGATTGGAGCTGTGCTCAGCCTGTTCTGTTGGGCGTCGTTTATCGGCGGCGCATGGAACATCGGCAAGGCCATCACCATCGGCCAGACGGCTCCCGATCGTTGGCGACCGTTCTTCCCACGGTTCAAGAACATGTTCGTCGAGGTCGCGGCCCACACGCGGATGAACAAGTTCCGCACCGTCGGCTGGGCGCACTGGCTGGTGATGACCGGCTTCATCCTCGGCGCGATCCTGTGGTTCGAGGCCTACGGCCAGACCTTCGACGGCTCGTTCCACTGGCCGATCATCGGCAACTGGGCCATCTACCACCTGGTCGACGAGATCCTCGGCATCGGCACCGTGGTCGGCATCACCGCGCTGATCATCATCCGTCAGCTGAACCACCCGCGGACTCCCGCACGCCTGTCGCGTTTCAGCGGCTCCAAGATGGCCCCCGCCTATGTCATCGAGACGATCGTCTTGATGGAGGGCCTCGGCATGATCTTCGTCAAGGCCGGCAAGATCGCCACCTACGGAAACGGGCACGCCTCCACCGACTTCTTCACCATGCAGATCGCGAAGCTGCTGCCCGCGAGCCCGACCATGGTGTCGATCTTCGCGTTCATCAAGCTGATGTCGGGCATGGCGTTCCTGTACCTGGTCGGCCGCAACATCACCTGGGGCGTGGCCTGGCACCGGTTCTCCGCCTTCTTCAACATCTACTTCAAGCGCGAGGCAGACGGCAGCGTCGCCCTCGGTGCGCTCAAGCCGATGATGTCGGACGGCAAGGTCCTCGACATGGAGAACGTCGACCCCGAGGTCGACAACCTGGGCGCGGGCCGCATGGAGGACTTCTCCTGGAAGGGCTGGCTCGACTTCACCACCTGCACCGAGTGTGGCCGCTGCCAGTCGCAGTGCCCCGCCTGGAACACCGGTAAGCCGCTCTCGCCCAAGCTGCTCATCATGTCGCTGCGCGACCACGGTTATGCCGCTGCCCCGTACCTGCTGGCCGGTGGCCGCAAGGACGCCGGCGGTGACGAGGTCGGTCTGGTCGACGCCGACGGCAAGCCCGACGAGGCCGCGCTGGCCAAGATCCCCGAGGCCGCTCGGGCCGAAGCCGATCGTCCGCTGGTCGGTGGCGAGGACATCCACGGCATCATCGATCCCGAAGTGCTGTGGAGCTGCACCACCTGTGGCGCGTGTGTCGAGCAGTGCCCGGTCGATATCGAGCACGTCGACCACATCATCGATATGCGCCGCTACCAGGTGCTGATCGAGTCGGAGTTCCCCTCCGAGCTGGCCGGCCTGTTCAAGAACCTCGAGAACAAGGGCAACCCGTGGGGTCAGAACTCCAAGGATCGCCTGAACTGGATCAAGGAAGTCGATTTCGACATTCCGGTCTTCGGTAAGGACGCCGACAGCTTCGACGGCTACGAGTACCTGTTCTGGGTTGGTTGTGCCGGTGCCTACGAGGACCGCGCGAAGAAAACCACCAAGGCCGTCGCCGAGCTCCTCGCGACCGCGGGCACCAAGTTCATGGTGTTGGGTGCCGAGGAGACCTGCACCGGTGACTCCGCTCGCCGCGCGGGCAACGAGTTCCTGTTCCAGCAGTTGGCGATGCAGAACATCGAGGTCATCAACTCGGTGTTCGAAGGTGTCGAGCAGTCCAAGAAGAAGATCGTCGTCACCTGCGCACACTGCTTCAACGCTTTGAACAACGAGTACCCGCAGGTCGGTGGGACCTACGAGGTCGTGCACCACACCCAGTTGCTCAACCGGCTCGTGCGCCAGAAGCAGTTGGTCCCGGTCGCGCAGGTCTCGCAGAACATCACCTACCACGATCCTTGCTACCTGGGTCGGCACAACAAGATCTACAACGCGCCGCGTGAGTTGATGGAGGCGTCGGGCTCGACGTTGGTCGAGATGCCGCGTCACGGCGAACGTTCGATGTGTTGTGGTGCCGGTGGTGCTCGGATGTGGATGGAGGAGCAGCTCGGTAAGCGCATCAACGTCGACCGGGTCGACGAGGCGCTCTCGACCAACCCGACCAAGATCGCGACGGGTTGCCCGTTCTGCCGGGTCATGCTCAACGACGGTGTCACCGCCCGTCAGGAGCAGGGCCAGGGCGAGGGCGTCGAGGTTGTCGATGTGTCGCAGCTGATGCTGGACTCGATCACCCGTATCGATGCGGCCGAGTTGTCGGCCAACCTGGTGGTTGTCCAGGAGCCCAAGGCCGAGCCGGCACCCGAACCGGAACCGGAGCCGGTCGCCGAGGTCGCGACCGCGACCGCGGCGGCGCCGAAGGCTGCTCCTGCTGGTGGCGGTCTGGGTATGAAGGGTGGGGCCAAGGCGCCCGGTGGCGGTCTGGGCATGAAGGGTGCTGCCAAGGCGCCCGGCGCGAAAGCCTCCGCTGAGGCAGCCCCAGCTGCCGAGACCACCGCGGCCGCCCCGGCCAAGGGCCTCGGCATGAAGGGTGGGGCAAAGGCCCCCGGTGGCGGGCTCGGTATGAAGGGCGGCGCCAAGGCTCCCGGTGCCAAGGCCCCCGCGGCGGAAGCGGCCCCTGCCACCGAGTCCGCGGCTCCCGCCACCGAAACCGCGGCTCCCGCGGTCAAGGGTCTGGGAATGAAGGGTGGAGCGAAGGCTCCCGGTGGTGGACTCGGGATGAAGGGTGGGGCCAAGGCTCCCGGTGCGAAGGCGCCTGCCGCTCCCGCGCCGGAAACCTCGGCTGCCGAAACCCCCGCCGCTGAAGCCGCTCCCGCACCGGCCGCCGCGCCGGTCAAGGGACTCGGCATGAAGGGCAAGGCCAAGGCTCCAGGTGCCAAGGCGGCAGCTCCGGCAGCCGCGGCTCCCGAGGGATCGGCGGCTCCGGCCGCGGAGGCGGCTCCCGCCGAGGCTCCTGTCGCCCCTGAGGTTTCGGCTCCTGCGGAGTCCAAGCCGTCGGTCCCCGCGAAGGGGCTTGCCATGAAGTCGGGCTTGAAGCGGCCCGGCCCGAAGGCTCCTGGCGCCGCTCCCGCCGAGGCTCCTGCGGCCCCGGCTGAGCCTGCGGCCCCGGCTGAGCCTGCGGCTGCTGCCGAACCGAAAGCGCCCGCGGCGGAGTCGGCCACTGAGGCCGCGCCGACCAACGGCAACGGCACCTCGGTAGCTCCGCCGACCGCCAAGCCCGGCGGACTCGGCTTCAAGTCCGGTGCGAAGTCTCCGGGTCGCAAGAGCTGACGAACTGAACACGAACACCCGGTGAGGCGCGGATTCCCAGGAACCCGCGCCTCACTGCTCTTCCACGCAGCGGCAACTCGTAGCTGTCAACGCGCGCGACGAGCGCGCGCGTACATGGGCCCGCCGGACTCACCTCAGCACTGGCTGGGTTCGTCGTTCTTCACCACCGACAGCACCGCTTCTCCCTCGCCGATCAGTGTTCCCGGTGCGGGCTCCTGGGCGACGACGGTCCAATTGCGGTCCATCATCTGGGCGCGGCCACGGCCGCTGGCGTCGGTGGACCGGGAGAAGAACACTCCCGCCGCCTGGATGGTGTCCTGCGCCTGCTGCAGGTTCATGCAGACCACCGTGGGCATGATCGCGGTCGGTGCCGGCGCGGCGGCGGAGGTGGGGGCAGGCGCCGGGGCGAGCGGGGCCGGTGGTGCGATCGCGGGCGTACTCGTCGGGACTGCGGCTTGCGCTGTCGTGGGTGGACTCTGCGTCGTCGACGTCGGGCTCGAAGTGCTTTCGGCCGCACAACCGGCGACGCCTGCCAGCATCGCCGCCGCGATTATCGCTGTGCGCGCGATGCGTGCTGACGGAAATGCTTTCCCCGCTGAGTGATTCACATCGAAAGTCCCCTGCTCACAGTTGCACAGCCGGTCGGCTGGCCGGTGTGCGCGACTCCCCCCGACAGGAGTGCTGGGCGAGCGTACATCTGGGGTGGTGAGACGCAGGGCGGTACTGGTTGGTAATGGGCATGGATCTCAGGGGGTAGTGCCCGGGGCGCGAGTGCGGAATTGGGAGCGCGGTGCTTCGGCGGTCTCGGCACTGCCGGGTCGGTAGGGCGGTCTGAGGCCGCCGGGGTGTGGCCGAGGGGTGTGATGACGCGGAAAAGGCCGGTAGCGGGAGTGCTACCGGCCTTTTCGGGGCTGCTCTGTGCCTACATGGGGGTGATCAGTTGGTGCGGACCGACAGACCGGGGTTGTCCGAGAGGACGACGGTCAGCGGCTGGGCGAACAGCTGGGGGGTGTCGCCGGTGAGGGCACCGATGATGTTCGGGATCTCGCAGATGGGGAAGTCGGCGACCGAGGACGCGCTGGAGATGCCGAGAGCAAGGCGGCCGGTGACGATGGCGCCGCCGGAATCGCCGGGGAGGGCGCAGATGTTGGCCGAGAAGCTCTGGGTGAGCTGACGGTCGCCGACCTGGACGGTCTGGTCGATGCCGTTGATCACGCCGCAGCTGAAGCCGGTGCGGGCACCGGACTTGCAGACGGGGGCGCCGACCACGGGGGTGGCCACGCCGTCGACGGCGATGGGGGCGTTGCCGGGGACGCGGACCAGGTTGTTCTCGAAGCGGGCGCGCGCGTTGTCGTTGACCCGGATGATCGAGTAGTCCTGCTCGCCGAGCACCGACTTCTGGAAGGTGCCGAGCTGGGCGCCCGCACGGTCGCCGTTGACCTCGTAGACGGCGGCGGCGTTGCCGGTGCCCGCCGACTCGAGGTCGGGGTTGCAGTGGCCCGCCGAGATGTTGATGACGTTGCCCGAGCGGTCGGTGCCGTTGAAGCCGAGCGAGCAGCGCAGCGAACTGCGGCCAACCACGGAGGCGTAGCCGTCGCCGCCGGCCAGCGCGCCGTTGCCGTCACCGGCGACGGGGGTGGCGGACAGGTCGATCCGCTCGCCTGCCACCGGCGGGGCGGTGACGATGACGCGGGAGGGGTCGATGAAGCTGGGCAGCGGCAGGCCGGCCTGCTGCACGCGAACCGCGATCGAGTTGTTCACGGTGTCGATGACGACGCCACGCACCAGCGCGGAGATCTCCGGCGGCGCGGCGGCGAGCCAGTTCTCGAAGGCGGTCTTCTCGCCGCGCAACATGGACTCGCTCTTGGCGACGTTGCGGACCTCGAAACCGGCCGACTGCGCGGCATCCCGGGCCTGCTCGGCGCCGGGGCCCTGCGACAGCGCGACGACCGCGTTGCCCTGGTCGCTCAGCCAGGAACCGGCGAAGACCTGCGGGAACTGACGCTGCGCGGTGGTGGAGAACGCGGCCACCTGCTGCGCGACTTCGGCGCGGCGCAGGTATTCGTCGGGCGAGATCTTCAGATCGCGAGTGACCGCCTCGACGAGCTGGGCGGGCAGGTCTGCGGGTGCGGGCTGCGCGTCGGCAACCGCCATCGTGGGGCCGAACAGCAGAAACGCCGCCGAAGCGGCGATCATCGATTTCCGAGCTCTTGTCGAGCTTCGCGCGGACGGGGTACGACCCATACGTGGCAGGAGCATGATCCGAACTATATGGGCTCGAGCGACTTATGCCTACTCGGACCGGGCAAGAGATTTCGCTCACCCGGTCCGGTCGGTGATTTGTTCCGGCTCAGCCCGCGTTGGGCTTGGTGCGCACCATGATTCCGCTGCCGACGCCGCCACCGGAGGAGGCCTCGATGTCGGCCAGAATGGGCCGGATCGGGATGCCGAGGGACGCGGTGCCGCCGTAAGGGGCCAGCTGGGTGTTGGCTTCGGTGCAGTTGGGCGCGGCCGAGGCGTTCGAGCCGCTGGTGATGCCGAGGGCGAGGGTGCCGGTGACGATGGCGCCGCCGCTGTCGCCGCCCAGGGTGCAGGCGGTGCTGGCGAAGCCGCGGATCGTCTTGCTGACGCCCGCCTCGGTGAACAGCTGGGTCTCCACGCGGTCGGCGGAGACGAACCCGCAGGTGAAGGTGGAGGACTGGCCGGTCTTGCAGACCGGCGCGCCGGTGACGGGTTCGGCGGTCCCGGTGAGCGTCAGGGTGGTGCCCTCGGCGCCGCGCACGCGAGGCTGGTCCATGCCCGCGTTCACCGCCCGCTCGTTGAGCTTGATCACCGAGTAGTCGAGCGAGGCGGGACCGCCGAGCACGGCGTGGGTGAACGAGCCGACCTCGGGACTGTTGGGGATGTCGCGCACGTTCGGCACGTAGACCGAGGCGGAGCCGCCGCCGTCGACGTTCGGGTTGCAGTGGCCCGCGGAGATGTTGAGCGCGTTGCCCGCGGCGTCGGTGCTGTTGAAACCGAACGAGCACACGTCGACGCCGCGCAGGGTGGCGTCGTGCAGGTCCTTGGTCGCGGTGATGTAGGTGTCGCCGCCCATCGGCTTGTATTCCACCGGACCGCCGCCGCCGGGCGAGAGCACCACCTTGATGGTGGCGATCAGGGTCGGCAGGTTCAGCATGTGGCCGGTGCCGGTGTTGGCCACGTTGAGCACCAACTGGCTGTTGAGCGCGTCGATCGCGATCGAGCTGATCGGCGCGGAGATGGCGGGCGGCAGGCTCGCGATCCACTGGCTCAGTTGCACCAGCGCGCCTTCGAGGCCACCGGCCGAGATCGGCGCGAGGTGGGTTTGGTAGCCCGCGGCGGTGACGAGCTTGCCTGCTTCGGCGTCGGTGGTGGCCACGACGGCCTTGCCTTCCGGCGTGAGCCAGGCACCGGCGAAGGTGTCGGGGTTCGCGGCGCGGAACTCGCTCGCGTAGTCGCGCAGCTGCTGGGCGCGCGCGGCGCGATCGAGGTACTCGGTGGGCGTCATCCCGAGATCACGCGACAACGCGGTCACCAGTTCGCCGGGTAACGCGTCGACTGAAAGCTGGGGTGGTGCAACAGGTTCCGATGATGCGATACCGGATCCGAGCAGGGGTGCGAGAAGAACAGTCGCGGCGAACCCGGCGGAGGCTGCCTTGACCGCGGCGCGACGCGCCACCAACTTGCGCATGAAATCCCTTCGTCATCAACCAGTGACCGAGAACACCGCCGACGGCGATCAAGTCGGTCAGCGCATCACTCTAAGGCACGCTCGCCCAGCCGGCGCGGTTACCGTCCGGCTGCTGGTTTCAGCGCTGTCCCGGGATCGTCAGGGGCGCGGGAAGATAGCCGGGTGGGTAGGTCCCGAACGGCAGCCGAGGACGGGTGGTGGTGGTAGGGCTCGGGGTGGTCGTCGGCGGGGTGGTCGTCGGCTCCGGGGTGGTCGTCGGGGGCGCCTCGGTGGTGGTCGTCGGCTCCGGCTCGATGGTGGTCGTGATGATGACCGGCGGCGGGAGTGGCGATTCGGCGACCGGCGGCGGTGGGGGCGGCGCGGGCGCCGAGGTGGGGGTGAGCGTTTCCGGGCGGGCATCGGAAATCGTCGGGGGCGCGGTTGTTCCCGGGTCGCGAATCAGTACCGCGACAGCGACGCCGCCCAGCAACAGTCCGATGACCGCGGCGGCGGCGATCAGCAGCGGGGTCTTGCCGCGGGCGGGTGTGTCGGCGGGAACCACCGCGGGTGCGGCGACCGGGGCGGGCGCGACCGGCGTCATCGCCTTCGTCGGCTGGGGCGAGACCGGCAGCGCCGCCGAATACGCCTGTGCCGTCACCACGGGCGGCGGTAGCGCGGGCATCACGTCGGTGGCCACCATGGCGTTCTCGGTGACGATCGGGTCGGGCGGCGTCGCGCCCGCCGGGGTCGCCAGCACCGCGACCAGCGCGGCCTCGGCGGCCGCGTTGGCGAAGGTCTTGCCCGGATCGGCGCCGTCCTCGGGCTGGGGCAGTTCGTCCTCGCCGAGCAGGGCCACCGACTTCAAGCCCAGATAGTCCAGAGCCTCACGCACGCCGCGCACGACCTCGGGCGACCAGCCCGCGGGGTGGGTGGCGTAGAACTCGGCGGGGCCGCTGAGGTGCTCGGTGGTGAGATCGATCAGGCAGAACATGGCCGTCGCGAGGAGGTCCTCGGCGCGATAGGCCTCGCCGCCGTCGACATCGACGCCTGCCGGGTCGCCGATCGCGCGGACGAATCCGGCGATCGTGTGAGCGTGCCCGGTGGGAGCTGGTCCGCCGAGGGCGGCGTCACCGTCGTCGGACATGTGCAGGATCGAAGCACGCTCGATCAACTGGACAGTGCCGTCCTCGGTGACCACCGCGGCGATGCATTCGTCATCGGCGATACGCAGGCCGACCCCAGTGGCCATCGGCGGAACACCCCTCACTCGGCGTCGACATAATCCGCGCGAGTCACACCAGCAGTTGGCCGTGTCCCATCGCGCGCAGCATTGACAGTAATTCCGATCGTGAGCGCGCGCCTATTCGACGTCGGATCCGCGCGACGTGATGCTCTACGGTCTTCGCGGAAATGTACAGCCTCGCGCCGATCTCCCGATAGGTCAGACCGAGCAGAACCAGCTCGGCCACCTCCCGTTCGCGGTCGCTGAGAGCACCGGACTCGCCGTTCGGCGGCACGGGCCCGGCCGGTATCTGCGGCAGCGGTTGTGCGGTCGGTCGCGGCGGCTCCACCGGCTGAGCCTGGGTGCGCACCGAGCGCGCGAGCTTGAGCAGGGCGGTCGCGGCCGTCGAATCGCCTGTCGCGAGGGCGGCTTCGCTGGCCAGGCGGGCAGCGTCCCATGTGAGGCCGAGTTCGGCCAGCGCCGACACCGCGGCCTGCACATCGGCGGCGACCACCTGTCCGCGCAGGACGAGCACCCAGGTGCGTCCGGCGTCGGCCAGCACTCCGGCCTGCCGGTCGCCCGCCTCCGCCGCCGTCCTGAGCGCGTGGGCGTGGGGCAGCAGCGCGCTCGGCGACTCGTCGGCCAGCGCGGCCTGCACCCCGTACCAGTGGAAGGAATTGGTCCAGGCGGGTGCGCGGCCCAGCTTGCGCACCAGCGCTCTGGTCGCGTCGACGAGCGGCTCGATCCGGCGCACATCGCGCAGGCGGATGCCCGCCAGCCACAGTTCGCCGATCGGCAACAGGCTCAACAGGTCGGCTTCCAGTTCGTCGAACAGGGGGCAGGCCGCCTGCCACGCGCGAGCAAGGACCGCGTGATCGCCGCCGCGGCGCGCCAGGCCGACGGACAGGGCATGGGCGAGGAGTTGATCGCGGGGCGCGAGGGCCGGGATGTCGATCTCGGCGAGGGTGCTCGCGGCGCGGCGTTCGTCGCCGCCGAGCAACGCGGTCCAGGCGGTGAGCACCGGAAGTTGTCGGCCGCCGCCCATGCCCGCCGCCCGGCGCAGCGCGTCACCGGCACGGCGCGGCTCGCCGCTGCCGAGACACAGCAGGGTGGCGATCGAGACAGCCGAGCAGGGGAGATAGCGATCGTCACCGGTGTCGGTGTTGCCCGCCTGGATCAGTGCCGAAATCGCCGCGGCCGTGCCCGCGCCGTGTGGATCGAGCGATTCGTCGAGCGCGTGCGCGATCAGCCGAGCTCCCGCGTCGGCCTCGGTCGGCGGCCAGTGCTGTGCGGAGGCCGACATCCGCGCGGCGGCGGCCTGGTCGCCGGCCAGGGTGAGGACCATCGCCGCGGGAGCCCAGTCGGCGCCGATCCGATCGGGACCGAGCCAGTTGTACAGGCTGGCCGCGCGGCTCACCAGTCCTCGGCGGGTGAGCACGCCCGCGCAGATTCGCACCGCGGCGACGAGTTCGGCCCGTGCGATGTTGTCCGCGGTCAGCAGCGGTTCGGCCAGGCGCAACGCGGTGTCGGTGTCGCCCGCGTGCGCGGCGGCCTCGGCCCAGCGCACCGCGATCGACTCGACCGCCGCACCGGCCGCCGCCGCCGCGGCATAGCAGCGGGCCGCCTGATCCGACTTCTCCGCTGTGCGGCACAGGAACTCGGCCAGCCGCGCATCGACCACACCGGACTCGGCCAGGATCAGCGCTGTGCGATCGCGCAGCAGACCGGCGTCGAGTCGCGCGGTGAGCAGTTTGCGCTGCACCTCGACATAGCGGCGATCGCCGAGCAGCGTCCGCAGCGGACCGACGGCGGGGGAGAGGAGCAGATCGGCATCGGTGACCAGGGCGCCCGCCCTGGCGCGGTCGATCAGCTCGTGCGCGGTGGCGGTGTCGACACCGAGCACCTCGGTGAGTTCCGTCGCGTCCAAACCGGTTCCGGTCGCGGCGATGACCAGCGTTTCGAGCAGCTCAGGTTCGACCGATTCCAGCAGCGACCGCGTCCACGCGGTGACGGCTTCGTCGACCGCTGTCTCGCAGGTCTGCAGCGACGCCGCGTGCGCGCCCGTCAGCGCCGCGACGACACCACCGGGGATTCCCGCTGTCAGCTGATGGATGTGCAGCGCGAGGGGCTGGGACACGGCCACGCCGAGTTCCCTGGCGAACGAGGCGATGTGGGCACTGCCCAGCGCCCGCAGGTCCACCGTGCGGCCGTTGCGCGCCACCGCGTCGGTCAGCGCGCGCAGCCGGGGATCGTGTGGGCGCGGCTGGGTGGTGAGCACCACTGAACGCTGTCCGGTTTCGATGGCCGCGCAGAGCGCGCGCAGTTCGGCGTCGCTGTAGTGGTGGACGTTGTCGGCGACGAGCACCGCCCGATCGGGAACCGCGTGCTCCACGGTGTCGGCCGCGAATTCGACGACCGGGAGGCCGCGGCCACGCAGATGTGCGCGAACGGCGTTGAGCAGGAACGATTTTCCGGTTCCGGCTCGGCCGCGGATCAGCAGGAACACCGCCTGCTGATCGACGGTGCCCAGTTCGCGGAAAACGGTTCGGGCGTTGGGGAAGGTGTCGAGAGCGATCTCAGCCACCATTTCCTCCGAGGACCCGACCCGGCAGTTGCGTGCCCGATTCGAGGGTGTCGCCGACCGCGCCGCCCACGTCGTCGAGCAGGCCGCCGGGGTCGACCTGGATGGTCGGAGCCTGTGGCCGGTTAGGGGTAGGAGCCGGCGCGGGTGCAGGTGCGGGCGCGGGTGCAGGTGCGGGCGCGGGTGCAGGTGCGGGAGCAGGTGCCGGGGCAGGCGCGGGTGCCGGGGCCTGTGCACCGGGCGGCGTCTGTGTCGGTTGCTGTGCGGCGGGGCCGGGCTGGCCCGCCGGCGCCGGTGTGCCCCCGGCGGGTGTTCCGGCGGCGGGAGCTCCGGCTGCGGGGGCTCCGGCGGGTGCCGGCGTCCCCGTCCCGGGCGTACTGCCGGGAACGCCCGCGTCGGCCGTGCCGACCGGGATCGCACCCGACGGCGCCTCGGCGCCGGGTCGCGCAGGATCGGTTACCGCGGAGTTCGTGGCCCCGCCCGCTCCGCCGGCACCGGTCGACGCGGGGGCGCCGGGGGCCTGTGGGGCGCTGGTGGTCGCCGCGGGCCCGGTGGGCGAGAACTGCGTGGTGCCACCGAGAGCGAGGGTGCCGGTGGCCAGCGCGGCCATGGTCAGGGCCGCCGCCGCGATGATCGCCGAGCGTTTGGCCGTGAACATCTTGGTCGGTGCGGGCTCCGAGGGCGGCAGCGCGAGTTTCTCTACCGCCGGTGCCACGGCAACCGGCGCCGGGGCCACCGGTACGACCGGGATGGCCACGGTAGCGACATTGATCGCGGCGACGTCGAGGGCGATCTCGGCCGCGCCCTGTGCCGCGCAGGTCGCCGGGTCGGCGCAGGCGATCACCGGCAGGCCGAACTCGGTGGAGATCAGCTCGGCGACCAGGGGGATCGCGCCACCCCCGCCGGTGAGCAGCACCCGACTGATGTCGCCGAGGGTGAGGTCGGCGCGGCGCACCGCGTCCTGCACCAGATTCATCGAGTCGAGCAGGAGCGGGCGGAGCAGATCCTCGAGTTCGCCCCGCGTCAGCCGGACCTGTGCGGTGTGGACGGCGGGGTTGAGCATGCCGACCGGAACCGCCGTCGCGGTAATTCGGGAGAGTTCTTCTTTCGCGATTGCGCAACGTTGCCGCAGTGCCGACAATTCCGCTTCGACAACGGGATCGAATGGATCGATGTCGTTTCCGTCCAGCGCATTTGCCAGCACGTAGCGCATGGTCAGCAGATCGAATTCCGAACCGGCGATCGCGGTGGCGTGCACCGGGACGCCGAGCAGTCCGGCCTGCTCGCCGGTGCGCAGGACCGTCACCGTCAACCCGCTCGCGCCGAGGTCGTAGACGACCAACGCGCCGTCGTCGAGCAGTCCGTGCTCGATCTCGTATCGGCGCACTGCGGCCAGCGGCTCGGGCACCAGCGTCACCTCGGGCAGACCCGCCCGTGCGAGCGCGGCCCGTGCGGCCTCGACGGTCTGCTCCGGCCACCACGCCGGACAGCACGCGACGGTGGTCGGCGCAGTGGCGGATTCGGTTGCGGAGCCGGAGAGTTCGGCGATCAACGCGCGGGTGGCGGCGGCGACCAAGTCGGCCGCGTCGTGGGTGGAACCGTCTTCTGCCAGCAGATCCACCGGGTCGCCGACCCTGGACAGATAGTCGTCGACGACCACTGCGCGCGGGTGGCGGGTCGTGTCGGCGAAGCTCACCGATCCGTCGGCGCCGAGCGACAACGCGCTGCGGTGGGAGAGAACGGTGGCACCGGTCCCGTCGGCTGTCGTGGCCGCGGCGATCGAATTCGCAGCTCCGACAGTGATGCCGAGCGCCAGACGCTCTGTCATTGGACAACCCCGTTCGCAGGACTTTCGGTGGACCGGTAAACGCTTGTGCGCGGCGAGATCGCCGATGGCAGGCGTCCCACTCGATCTGTCGGTTGCCAGGTGGGAGCTGTTACCCCCGGCGGGGCAAGTACGGGGAAATTCCCCTAATCGACGGCGGGCCCCTAACGGGTGCGTCCGGCGCGAACTAGGTATTCGCCCCATTACCTGTAACGACGGGCTCACCTAGCGTGAAAGACATTCCAACGACAAACAGGTCGGGCCTCATCGCCCATGATCTGGAGGAGCTGATCTCGATGACACCGAACGCGATTCTGGAGTTCATCCTCAATCTGCTGCGCGACCGGGACGCCGCGGCCTCCTACTGCGCCAACCCGTGCCACGCGCTGGCCGAGGCAGGCCTGACGGTGACCCCGGAGGACATCTCCGCCGTCGCCCCGATGGTGGCGGAATCCGCGCTGGTCAGCGGCGGCTCCCAGTTGCAGGCGATCGTGGCGGCAGGCGCCGCGGCGAGCACGGGCGCGGCCCTCGCCTCCACCGCCACCGCTGCTGCCGCCGTCACCGCGGCCGCGGCAGCCGACGCCGAACTCGACCTCGGCCTCGACGTCGGCCTCGGCGCCGTAGCGTCGGTTGTCGCCGACGCCGCCGCCCAGGTAGGAGCCGGCATCGACGTCGCCCTCGACGCCGTCACCGGCGCGAACGTGGACGTGGACGCCGACCTGACGACCGGCCTCAACGGTGCTGTGAACGGTGCGATCGGTGTGGGTGGCGATCTGGCTGCTGGTCTCAATGGTGCTGTGAACGGTGCGATCGGCGTGGGCGGCGAAGTGGCTGCCGGCGTCGGTGGTGCGCTCAATGGCGTGGTCGGCGCAGGTGCTGACCTCGCCGCCGGCCTCACCGGCGCTGTGAACGGCGCGGTCGGTGTGGGAAGTGACTTGGCTGCGGGCCTCGGTGGTGTGGTCGGTGTCGGTGGCGATGTGGCAGCCGGTGTCGGTGGTGCGCTGAACGGTGCGGTCGGTGTGGGTAGTGACTTGGCTGCGGGCCTCGGTGGTGTGGTCGGTGTCGGTGGCGATGTGGCTGCCGGTGTCGGTGGTGCGCTGAACGGTGCGGTCGGTGTGGGCGGTGACTTGGCCGCCGGCCTGAGCGGTGTAGCAGGCGTTGGGGGCGATCTGGCCGCTGGCCTCACCGGTGCACTGAACGGTTCCGCGGGTGCGGGCGCCGACCTCGAGTCGGGACTGGACGGTGCTCTGAACGGCGCGATCGGTGCGGGCGCCGGGCTCGACGGCGCGCTGAACGGCGCGATCGGTGCGGGCGCTGGGCTCGACGGCGCGCTGAACGGCGGGGTCGGCGCAGGCGCCGATCTCGAGACCGGGGTGGACGCTGCGCTGGGGGGCGTGGCCGGCGCCGGTATCGGTCTGGGCGGTGCGTTGTCAGGTGCGGTGGGTGCGGGTACGGATCTCGCCGCCGGTCTCGATGGCGTGGGTACCGGCCTCAGCGGCGCGGTGGGTGCTGATCTCGACGGTGCGCTGAACGGGGCTGTGGGCGCGGGCGGCGATGTCGTTGCCGGTCTCGACGGTGGTCTCGATGCCGGGCTGAGCGGGGCGACCACCGCGGTCGGCGGGCTCGGGGCCGGCGTCAACGGTGGGCTCGGCGCGGTGGCCAACGCGGGGGCGCAGGCCGCGGGTGGCCTGGGTGCCGCCGCGACCACGACGGCGATCACCGGTCTCGACGGTGTGGTCGGCGCGGGTGCGGAGTTCGGCACCGGCCTGGAAACCGGTCTGGGTGGCGCAGCCTCGGCGAGCACCGGCCTGATCGGTGGCCTCACCGGTGGCGCGGGCACCGAACTCGATGTCGACGGATTGCTCACCGGCGGCGGTTCGGGCCAGGTCACGGCCGGCGTGGACTCGGCACTGTCCACCACGACAGGGATCGGGCTGACCACCGGTCTACAGGGCGGCCTCGATACCGCGGCGACTTTCGGCACCGAGTTGGCCGGCTCGGCCACCTCGGGTGCACAGGCTGGACTCGGTGCGGCGATGGAATCCGGTGTCGGCCTGTCGGGAGCCGCGCAGACCGGGATGACCGGCGCCGTCGAGTCCGGTGTGGGCCTGGTCGGTGGCGCGCAGGCGGGTCTGGGCGGTCTCGCCGGGTCCGGTGTGGGTCTGGCCGGCTCGGCGTCCGGTGGTGCGCAGGCGGGCCTTGACGGTGTCGTCGGCGCAGGTTCTGAGCTCGCGGGTTCCGCTGTCGGCGGTGCGCAGACCGGGTTGACCGGTGCGGTGGAGACCGGCGTGGGCCTGAACGGTTCCGCGACGGGCGGCGCCGAAACCGGAACCGGCCTCGAGACCGGCCTCGGCGGCCTCGGTGACGCGGGACTGTCGGGCGCGATGACCGGCGGCAGCCAGCTCGCGGGCGGGTTCACCTCCACCGTCGACGGCACGGCGCAGGGCAGCACCGCCGCGGCAGGCGGCCTCACGGGCCAGTCCACGGCGACCTCGACAACCCAGGCCGACGCTTCCGGCACGGTCGGCGCGACGACGCAGGGCGCGGTCACCACGGCGGCCGACACCTGGTCCGCGGTCGATGTGTCGAGCGCGTTCGGTTCCGGCCTGCACGGTTCCGGCCTCGGCGGGAGCGAGGCGTCGCTGTTCGGTGAATCGAGCACCGTCACCGACACCGGTGCCGACGTGCACACCGACGGACTGTTCCACTGAGCGAAACGGGCGCTGCGATGACGACTCTCGCACCGAACGCGGTGCCGCTGACGACGGTGTTGTCCGACACCGTCGCAGCGGCACACGCCGCGGGCCGCGACGACCTGGTCGGCCGGCTCGAGAAGGTGGCCGAGCGGGTGCGCGACCCGAGGCACCGGATCGTCGTCACCGGTCAGCTCGGCCAGGGCAAGAGCCGGTTCGTGAACGCGCTGCTGGGAATGGATGTGTGCCGGGTCGGCGACGACGCGACCACCGTGCTCCCGCTGCAGTTGTCCTACGGCGAGCAGCAGCGGGCGTACCTGGTGCTCACCGCGCCTGGCGCCGACGAATCGCGCGTGGAGATCCCGTTCGACGAGATCGGCGCCGTCGACACCCGCAGTCCGCTGGCGGCGGGCAGGCAGGTTGTCCGGATCGAGGCCGAGCTGCCGAGCCAGTTGCTCGCCGACGGCATCGTCCTGATCGATACCCCCGGTGTCGGCGGACACGGAAGTGCTTGCACCGCAGGGGTTCTCAGCCTGGCCGCGGCCGCCGACGCGGTGCTCGTGCTCTCCGACGCGTCCACCGAGCTCACCGAACCCGAGCTCACCTTCGTCGGGCAGATCCGCGAGATGTGTCCCGCGGTCGCCGTCCTGCTCACCAAGACCGATCTGTATCCGCACTGGCGCCAGGTGCTCGAGGCCGACCGCGCCCATCTGGGGCGGGCGCAGGTCGATGTCGCCCTGATTCCGGTGTCTGCGTTGCTGCGCGCGCACGCCCTGCGTCTGCAGGACGCGCAGCTGGGCAAGGAGTCCGGTTTCGGCGTGCTGTTCGGTTTCCTGCGCGATCGGGTCGTGGCCCGCGATCAGGCGGTCACGCGCCAGGCGGTGGCTCGCGAACTGCATTCGGCAGCAGAGCATCTGGCGTTGGCGCTGGGCAGCGAACTGGTCGCGTTGCGCGATCCGGCCAGTGGCACGGCCGCGATCAGCGAACTGCAGTCGGCGCGTGCGGCGGCCGAGGAACTGCAACGGCGAACCGCCAGCTGGCAGCAGACGCTCGCCGACGGCATCACCGACCTGGTCGGCGACGTCGACCACGATCTGCGCGACCGCCTGCGCGGCATCGCCCGCACCGGCCAGGAGTGGATCGACGAGAACGACCCCGGCCGACATTGGGGCGCGATCACCGAATGGCTCACCGGCTCCGTCGACACCGCCCTCGGTGACAACCTGCTGCTGACCCACCGCCGAACGGAGCTGCTCGCCGAACGGATCGCCGACCACTTCAACGAGGTCGGCGCGGTCGACCTGCCGGAAGTGCACGCCGGGATGGACGACGAGAGCGGCTTGGTGAGTTCGGGTTCGCTGGCTGATCTCGAACCGGATATCGGTTTCACCAGCAAGGTGCTGGTCGGTATGCGTGGCTCCTACGGCGGCGTGCTGATGATCGGCCTGGCCACGACGTTCGCCGGTCTGGCCATGCTGAACCCGATCTCCCTCGGCGCGGGCCTGATCGTCGGCGGCAAGGCCTATCGCGACGACAAGTCGGCCCGGTTGGCGCGACGCCGCATCGAGGCCAACGGCGAGGTGCGCCGGTTCCTCGACGACGTGGCCTTCCAGGCGGCCAAGGACACCAAGGACCGGCTGCACCGCATCCACCGCGCGCTGCGCGATCACTTCGCCGGTGTGGCCGAGCGCAGCCTGCGCTCGATCGACGCCTCCCTGCGCGCGGCACAGGACGCCGCGGCGATGGCCGCCACCCATCGCGCCGAGCGCACCGTGGTGCTGGAACGCCAATTGCACGCGGTCGCCGAGCTGCGCCGTTACGCGGATTCGATGCAGGCCGACTCGAGACGGGACGACGGTACGGTATCTGGGTGACCCACCGTTTCGACACCGCCGCGCCCGGCGACCGGACCACACCGAGGATCCTGGCCGAGGCGCACGAGCTGGTCGGCGCGGCGGCGCGGGTGTTCGACCGGGACGAGTACGCACGCGCGCTGCTCGCCGATTGCGAATATCGATTGCGTGAGCCGCTGCGTGTCGCGTTGGCCGGTTCGATCAAGGCGGGCAAGTCGACGCTGTTGAACGCGCTGGTCGGCCAGGCTGTCGCACCGACCGATGCCACCGAGTGCACCCGCGTGGTCACCTGGTATCGCGACGGCGCCACCCCGACGGTCACCGCGCACGCGGCCGACGGTTCGCGCGCGAACGTGATCGTGCGCCGCGGCAGTGGCGCGCACGGCCTGACCTTCGACCTGAACGGTCTGCGCTGGGACGCGCCCAGCCCCCGCGAGGTAGACCATCTCGAGGTGGGCTGGCCCTCGGCGGCGTTGTCGCAGACCACGATCATCGATACCCCTGGCACGTCGTCGCTCTCGCGTGAGGTGTCGCTGCGCACCGCGCGATTGCTCACTCCCGCTGATGCCGGGGGCGATCGCGGCGCACCGATCTCGGTGCCCGGCGCCGATGCCGTCGTCTATCTGCTGCGACGCCTCGACGCCGCCGACGTGAGCTTCCTCGAGCAGATCGGTGCGGGCGGCGGTGGGAGCGGCCCGCTCGGCGTGATCGGGGTGGTGTCGCGCGCCGACGAGATCGGCTCGGGCCGCATCGACGCGCTGCATTCGGCTCGCGATGTCGCCGCCCGGTTCGCCGGTGAGCTGGAACGAACCGGGTTGTGCCAGGCGGTGATTCCGGTGGCAGGCCTGCTCGCGTTCGCGGCTTCGACGCTGCGGCAGCCGGAGTTCGCGGCGTTCGAGGCGCTGTCGGCGGTGCCCGCCGAGGACCTCGCGATCGCGTTGCTCTCGGCGGACCGCTTCGCCCGCGCCGACATCGCCCTGCCCGTCGAGCCGGAACTGCGCGCGCAGTTGGTGGACCGCTTCGGCCTGTTCGGTATTCGGATGGCCACCATGCTGATCCGGCTCGGCGTCCGCGATTCGTCTTCGCTGGCCGCGGAATTGGCCGACCGCAGCGGCATCGAGGAGCTTCGTTCGGTTCTCGAGGTCCAATTCGGCCAGCGCGCCGGGGAACTGAAGGCGCATTCGGCGCTGAGCACGCTGGACCGGATCCTGGCCGCCTACCCCGGAACCGAGGCCGATCGCCTGCGGCCTCGCGTGCGGGCTCGGCTCGCCGACGTGCACGGTTTCACCGAACTCCGGCTACTCGGCCGCCTGCGCACCGATGAATTACCCCTGCCCCCACCGGTACTGGCCGATCTGCACCGCATTCTCGGCGGCGCGGGTGTGGCGGCACACCTACGCCTAGGCCTGTCCGCCGAGGCGGACCCGGACGCCTTGCGCACCGCGGCTTTCGCGGCGGTGCGTTCCTGGCGCGCCAGGGCGGCCCACCCACTCGCCGACCAGTCGACCGCCACCGCCTGCCGAGCCGCCGCCCGCAGCGCCGAGGGAATCCTGGCCGAACTCTCCTAGTCGACTCGGTGCGACGCGGCGCCTTCGAGAATGGGCACGATCTCCTCGCCGAGATATTGCTCCAGATCCCGGCCCGCCCGCTGGGCCTGGACCACCGTCGTTCCGCGCTGGGTGGCTTCGGCCGTCAGCGCGTTTCGGGAATCGGCTTCGACGCCTCCGCCGATCACCAACAGGCGTACCTGTTCACGGTGGAGGATGGCGCGGGCCTCGTCGTCGGAGGTGGTCCCGAGGACTCGGAATCCGAGAGGTTCGAGGTAGGCGATGGCCGAAGCGACGACCTCCTCGCCCCGGCCGACGGTCAACAGATCGACTGTGTGCATGGAACCGAACCTAACCGGGGCGCTTGCGGCGGGCCGGTCACGATCCCGTATCAGGGGCTACGGTTGAGTCGGGGACGCGCAAGAATGGCGGGGGTTCTGTGGGGGACGGCAAATTTTTTCGTGCGGCGGGAATGGATCGTCGCAGTTGCCGGTTGTCCAGATCAACAGCATTGAGCGTACTCGACTCAAGTTCGGGTTGACTCCGGACCGATCTCGAGGGCAGGATTGAGCCCACTGCGCTCAGCGTTGCAATAACCGAACGTCAAACAGGAGGAAACCACTATGGCTCGTGCGGTCGGAATCGACCTCGGGACCACGAACTCCGTCGTCGCCGTGCTCGAAGGCGGCGAGCCGGTCGTCGTCGCGAACTCAGAAGGCTCGCGCACCACCCCCTCGATCGTCGCCTTCGCGAAGAACGGCGAGGTTCTCGTCGGTCAGCCCGCGAAGAACCAGGCGGTCACCAACGTCGACCGCACCATCCGCTCGGTCAAGCGCCACATCGGCACCGACTGGAACGTCGAGATCGACGACAAGAAGTACACGCCGCAGGAGATCTCCGCGCGCACGCTGATGAAGCTGAAGCGCGACGCCGAGGCCTACCTGGGCGAGGAGATCACCGACGCCGTGATCACCGTCCCGGCCTACTTCGAAGACGCCCAGCGCCAGGCCACCAAGGAAGCCGGCCAGATCGCCGGTCTCAACGTGCTGCGCATCGTCAACGAGCCCACCGCCGCCGCGCTGGCGTACGGCCTGGACAAGGGCGACAAAGAGCAGACCATCCTGGTCTTCGACCTCGGTGGCGGCACCTTCGACGTCTCGCTGCTGGAAATCGGCGAGGGCGTCGTCGAGGTCCGCGCGACCTCCGGTGACAACCACCTCGGTGGCGACGACTGGGACGAGCGCGTCGTGTCCTGGCTGGTCGACAAGTTCAAGGCGTCCTCGGGCATCGACCTGACCAAGGACAAGATGGCCATGCAGCGCCTGCGTGAGGCCGCCGAGAAGGCCAAGATCGAACTGTCCTCGGGCCAGAGCACCTCGATCAACCTGCCCTACATCACCGTCGACGCGGACAAGAACCCGCTGTTCCTCGACGAGCAGCTCACCCGCTCGGAGTTCCAGAAGATCACCTCTGATCTGCTGGATCGCACCCGCGCGCCGTTCCAGTCCGTGATCAAGGACTCGGGCCTGAACGTGGCCGACATCGACCACGTCGTGCTCGTCGGTGGCTCCACCCGTATGCCCGCCGTCTCCGACCTGGTCAAGGAACTGACCGGTGGCCGTGAGCCGAACAAGGGCGTGAACCCGGACGAGGTCGTCGCCGTCGGCGCCGCCCTGCAGGCCGGCGTGCTCAAGGGTGAGGTCAAGGACGTCCTGCTGCTCGATGTCACCCCGCTGTCGCTGGGCATCGAGACCAAGGGTGGCGTGATGACCAAGCTCATCGAGCGCAACACCACCATCCCCACCAAGCGCTCCGAGACCTTCACCACCGCTGACGACAACCAGCCTTCGGTGCAGATCCAGGTGTTCCAGGGTGAGCGCGAGATCGCCTCGCACAACAAGCTGCTCGGCTCCTTCGAACTCACCGGCCTGCCCCCGGCCCCGCGCGGCGTGCCGCAGATCGAGGTCACCTTCGACATCGACGCCAACGGCATCGTGCACGTCACCGCGAAGGACAAGGGCACCGGCAAGGAGAACAAGATCAAGATCCAGGACGGCTCCGGTCTGTCCAAGGAGGAGATCGACCGCATGGTCGCCGACGCCGAGGCGCACGCCGCCGACGACAAGGCGCGCCGTGAGGAGGCCGAGACCCGCAACCAGGCCGAGTCGCTGGTGCACCAGACCGAGAAGTTCATCAACGAGCAGAAGTCGAGCGAGGGTGGCGCACAGGTCTCCGCCGAACAGCTGGCGAAGGTCGAGAGCGCGGTCGCCGAGGCCAAGCAGGCACTCGAGGGCACCGACATCTCCGCGGTGAAGTCGGCCGTGGAGAAGCTGGCCACCGAGTCGCAGGCCCTGGGCCAGGCGATCTACGAGGCCAGTGCCGCCGCCGACGCGCAGTCCGGCAACGGCGCGGGCCCGAGCCAGGCCGATGACGACCAGGTCGTCGACGCCGAGGTCGTGGACGAGCCGGTCGACACGGACAAGAAGTGACCGAGGCGAACTCCTCGGAGCAGGAGTTGGTCGACGACATTCTGGAAGACACCGAGGACGAGAACGCGGAGGCCGCCCCGGCGGACTCCGCCCTCGACGCCGACGTTGTCGAGCCGGAGAACGACGAACTGGCCGAGCGCACCGCCGACCTGCAGCGGTTGACCGCGGAATACGCGAACTACCGCCGCCGCGTCGAACGCGACCGCCAGGCCAACATCGATGCCGCCAAGGCGTCGGTGGTCACCGAATTGCTCGCGGTGCTGGACGATCTGGATCGGGCGAGGGCGCACGGCGACCTCGACGCAGGCCCGCTGAAGTCCGTCGCCGACAAGCTCGAGACCGCGCTCACCAAGCAGGGTCTCGTCGAATTCGGTGCCACCGGTGACCCGTTCGATCCCACGCTGCACGAGGCAGTGCAGCACGAGGGTTCGGGCGCCGATCCGGTGATCGGCATCGTCATGCGCAAGGGCTATCGGTTCGGCGACCGGGTGCTTCGGCACGCGCTGGTCGGGGTAACCGATGCCGAGGCCGCGGGGGCATCGGACTCGGATGCCGGCGACAACAGTCAATAAGAACGCGAGAGGAGGAGATGCCCGGTGAGCCAACGGGAGTGGATCGAGAAGGACTTCTACAAGGAGCTGGGTGTCTCCTCCGGCGCCTCGCAGGACGAGATCAAGAAGGCCTACCGCAAGCTCGCCCGCGACCTGCATCCGGACTCCAACCCGGGTGACACCAAGGCCGAGGAGCGGTTCAAGTCCGTCAGCGAGGCCAACGCCGTGCTGTCGGATCCGGCCAAGCGCAAGGAGTACGACGAGACGCGCCGCATGTTCGCGGGCGGCGGCGGTGGCGGGCGAGCCTATGGCGGTGGCGGGTTCACTCCCGGTGCCGGTGGCGGCTTCTCGCAGGACTTCAATATCGGTGACATCTTCGGTCAGGCCGGTGGCACCGGCGCCGCGGGCGACGGCGGGCTCGGCGATCTGCTGGGCGGGCTGTTCAACCGGGGTGGCGGCGGTGGCCGGGCGGCGGCTCGTCCGCGTCGCGGCTCCGATGTGGAGACCGAGACAACGCTGGGTTTCCGCGAGGCCGCCCAGGGTGTCACCGTCCCGCTGCGGATGACCAGCCCGTCGCCGTGCACCACCTGTCACGGCAGCGGCGCCAAGCCGGGCACCAGCCCGCGCGTGTGCCCGCACTGCAACGGTGCGGGTGTGGTCAGCCGAAATCAGGGCGCGTTCGGTTTCAGCGA
The DNA here is from genome assembly GCF_042717045.1 of Nocardia sp. NPDC058633. Taxonomy (NCBI): domain Bacteria; kingdom Bacillati; phylum Actinomycetota; class Actinomycetes; order Mycobacteriales; family Nocardiaceae; genus Nocardia; species Nocardia sp. NPDC058633. The sequence continues at coordinate 294,786 of NZ_JBHXRA010000006.1, forward strand.
GCCCTGCGACGACTGTCGTGGCACCGGGTCGATCATCGACGACCCGTGCACCGACTGCTCGGGCACCGGTATCCAGAACCGCACCCGCACCATCACGGTCCGGATTCCTCCCGGCGTCAGTGATGGGCAGAAGATCCGGCTGGCCGGTCAGGGTGAGGCGGGTCTGCGCGGTGCGCCCTCGGGCGACCTGTATGTCACCGTGCACGTCAGCCAGGACAAGGTCTTCGGCAGGCAGGGCGACGACCTCACCCTGGTGCTCCCGGTGAGCTACAGCGAATTGGTTCTGGGGACAACGGTTTCCGTGCCGACGCTGGACGGCAGAGTCGGTGTGAAGGTGCCCCCGGGCACCGCCGACGGGCGTATCCTGCGGGTCCGTGGTCGCGGTGTGCCCAAGCGCGGTGCGGCGGGCGGTGCCGGCGATCTGTTGGTCACGGTGAAGGTCGCGGTGCCGCAGTCGCTCGACTCCGACGCCACCGATGCGCTCAAGCGCTATCAGGAGGCGGAGAAGGCCAGCGGTTTCGAACCGCGTGCGGGATGGGCTGGTGCGTGATGTCCTTGCGCATCGAGCTCGGCGCCCGGAGGAGGTAGCGCAGCGTGACCACGGAGGGCATAGGGAGAGGCGCGGATAGCCCGGATCCGAAGTCCGTTTCGGGTGCCGCCGCGCGTGCCGAGTTCTTCATGATCTCGGTCGCGGCTCAGCTGGCGGGTATGCACGCGCAGACGTTGCGTACCTACGACCGGCTGGGTTTGGTCACCCCGCAACGGACCTCGGGTGGCGGGCGACGCTACTCGGCCCGCGACGTCGAGGTGCTGCGCGAGGTGCAGCGCCTGTCGCAGGACGAGGGCGTCAATCTCGCCGGCATCAAGCGCATCATCGAACTCACCAATCAGGTGGAGGCGTTGCAGCAGCGCGTCGAGGAGATGAGCGCGGAGCTGGAGCGGTTGCGGGCGGGCTACCGGCCCGATCTGTCGCCGCCGGCGCGCAGTACCGCGCTCGTGGTGTGGCAGCCACGGCATCGGCGCTGAGTCGCCTTCGAGTCCGACGAGCCTCCGGTTCGATATCCGCCGCGGTGGATGTCGAACCGGAGGCTCGCTCGTCTCCGGTCAACCCCCGGCGACCGGCCAGTCACTCTCCAGCAACCTACTTATTCATGATCTTGCTGATCGGAAGTATCGTTGCGGCGCGCTGAGGTGCGGATTTATCACCGTGGACGTCCAAAAGATTGCTGCGCGGATGCTGAATTCGGATCAATCGGAAGCCATTTCGCTGATCCGGACCAGCCACTCCGATGCCCCCACCCCGCGTGTCATGGCTCGGCGCGTCGGATCGCGGCGCGCTGTCGTTGTAGCGGAAGGGTCGCTCTACCAGGCACGTTGGGGGTCGAGGGCCCGATATAGGGGGCGCTGTGCGGAATCTCGAGCAGGTGTTCACCCGCATTTAACGGTCTACAGGTATGTTTTCATGGGAAACTACTGGGAACCGCCTGGTATTTTGATAATTACATGCGTGATGTTTAAGAGTACGATTCCGAAGCTGGCAAACCTCGCCTAGACTTCTCGCATCGGCTGCTGACGAGTGTCCTCCCAGCCCGTCACTCGCCGGCGCGGCTAGCGTTCGATGGCGAAACGAGGTTGTGACACATATGGATTCGCGGACTATCGCTTTGATCCGTACTACGTTCAAGGCGGTTGCTGCGGAAGAGGGTGGACCCGAGAAGCTGTCGAGGTCGTTCTACTCGATCCTGTTCACGGACTATCCCGCTGTCCGCGACTACTTCCCGGCCGCCATGGATTCCCAGCGTGACCGCCTCGTCTCGGCGATCTCCTACGCACTCGACCGGCTCGAGGAACCCGACAAGCTGCTGCCGTTCCTGGCCCAGCTCGGCCGTGACCACCGCAAGTACGGCGTGCAACCGGCCCACTATGTGGCGGTGGCCAATTCGCTGAAGTCGGCGATGCGGCTGTTCGCGGGTGCGGAGATGTGGACCGACGAGGTCGCCACCGCGTGGGACGAGGGCCTGGCCACCATCAGTGGCGCGATGATCAGCGCCGCCGACAAGGAGACGACACCGGCTTCCTGGACGGGCACCGTGGTCGAACATCGCGAGGTACTACGCAATCTCTCGATCGTTCGGCTCCAGCTCGAGCAGCCGATGCAATACGCCGCCGGTCAGTACCTCAGCGTGCAGATCCCCTCGCGGCCACGGATGTGGCGTTACCTCTCGCCCGCGAACCCGGCCAATGCCAACGGCGAGATCGAGTTCCACGTCCGCGGGGTGCTCGGCGGCTGGGTCAGTCCCGCCATGGTCGCCCACACCGCCGTCGGCGATCAGTGGCTACTCGGCCCGCCCCTCGGCGGCCTCGGCGTGCCGCGCAACACCAAACGCAAGATGTTGATGGTCGGCTGCGGCACCGGCATCGCGCCCCTGCGCGCCCAGGTCATGGCGATGGCCCAGCGTCGAGTCAACCCCAAGGTCCACCTGTTCGTCGGCGGCCACCACCCCTGCGACCTCTACGACCTCCAGGTGCTGAGCCAGCTCGCCATCGCCAACAAATGGCTCACCGTCACCCCCGTCACCGAAAGTGACGAAAACCCCTGGTGGTACTACGACTCCGGCGACCCCCACCCCGAGCTCCCCGGCCTCGAACCCCGCATGACAGGCCAGATCGGCAAGGTGGTGGCCAGCTACGGCCCGTGGGCAGACCGCGACGTCCAGATAGTCGGCTCGCCGTCGATGGTCCAAACCACCAAGTTCCGCCTGATGGCAGCGGGCACCCAAGCCCAGTCGATCCGCCACGACCCACTGTTCTGAGAGTCGGCCGATCAGGCGGGCTTCGACTCCTGGAAGCTCACCGAACTCAACGCGCCGATCAGCAGGCGCCTTCGGAGATGATGTTCGCCGGGGGAGTTCCTGATGCGATCAGACGGTCGACGGTGGTGCCGACCATCGCGGGGGAGCCGCAGACCAGGACCTGGTGTTCGGTGAACGGTCCGTGGGCGGCGGCAACGTCGGCGAGGGTGCCGTGGAGCATTTCGTCCGGACCGAAGCCCACATCGGAGCGGGTCTGCTCGTGCCATTCGTCGCGCACCGAGGAGTCGTCCGGACTCTCGACAACGGGTATGACGGACAGCCATGGCAGTTCGCCCGCCAGCAGGAACAGCATGTCGTTGGCGTAGAGGTCGCGCGGGGAGCGGCCGCCGAAGAACAGGTAGGTGCGCGGCGGAGTCTCGCGGCGGGCCAGGTCCAGGATCTGGGCGCGCATCGGCGCCAGGCCGGTACCGCCGGCGATCATCACCACCTCGACCGCGTCTGGATCGACCGCGAAAACCCCATGCGGGGCGTGGATTCGCCACTGATCACCGGGTTTGGTGTCGGCGACGATGGAACTCGAACACCACCCGCCGGGCACCGTCCGCACATGGAACTCGAGCTTGCCGTCCAGCGAGGGCGGCAGGGCGGGGGAGAACCGCCGCCGCACCCCGGGATGCTGCGGCACCTCCACCTCCACCGACCCGCCCGCTTCGAACGGCACGAAGTCACCGATCAGCCGGATCACGGCCAGGTCGTGGCGCAGGCGGTGGTGGCCGACGACGGTAGCCGTCCATGCGGGGTCGGGAAATGCGTTGCTCATCAGCCTCTTTCGCGAAGAGAAGGGCGGGTTCAGACAGGGTCGGCGGCGATGATCTCACTCGGGGTACCGGCCCGCAGGAGCGCGTGACGGGTGTTGGCGATCATCGACGGCGATCCCGCGATCTGGATCTGGCGGTCCGACCACGCGCCGAAGCTGGTCACCACCGCTCCCAGGTTACCGACCAGGCGCCGCGGCATGCCGGGCGGCGTCTGGCCCGAATCCTGGGGATACCACCAGGGATTGGCGCGTTCCTCGCACACCGGCACCACGGTCAGCCACGGATTGGATTGCGAGAGCTGCCACATGTTGTCCACGTCGTAGAGGTCGCCGGGATACCGCCCGCCGGTGAAGAAGTGCACGCGCGGATTGATCCCGCGCTGACTCATCTCGATCAGCTGCGCCCGCAACGGCGCGATGCCGGTGCCGGACCCGATCATCAGCACATCGCGTCCCGACTCCCGGTCCACGTGCAACCCGCCGAGTGGCCCGGCGATCTTCCACCGATCCCCGACCTTGGTGTCGTTGACGATCGCCGGACTCACCCAGCCGCCGCTGATCCGCCGCACATGGAATTCGATCTCGCCATACGGGTTCGCGGGGATGGCGGGGGAGAAGTATCGCCACATGTTCGGTCGTTGCGGCACCGCGACCGGCACATACTGCCCGGCTTTGAACGGAATGGGCCCGTCTGCCTGCAAGCGCACGATCGCCAGATCGTCGAGCACCCGCCGGTGCCCCACCACGGTCGCGTCCCAGTACGGCTGCGAGGTGTCCTCGTTGGCGCCGATCGCCATCGACGCCGAGATCAGCAGCGTGATGTCGCGCCAGCCCTCGTCGAGTTCTCTGGTCCAGCGGTTGCCGTGGTAGGTGCGCAGCGCCGCGAGCAGCGCGCGTCCGGCCATGTCGTAGTGGTCGGCTTCGACCCCGTACTTGCGATGGTCGCGGGCCAGTTGCTCGAGGAAGCGTTGGGCGCGCTCGAAGTCCTCGAGATGGTCGAGCACGAACTGCACGGCCGTCGTGATCCGTTTGGCCTGCATGTCCATGGCAGGCGGGAACAGCTCACGCAACCTCGGGTCCTGTGCGAACAGGTGGCCGTAGAAAGCGCTGATCAGCCGCTCGGACCCACCGGGTGTCTCCGACACCCCGCGGAAATCGGCGCGGACCAGCGCAAGCGAACGCGCATCCACGTCGTCAGGCTCCGTTTCTCTGCAATTGCCGCAATGGTGCTCACCCGTCGGTGGCGCCGTCCCCAGTATCCCCCGAAACCGCCGTCTCGGTGCAGGGATGCTCATCACGCCGTTCCCAGCCGCACGGATCCTAAACCGCCCGCCACCGATCAGCACGCTGTCCCCTTCATCGATACGCGTCGGTGATCTTGTGAGCCGCGGTGGCGGGTGCGTGAGAATCGGGAGATGGCGAGCGACAACTTCATGGCGATTCACGATCCCGAACTCCTGGCCCGGGGTGAGCGGGTTCTCGGGGCCGAGTTCACGGCGATGCACGAGCGGGTTCTGCAGGTCAGCGCGTTGACCTCCCGGCTCAACGTGTTGGCCTTCGACGACACCGCAGGGAAGGCGACGCTGCTCGAACAGATCCTCGGTCGGCCGCTTCCGTCGGGTCTCACGATCTACCCGCCCTTCTATACCGATCACGGGCTGAACCTGGACCTGGCCGAGCAGGTGTTCATCAATCAGGGCTGCACGTTTCTCGATTACGCCGGAATCCGGTTGGGCAGGGGCGTGATGGTCGGCCCGAAAGCCACCTTCATCACCATGGGCCATCCGGTCGACCCGGAGGAACGGCGCCGATTCCTCACCGGTGCGCCGATCGATGTCGCGGAGAACGTGTGGATCGGCGCGGGCGCGATGATCCTGCCCGGCGTCAGCATCGGACGTGACGCTGTGATCGCCGCGGGTGCGGTCGTCGCCGACGATGTTCCGGCGAACAGCCTGGTCACCGGCGCCAAGGCGACGGTGCGGCGAAGCTGGTAGCGCGGTGTTCGGTTCCGCCGGTGAGGTCCCGGAACCCGCCCGGTAGGCCTCAGGCGTACGGATCGGTGACGTCGCGAAGGGCGGTGAGTGTTTTCCGAAGGTCGGCCGCGGCTCGTCGTCCCAGGTGGGCCACCCATTCGGACTGGACCTCGTCGGCGGTGCGGTCGGCGAGGTCGGCGGCGGCACGGCCGGTGGGGGTGAGGCGCAGCAGGCGGGCGCGGCCGTCGGTGGGGTCGGCGACGCGCTCGAGATAGCCGGCGCGCACGAGTTGGTCGGCGAGGGTGCTCGCGGTCTGCTTGGTGACTTGGGCTTGGGCGGCGAGGTCGGTGAGGCGGGTGCCGTCGGGACCGATCCGGGCGACCAGGCGGGCCTTGGCCGGGGTGAGTTCGGCGTGACCGCCCGCGCTGAGGGCGGCGAATACCCGGCGCTCCATCTCCCGGTACGGGACGAACAGGAGCACACCCAGGTTGAGCTCGTCGCTCATGCTCTCCTCCTTGTTTCGGTCAGTCTATCTGACTATATTGGTCAGAGACACTGACTATTATTCGGAGGTCGATCATGGATCGCGAGCAGCAGTGGCAGGTCATCGAACAGCAGCGCCGTGCCGTCGCCGACCTACTCGACGACCTCACCCCCGCCGAATGGGAGTCGCCGTCGCTGTGCGCGGGCTGGCGGGTGCGCGATGTGGCCGCGCACCTGGCGATGGCGCCACAGCCGCCCGGGCCTGCCGCGATGGCCTGGATGGGGATCCGGGCGGGCGGCCGTTTCCATCGCATGAACCACGATGTCGCGGTGCGGTATTCGGATCGCCCCGACCTGGCAGGGGAGATCCGCGCGCACGCGGCGTCGCGTCGGCTGCCTGCTGTGACCAATTACCGCAACATCTACTTCGACGTGATCGTCCACGCCCAGGACATCGCCCGCCCGCTCGGGCGCACCATCGACGTGACCCCCCGCGCGGCCGCCGTTGCCGCGCAACGGGTGTGGACGATGGGCTGGCCCTTCTGGGCGAAACGTCACCTGCGCGGACTGCACCTCGCCGCCGACGACATCGAATGGTCGACGGGCGCGGGTATACCGGTGCACGGCCCGATTCTCGACCTCCTACTGGCGATGACCGGCAGATCGGCCGCTGTCGCGAACCTGCACGGCCCTGGCGTAGCGGCACTGCCGCCCAGCCTGCGCTGAGACCGCGTCAGCCCGCGACCATCCGCACCGCCGCCTGGCGCGCCTGCTCGTCGACCTCTCCGATCTCGAACCCCTTGCCGACGATGTGCTGGACCAGTGCGGGGTCCGGCGGCAGTCCGTACTTGCGCAGGTAGTAGGGGACAGCGCCCGGCCAGACGAACGCGCCGTCGGTGTGGAAGTTCAACGGCACGGCGCGCTGGGTGGGGTCGAACTCGTCGGCGTCGTGGCCGCGGGCGCTCAGAATCACCGGCGCGTGCTCGAGATAGGAGAGCACCTGATCTTGGATATCGGAGTCCACCGCCGACCGGTTCACCACCGGTTTGCCCTTGGGATCACGCCCGTCGAACGGCGTCGAAAGTCGTAGTTCGCTCATGATCGGACAACCTACGCGGCCCCGGCTCGAGTCGGCTCCCCGTGCTAATGTGCCTGGTCAAGGCAGTGCTCGGGCGGAAGGGGTGGGGATGAAACGCGCAGGTACGGCGATGGTGATTGCCGGTTTGGCGGTTGTCGGACTGGTCGGGTGTGACTCGGGGGAGTCGACGTCGAAGGGGACGACGACCACGGCCAAGCCGGTTCTGTGGAATCCGTGCACGGAGATTTCCGATGCGGCGTTGACGGAGGCCGGGGTGGATCCGGCGACGGAGGAGAAGGGTGTTGCGGGGGTCCCGCAGTCGGGGTGGGAGATCTGTGGATGGGAGGGGCCTACGTTCGCCATAACCGTCTACTCCACGAACAAAACCGCGGATGAGTTCGAAACAAAGCCGGGCAACGTTGATTTCCGCGACGTCACGATCGCGGGGCGGCCTGGACGGGAGTTCCGGGTCGAGGGCGCATCGAAGCAGCTCGATTGTGACGTCGTGTTCCCTGCGGGTCAGGGCGTCGTCCAATTGCAGGTCCTGAACCGCGCGAGCCTGGACGGGCTGACTGATCCCTGCATATCTCTGGCGCGGGTAGGGGAGACTCTCGCGCCGACATTTCCGAAGTGACCGGGGAGGGCACATAGATGACAGGCACGTCGCCGTATTCACAGCTGCTGGGGCAGGTCCGCTCTGGTGAGGTCTATCTGAACAGCGAGGATGCGGCCTTCCACATGTACAAGGCCTGCGACAAGCGAATCGCCGACCTCGATTCACTCCGCGGCGCCACCCGTCGAGCGCAGGCTGTCAGCGGATTCGGCGACTTCCAGATCGCCAGGGACCTCGAGAGAAAGTTCCTTTTGCAGGCGACCGGCGACGAGAACTCGATCGACAACGTCATCATGAAAGACATCGAGGCCGTGAAAGAGCTCCGCGAGGTTTTCGCGATCTCCTTCAAACGCATCGCAGGCAAAGACATCGAAAACGCCAACGCCCTCGACTACGTCGCAGGCCAGGTGAGCTGACGTGACCGGTTTCCACAGCATCAACGGCCTCGACCTCCTCGGCGGCCTCCGAAACTTCGTCACCTCCCCGTTCTCCGGTGACGACAACGAACTCGACAGCTCCGAGATCGCCGACATCCAGGACAGGTACAACTCGCAGCGAGACGGCAACCGGAAGAAGGCGGGCGACCTCGGGTTCGACGGCGAGTACCACCCCACGGTGGTGACGAGGAACGACAGTTTTCCGGGAACTGTCGCGCAACTGCGCGCCAAGGTCGACAAGATCGATCTCGATGCCGTCAACGACCTGATCGGCGCGTGGAACGAAATCTCCACCCGCAACAGCACTTCCCTCGACGAGTTCCGCAAGCAGATAGCCCGGGGCATGTCGCCCGACGTCTGGGCGGGTGCGGCGGCGAACGCGGCAGCGCAGACCGTCGCGGCATACGACACCACGGGCAAGAAGGTCTCCACCGCGGCCGCGCTCACCAGCACGAAACTGGACGAACTACGCACCGGTCTCGAGCCGACGAAACGTCTCGTCCCGCACGAGCCCGAGCATCGCAGCGGTCTGGACAACGTCGGTGCGCTGTTCACCGGCCGTGGGTGGCGCAATGACGATGTCGCACAGGAGAACGCGCGCGTGGAGGCGGTGCGCATCCTCCAAACCGTCTACGCACCGGTGATCTACGAGTCCGACACCAAGGTCCCGGTGATTCCCATCCCGAAGACCATCGACAACGGCGGCGGTGACCCCGAAATCACCGGAACCACCACCCAACCCACGGACAAGGGCTCGACAACGCAGCCCACCACCCAACCCACGACAACCCCCACGACCCCCGCGTCGACCACTCCTACCACCGACCCGGGCGGCGACACCGACACCGACACCGACGACTCGACAGACGTTTCGACGACTCCCGAATCGACCACTCCCCAGTCGACGGACCCGAGCTCGACGACCCCCGCCTCGACCACCCCGAGTTCGACCGTGCCCGGTACGGGCTCGCCGTCCGGATCACCCAGTGGCGCAGGCTCTCCCGGGGCCGGGTCGCCGGGCTCGGGCACACCCGGCGCGGGAACTCCGGGCGGTGCGGTTCCCGGAAGTCCCATGGCGGCCGGCACCGCCGCGGGCCGCGGAACCGGCGCGGGTTCCGGCACCGCGGGTCGATCCGGCATGCCCGGCATGATGAGCCCCGGCGCGGGCAAGGGCGGCGGCAAGGACGACGAATCGACCAAGGCAATCCCCGACTACCTCATCACTCAGGAACACGGTGACGAGCTCACCGGTCTGGACTCCCTGCCCAAGATGGTCCCGCCCGTCATCGGCGCCGACTAGTCGCCAATCCTGATGGAACAGAGTAGATCTCCCGTGCGTACCTGGCATCTCACCGCTTTAGATTTCCGCACCCTGTGGGAAGCCGCCGGTCGCGACGTGCTCCCGTATCCCCTGCACCATCGCCACACCGATGTCGAAACCCAGGCCGAGGTGCTGCGCCTGCGCAGCAAGGCCGCCGAGAACCTGATGGCCGAATTCGACAGCGATCTCGACCGCGCCATGGCCGCCCTGCTCGCCCCGCACGCCCGCGTCGAGGTCGCGGGCGCGTCCAAGAACGTGAAAACGATTCGAGCCCACGGCGGCACCCGCGACACCTACGCTTCCCTCGCTGTCCAAGCCCCCGGCGACGAGAACAACCCCGGCGACATCACCCTGCACCTCTTCGATCCCGAAGCCCTGGCCGCTGCCGTCCTGTCCACCCTGCCCAAGGTCGCCCCCGGAAAAGGTCGCGAAATCCGCGTCACCGCGGCAGAACTCGCGGCTCCTCGCTCGCACGTTCGCGACCGCTGGAACCCCACGCCCCGCGAACAACTCGAATCCTTCCTGGCCAAACCCACCACCACCCTCACCCACATCGGCGTCTACGCCCACGCCAGCGTCGACAACCGCCACACCGAAGGCCGCGACGACTTCCAACTCCACGACATCCCCGGCGACGGCCGCTACGTCTTCTACGGCGAAACCACCTTCATAGCCAAACCCACCACCCCCACCCGAATCCGAGCCACCCTCGCCGCCATCCTCACCACCACGGCCACCAAGGCCCGCACCGGCGCCTACCTCCCGCGCTGAGACCTTCGACGCGTCCGCTGGACGGGATGTCAGTCCAGGACGGTGATTCGTGCGCCGGCGCCGAGAAGGTCACTGGCGTTGAGCCCGCACATGGCGTGAAAGGTGTCACTGAAGTGTGACGGGCTGGCGAATCCGCCATCGGCCGCGGCGGTGGTGAGGTCGGTGCCCTTGGCGACCGCGCGGCCGACGGCGAGCATCCGCGCCCAGATCCGGTAGCGGCGGAACGTGGTGCCCGCGTGGTCGGCGAACAGGTGCAGCAGGCGGGATTTCGACAGGTTCACTTCGCCGGCGAGTTGGTCCGCGGTGATCGTTCCGGTCGCGTGGGCACGCACGATCGCGGTGGCGGCGGCGATTCTCGGATCGAGTGAGATCTGGCCGGGACCACACGCGAGGTCCATCACCTCGGTGGGGTCGAGGCAGTCGCGGTCGGCGAGGCCGATCAGAGCGGTTTCCCGGTTGTGGTCGATGCCGAACTCGTGCACGCGCGCCGTCATGTGATCCCAGCAGGAGTGTGCGCGCGGTGACCCAGGGTCGATGTAGCAGAACAACATTCGAGTTCCCTGCGCGACTACCTGATGGAGAGTGCGCGGAGGGATCAACGCGCTGCGCACGGTGCGCTGACCGAACGAATCGGCGTGCAGGGTGAACGGGGCATCGACGCCGACAGCCAGGCAGTGCACCGACCCCGAATGGTGGTCCAGGCGCAGCGAAGGCCCGCGATAGACCGCGTGTCCGATCCACAACCACACGTCCGCGCGCGGCGCTGCCGACGGGTAGCACGTTTCTGGAAGCGATCGCTCACCCACGCCCGCCATGCTTGCACGAGTCGACCGAAACGAATCGCGTATCAATCGAAAAGGAACCCGTGATGAGTGTTGTCACCGAGCTCGGCGCATCACGCCTCGTGCAGCTGCCGCAGGGCGCGATCCGGATCTACGAACGCGGCAAGGGCGAGACGGTGCTGTTCGTGCACGGCCTGGTCGCCAACGCCGCGGCGTGGCGGAAAGTCGTTCCACGACTGGCCGATTCGTATCGGTGTATCACGGCCGACTGGCCTTTCGGAGCGCACCGGATCCCGATGGCCGCCGATGCGGATCTGACCCCGCTCGGCATCGCCCACACCATCGCCGACGTGCTCGAAGCGCTCGATCTCGAGCACGTGACTCTGGTCGGCAACGACGGCGGCGGCATGCTCTCCCAGCTCGTCGTGGCCCACCGCCCCGAACGAATCGCCCGGCTGGTCCTGACTCCGTGCGATGCCTACGAGAACTTCCCGCCGCCACTGTTCGAGTACATGTGCTGGATGGCCCGCACGCCAGGCGCGGGAACGCTCATGGGCCGCCTCCTGCGCATCCCCACCGTTCGGCACGCCTGTGCGCGCTCGCGATTCGGATTCGGCGGACTGACCCGCCATCCGATCAGCAGCGAACTGATCGACCACTACCTGCACGGAATGACACACGAGCGGGGCGTCGTGCGCGACTGTCTCGCATTCCTTCGCGCGGTCGACAACAAGTACACACTCGACGCCGCCGCCCGCTTCGCGTCGTGCGCACTGCCAGTTCTCATCGCATGGGCCGAAGACGACAGGTTCTTCCCCTACGCCCACGCGAAACGCCTCGCAGCGGACTTCCCGAACGCCCGCCTCGAATCGATCACGGACTCGCTGACTTGGGTGGCCGAAGACCAACCCAACCGCACGGCTGCCCTGATCGCGCAGTTCATCAGCTCCACACCGATCCACGTCGATCATCCCGGGTAGACGGATCGGACCCCCATCGAACCGCAGGCGACCGCGGCGAGAGCCTGCGGGACCTCTAGCAGTTCATGGTTGAACGTCTCAGCGAGGCACATCTATTGCTTTGCCGTGAATCAGATGGCGAGAACGGTCTTTCCGCGTGCACTGCCCGCACCGAGCACGGCGGGCGCGGCTTCGAGCGGCACCGTCATCTGCACCGGAACAACCACATCACCGGCCGCGACCCGGGACAGTAATCGGCTCAGTTCCGGCGAGCGACCTTTGGATTCGAAGTTGCCGCCGGTGATCTCGCGCTCGCGCAGTGCGGCGTCGTCGGCCGCCCAAGTCGTCGAGTAGGCGTGTCCGCCGGGGCGGACGAGGGTGGCGTGCGACGCGAAATCTCGTGCCGCGCTGATCAAGTCGAACAGCACGTCGATGCCGTCGGGGTGGGTGAAGCGGACGGCATCGGTGACGCTCGAGTCCTGGCGGGTGGCCGGGTCCGGATCGACGAGATTCGGGTCGGCCGGGCGGATCTGGGTGTAGTCGACAGTTTCGGCCGCACCCAGGCGCGCTACCTGGTCGGTGGCATCACCGCGCGCGGTCGCGATCACATGGGCGCCGGCGATATTGGCCAGCTGAACGAGGAAGGAGCCGACTCCGCCGGTCGCGCCGACGATCAGTACCGTCTGGCCGGGCTGGATATGGGCGGCGTCGACCAGGTCTTGGGCTGTCACGCCGGCGACGGGCAGTGCCGCCGCGGCCACCGCGGTGACGCCGTCGGGAATCGGGACGAGGGTCGCGTCCTCGGGCACCGTGGCGTATTGCGCCCAACTGCCGTGCCCCGCGGGCGCGGTCAGGAACTTGCCGACCACCTTGTCGCCGACCTTGAACTTCGTGACACCGGAACCGACGGCCGAGACGGTGCCCGCGCCGTCGACGCCGAGGATCATCGGAAAGTCGGTGGGCATCTTGCCCTCCAGCAGGCCATCGGCCATTTTCAGGTCGAACGGGTTCACTCCGGCCGCGTCGAGCGCCACCTGAACCTCACCGGGACCCGCGTCGGGTACCGGCACATCGGCGAGCTCGGGGGTGGCCCCGAACTTCTGAACCACGATCGCGCGCATGGTGGTGAACTCCTCGCATCGGGGGTGAGCCGGGCACCGCAATCCTAGGCGGATAGCCGTCCGACATGCAGTGATTGGTCGTCTTCGGTGGTGTCGCGGCGTAGCGTGAAGCGCGGATTCCAAGTCCGCTGAAAATATTTAGAGTTGAGCGGAACAGACTCAACTTTGTGAGCGTTGAACAAGTCGATACCGGACACATACAAGGAGATTCGTGGACTCGTTCAATCCCACCACCAAGACGCAGGCGGCGTTCAACGCCGCCCTTCAGGCCGCCGCGGCGGCGGGCAATCCGGAGATCCGTCCGGCACACTTGCTGGTGGCGTTGCTGGATCAGACCGATGGCATCGCCGCACCGCTGCTCAAGGCCATCGGGGTCGATCCGGCAACCGTCGAACGGGAAGCGGGCGCCCTGGTCGAGCGCCTGCCGCGGGCCACCGGCGCGACCACCACACCGCAACTGGGCCGCGAGGTCCTCGCGGCGATGACCGCCGCCCAACAGCTCGCCACCGAGCTCGGCGACGAATTCGTCTCCACCGAGAATCTGCTGGTCGGGTTGGCCGAGGGTGATTCCGACGTCGCCCAGCTGCTACGCAAGCACGGCGCCACCCCGGAGGCGCTGCGCGAGGCGTTCACCGCGGTCCGTGGCAGCGGCCGGGTGACCAGTGCCGATCCGGAAGCGAGCTACCAGGCGCTGGAGAAGTACTCCACCGACCTCACCGAGTTTGCCCGCGCGGGCAAACTCGACCCGGTGATCGGGCGAGACACCGAGATTCGGCGCGTGGTGCAGGTACTGAGCAGGCGCACCAAGAACAACCCCGTCCTCATCGGCGAACCCGGCGTCGGCAAGACCGCCATCGTCGAAGGCCTGGCACGGCGCATCATCGAAGGCGACGTGCCGGAGTCGTTGCGCGACAAGAAGGTTGTCTCGCTCGACCTCGGCGCGATGGTGGCGGGCGCGAAGTATCGCGGTGAATTCGAGGAGCGGCTCAAGGCCGTGCTCGACGACATCAAGAACAGCGCGGGCGAGATCATCACCTTCATCGACGAGCTGCACACCATCGTCGGCGCGGGCGGCACCGGCGATTCGGCGATGGACGCGGGCAACATGATCAAGCCGCTGCTGGCCCGCGGTGAGCTGCGCCTGGTCGGCGCGACCACCCTCGACGAGTACCGCAAGTACATCGAGAAGGACGCGGCGCTCGAGCGGCGATTCCAGCAGGTGCTGGTCGGCGAGCCGTCGGTGGCCGACACCATCGGCATCCTGCGCGGCATCAAGGAGCGCTACGAGGTACACCACGGTGTGCGGATCACCGATTCGGCGCTGGTGGCGGCCGCGACCCTGTCGGACCGCTACATCACCTCGCGATTCCTGCCCGACAAGGCGATCGACCTGATCGACGAATCTGCGTCGCGTCTGCGGATGGAAATCGACTCGCGGCCGGTCGAGATCGACGAGATCGAGCGGGCCGTGCGTCGCCTCGAAATCGAGGAGGTGGCGCTGGAGAAGGAGACCGACGCCGCGTCGAAGCAGCGGCTGGAGAAACTGCGTCAGGAATTGGCCGACGACCGCGAGAAGCTCAGCCAGCTCACCACCCGCTGGCAGAACGAGAAGAACGCGCTCGACTCGGCACGTGGGCTCAAAGAGCAGTTGGAGGCGCTGCGCGGGGAGTCCGAGCGGGCCGAACGCGAGGGTGATCTCGGCAAGGTCGCCGAGCTGCGCTACAAGCGCATCCCCGACTTGGAGAAGGAGCTCGCCGACGCCGAAAAGGCCAGTGCAGCAGCGTCCGACGGGGACGTGATGCTCAACGAGGAGGTCACTCCCGACGACATCGCGGATGTGGTTTCGGCGTGGACCGGGGTGCCGGTCGGTCGCATGCTCGAAGGCGAAACCGCCAAGCTGCTGCGCATGGAAACCGAGGTCGCGGGGCGCGTCGTGGGGCAGGAAGAGGCGGTGCAGGCCGTCTCGGACGCGGTGCGCAGGGCGCGCGCCGGTGTCGCCGATCCGAACCGCCCGACGGGCTCGTTCCTGTTCGTCGGCCCGACCGGTGTCGGTAAGACGGAACTGGCGAAATCGCTGGCCGACTTCCTGTTCGCCGACGAACGCGCCATGGTGCGTATCGACATGAGCGAGTACAGCGAGAAGCACTCGGTGGCTCGACTCGTCGGCGCGCCGCCCGGATATGTCGGCTACGACCAGGGCGGCCAGCTCACCGAGGCGGTGCGCAGGCGTCCGTATTCGGTGGTGCTGTTCGACGAGATCGAGAAGGCGCACCCGGACGTGTTCGACATTTTGTTGCAAGTTCTCGACGAGGGCAGGCTCACCGACAGCCAGGGACGCACGGTCGACTTCCGCAACACCATCCTCATTCTCACCTCCAATCTCGGCGCCGGTGGCGACCGCGATCAGGTGATGGAGGCGGTGCGGCGCGCGTTCAAGCCGGAGTTCATCAACCGGCTCGACGACGTGGTGATGTTCCACGCGCTCGACGCGAAGCAGCTGGAATCGATCGTCGACATCAACCTGCTTCAGCTGCAGAAACGGCTCTCCCAGCGCAGGCTGACCCTCGATGTCAGCGCCGAGGCCAAGCAGTGGCTCGCCGTGCGCGGCTACGACCCGGCCTACGGCGCGCGGCCGTTGCGCAGGCTGATCCAGCAGGCGATCGGTGACAGCTTGGCCAAGGAACTGCTCTCCGGTTCGGTCGCCGACGGTGACACGGTGAAGGTGAGTGTGGACGACGCCACCGACAAGCTCGTCGTCGAACGCGAAGTTGTCCACAGCTCGTGATTTATCCACAGCCCGGTGCGTAGGGACCTCCCAAACGCACCGGGCTGTCCTACCCTGGAGCCCATGACGAACCCGAACGATCCGTGGGGGCAACGCCCGGAGGATTCGCCGACCGAACGGCTGGGTTCGCCGGGCACCGACTCGACCACTCCGTACGGAGGCAAGTCGTTCGACGAGTGGGGGCAACCGTCGAACCCGACGCAGGCGTTGCCGCCGCACGACGCGCAGTGGGGTGCCTACGAAAGTGGTTATCCAGCAGCTCAACCCCCGCCGCAGCAGGCACCGCCCGGCTACGACCAGGGATATCAGGCGCCCCCGCCCGGCTATGACCAGGGCTATCCCGGTGCGCCGCCGCCCGGATACCCGCCACGCCCGCAGGACGGTGACCAGGGCGAACCACCCAGACGCCACACCGGTCTGTGGATCGCGCTCGGCTTGGGCGTGCTGGCCTTGATCGCGGTCGGCGGGGTGCTGGCGGGTCTCGTACTGAGCGGCGGCGACTCCGACGGCACCACCGCCTCGGCGCCGACGACCACGCAGCTGCTGGTCCCGCCGACGCTGAAACAGACCACGCCGGGCGGGCCGCCGAGCGCGAGCGGACTGCCAGGCTTGCCCGGCCTCGGCGGCGGCGAAGATCTCGGCGCCACCATGGGCAGTATCACCGCCAATACCGGCACCGAGATCACCATGAGCACCCTCGGCGGATCCGATGTGCGGGTGCTGATCGACGATGCCACCCAGGTGATCTCGTTGACCAGCACGAAGGCGAGCGAGCTTCCGGTGGGCGACATGGTTATGGTGCAGGGCGACAAGAACCCAGACGGGTCGATCCACGCCAAGATCATCATCAGTACGGCGTTGCCGGGCGGCCCCCGATGAGCGACCCGCGCGTCGAATCCCCGGTGCTACCGGGCAATCACGGCGACGGCTGGATAGGCTAGGCGACGATGACGGCTATGTGGTTCGGGTTAGCAGCGATCGCACTCGTGGGTGCGGTCGTCCTGTTGTATTTCGATCGGGTCCAGCGCCAGCGCACCGGACACGCGAGACAGGTGTGGGCGAAGTCCCAGGGTTACACCTACGTGTCGGTGGAGCCCGCGCTCGCCTCGACCTGGCGTCGTGGCGCGCTGGCCAAGCTCGGCTACCTCTCGGCGGTCGACGTGGTCTCCGGTATTCGCAAGGGCGAGAAGTTCGTGCTCTTCGACCTGGAGGACGCGGCGACGCTGGTGGCAGTGCGACGCCAGATCGGCTCCGAGATCGACGTCGACATGCGGCTCAAGACCGCGTCGCCGCCGAAGGACCACGATCTGGAACTGCTCGGCGCGATCGGCGACCGGGTCGTGTTCGCCACCGATCCGGAGATCGCGCGCCACGCCGTGGATCAGCGGATGGTCGGCTTCATCGAGTCGCTGTCCGACACCGTGCAGATGCTGTGGAGCGAGGGCAACTGGACCCTCGGCATGCTCCCCGTCGGCAGTGGATCCAAGGACTGGGAAACCGCGATCGACGTGGTGCTTCGGCTGTCGGGCCTGCTGCACGTGCTGCCGCCGGTGGCCGAGCCGAACGAGTACAACCGGCCGCGCTCGAGCGCCAATCTGGCGCCCGGCTTCCGCCCCGAGTACGACGACGAGGACGACGAGCGCGAATCCACCTCGCGCCGTGACGAATTCGCCGACGCCGACGAGCGTGGCCGCGCCCGCTTCCCCGGCCCCGACGAACTCGATGCCGACGACGAGCCCTACGCCACCCGTGGTGCGGCCGCGCGCCTGCCCGAGACCGACGACCCTTACGACAGTCGTGGCGCCTCGACCGGCGCGGACGACGACGAGCGCTACTCCACTCGCGGTGCCGCCCGCCGTGACGACGAGCCCCGCGGCGCGCTGCCTCGTGACGATCGCGCGCCGATCGGTGGCCGCACCCCCGCGCTGCCCGCCGACTACGACCCCGATCTCGACGACCCCGAGTTCGAAGACCAACCCGCCCCCGGCCGGCGCCCCCTCGGCGAGCCGCCCAAGCGTCCGTCGCTGGCCGTTGTCCCCGAGCCCCGTCCCCGCACCGAGCCACCGCTCGACGAGGCGGAACCGGGTCAGCCGGGCGGACCGTTCCACCCCGGTTTCCGTCCGTATCAGGGCCCCGTACCGAAGTGATCCACGTGCCGCGGTAGTCGTCGCGGCAGTCTCCTCGACCGGAATCGATCTGCGATGACCGATAGTTCCTCACGCCTGCCCGGCGTGCACCGCCCCGTCGCGATGATCACCGGACCGACATCCGGCATCGGGCAGGGTTTCGCCCACCGCCTCGCCGCCCTCGGCTACGACCTGGTCCTCGTCGCCAGGAACGAGGAACGGCTGCGTGAACTCGCCGACGAGCTGGCTCGCCGGTTCGCCACCTCGGCCGAGATCCTCGTCGCCGATCTGGCCGATGCCGACGACCGCGCCCGGGTCGCCGCCCGCGCCGCGCGCGGCATCGCCTTTCTCGTCAACAACGCGGGTTTCGCGCATTCGGGTGAGTTCTGGACGCTCGAACCGGCCCAGCTGCAAGCGCAGCTCGACGTCAACGTCACCTCGGTCCTGCAGCTCACCAGGGCAGCCCTGCCGTCGATGGTCGCGGCGGGCGCGGGTTCGATCGTGAATGTGGCGAGTGTGGCCGGGTTGATTCCGGGACGGGGGTCGACCTACTCGGCCTCCAAGGCCTACGTCGTATCCTTCACGGAGGGTTTAGCGGGTGGATTGGTGGGCACCGGTGTCCGCATCCAAGCGCTGTGCCCCGGATTCGTGCACACCGAGTTCCACGAGCGCGCCGGCATCGAGATGAGTTCGCTGCCCAAGCGACTGTGGCTCGACGTCGATCAGGTCGTCGACGGGTGCTTGCAGGATCTGGACTCCGGCCGGGTGATCAGCGTGCCCGGCGTGCAGTACAAGGTGCTCACCGCGGTAGCGGGCTTCGTCCCGCGCACTCTGGTGGCTCGCATGAATCGCGGACTCTTCAACGCACGCGGAAGGACATGACTTAGATGATCGACCAGGCACGTCAGTCGCTCACGAAGGCTGATCGCGACCAGCTGGCCGCCCTCGTGCGCGAGCTCGCGGTCGTGCACGGCAAGGTGACGCTGTCCTCGGGCAAGGAAGCCGACTACTACGTCGACCTGCGCCGGGCGACCCTGCACCACCAGGCGGCTCCGCTGATCGGTTCGCTGCTGCGCGAGCTCGTCGCCGACTGGGACTTCGACGCCGTCGGGGGACTCACCATGGGTGCCGATCCGGTCGCGATGGCCGTGATGCACGCCCCGGGTCGCCCGATCGACGCGTTCGTGGTGCGCAAGGCGGCCAAGGCGCACGGCATGCAGCGCCAGATCGAGGGCCCCAACGTCGTCGGCAAGCGAGTGCTGGTTGTCGAGGACACCACCACCACCGGCAATTCGCCGCTCACCGCGGTGCGCGCGCTGCGCGACGCAGGCGCGATCGTGGTCGGAGTTGCCACCGTTGTCGACCGGGAAACCGGCGCTGACCAGGTCATTGCCGAGGAGGGGTTGGACTATCGGTCGATCCTCGGGCTCGATGATCTGGCCCTGAGCTAGCCTGAACAGCGCCAATCCCGGATGACGACGTGGTCTGTCCGGACAGTCTGAAGGACGTGTGAGTCACCTGTGGTGAGCATTGCAGTAAACAAAGGTCGCGACAACGTCGCGATGCTCGGGATCGGTGCCTACCGTCCGCAGCGCATCGTCACCAACGCCGAAGTGTGCCAGACCCTCGACTCGACGCCCGACTGGATCTTCGAGCGCACCGGTATCCACAACCGGCGCTGGATCAGCGGCGACGAGACGATCCGGTCGATCGCCGCGGCCGCCGGTGAGCGCGCGCTGAACAACACCCCGATCGATCGCGCCAAGATCGGCGCGGTCATCCTGTGCACCTCGAGCTGGCTCAAGCTCACCCCGCACGGCGCCCCCTCGGTGGCCTTCGATCTCGGGCTCAACGGTGTCGCCGCCTTCGATTTGACGTCCGGCTGCGGTGGCTTCTGTTACGGGCTCGGGGTCGCCGCCGACCTGATCCGTGCCGGTTCGTTCGAATATGTGCTGGTGATCGGCGCCGAGACGATGACCGTCGGCCTCGACCCCACCGACCGCGGCACCGCGATGATCTTCGGAGACGGTGCGGGCGCGGTGGTGGTCGGTCCGGCCGACGACAACGGCATCTCCCCGACGGTCTGGGGCAGCGACGGCGAGAACGCCGAAGCCATCGCCCAGGACGTCGATTTCCTGGAGTACATGAACAAGGCCCAGGCCATGCAGGGCACCGACCCCGCGGTCGAGGCCGTCGGCCGGATGTCGCTGCACATGCAGGGCCCGAAGGTCTTCCGCTGGGCCGCGGTCACCCTGCCGCGCGCGCTCTCGGCGGCACTCGAATCCTCCGGCGTGGCCAAGGAGGACATCGAGGTGTTCGTCCCGCACCAGGCCAACGCCCGGATCAACGAGCTGATGAAGAAGAACCTCGGCCTGGCCGAGAGCGTCCCGATCGCCAACGACATCGAGAACACCGGCAACACCTCCGCCGCGTCGGTGCCACTGGCGATCGAGGAAATGCTGGTCACCGGCAAGGCGAAAGGCGGCCAGCTCGCGCTGCTGCTCGGCTTCGGCGCGGGCCTGAGTTACGCGGGCCAGGTCGTCACCCTGCCGCCCGCCCCGAAGGAACCGAGTTTCTGACATGCGAGGACTGCGCGTCGTCTACCTGGCGGCGGCGGCGGTCACCGTGTTCGGTGCCGTCACCGGCCGCGACCGGCTGCAATGGGTCGCCAAGCCACTGCTGATGCCGCTGCTCGCCGCCGACACGGTGACCAGCGGCGTCGAGCTCGATCCGACCGAACGTCGCCTGCTGCTCGGCTCACTGGCCGCGGCGACGGTCGGCGACGTGCTGCTCCTCGATCCCGACGACGACCGCCGCCTCATCGCCGGTGCGTCGTCCTTCGCGGTCATGCAGACCGGCTACTCCCTGCTGTGGTGGCGGCGAGGCGCCCGCCCCCGCCCGGAGATCGCCCTGCCCAGGGTGGTGGCCTGGGCGGGCGCGGCCGGTTTGCTGCGCGGCAAGGCCCCCGGCCTCGCGATCCCGCTCACCGCTTACGGCGCGACCCTCGGCACCGCCGCGACCCTCGCTTCGGATCCGGCACTGGCGCCCGAGTCGAAGAACATCGCGGGCCTGAACATTCCGAACGCGGACCCGCGCAGCCGCTTCGGTGTCGGTGCCCTGCTGTTCACCGTCTCGGATGGACTGATCGTCGCGCGCCGCTTGTTCGCCCGCGACGACCGCACCCGACGGATCGCCGAGGGCGTCATCCTGGCCACCTACGCGGCCGCGCAATACCTGCTCACCGACCAGCCGTCCCGCGAGGGTGCCGCGCCTGCCCGGCAATTCGATCAGACCTAGCATTTCGAGCGGCTTCGCGTCGCTGGACGCACTCGCCACGCGTTTCTGATACGTGCTGTCACACAGCGCTAACGCAGGGGTTGTCGGGGCGCAACAGCCGACGCGCACGCTGTCGAGATGACCGGGGAAGCGCGATTCATCGAGGTGCACGGGTATCGCCGGGCGTTCCGGATGGCCGGCACCGGCCCGCCGTTGTTGCTCATCCACGGCATCACCGACAGTTCGGGCACCTGGGCGCCGGTTTTCCACGCGCTCAGCGAGCACTACACCGTGATCGCACCTGACCTGCTCGGCCACGGCGAATCGGACAAACCGCGCGGGGACTACGCGGTAGGGGCCTACGCCAACGGCATGCGCGACCTGCTCAGCGTTCTCGGGATAGAGCGGATCACCGTCGTCGGGCACTCACTTGGCGGCGGGGTCGCGATGCAGTTCGCTTACCAGTTCCCCGAGAAGGTGGAGCGGATCGCGCTGGTCTGCCCGGCGGGGATGGGCGCGGGCGTGCACCCCGCGTTCCGGCTCGCGACCCTGGCGGGCGCCGGTCCCGCGCTGATGGCGATCACCAGTTGGCCGGTCCGCACCGCCGTGCGCGCCGTGATCCCGGTGGTGACGGCCGCGGGTGGACTCGGCCTCGGTCCCGACGCCGAATATGTGCTCCGCCTCTACGGCCACCTCGCCGAGCCGGGCGCCCGCAACGCCTTTCTGCGCACCATCCGCGCCGCCGCCGACCGCCGCGGCCAGACCATCACCATGCTCGACCGCGGCTACCTCGCCGCCCACCTGCCGACGTTGGTCATCGGTGGCACCCGCGACACCGTCATCCCGTCCGGCCACGCCGATCGCGCGCACCGTGCCTTTCCCGGCAGTCGCATCGAGATTTTCGCCGGGGCAGGTCATTTCCCCCACCACTTCGATCCCGACCGCTTCGTGCAATCGATCCACGCCTTCATCGAGGAGACCGACCCGGCGATCTTCGACCCGCTGCGGTGGCAACGAACCCTCCGGCGCGGCCGCCCGATCGTGGGTCTCCCGTCACCTGTGCTGTCGAACGAACCGGTGCCGTCGAACGAACCCGCCCCGACGGCCGCACCCGTACCGACGGTTGAACCGGCCTCCGCACCCGCGTAGCGGCCCGGTCACAGCACCAGCATGATTCCTCGCAGCACCAGCATGATTCCTCACAGCACCAGCATGATTCGATCCCGGTCCTGTGGATCGACCCGAATCGGAACCGTCTCGCCGACAACCATTCTCGGCTTGTGCACCGGCATCACATCCACCACGATCGTGCCGTGGTAACTCTCGGCCCCCGGCACCGTGAGCTCCATATCGAACTCCGTCAGCTCGCTCGCGTGATCGGTGAGTCCCAACCGATGCACCCCATCGATCCGTGCCCACCCCTCCAGCCCGTGCTTGCGCAATCGGCGATCCGCCCGGGTCGGCATCGAAGCCCACGTCATCGCGATCCCGCAAGCCGAGCCGAACAATCCGACCATGATCATCACCTGATACGGCTGCGTTCCCGGCGGCGCATGGGGGGCCAACCACGCCAGCCACACCGCGAGCGCGATCAGGTACCCCGCCACGACGCCGATCAGCGCCCGCAACACGCGTTCGTGATCCATCTCGCTCACCACCCAGAAGTCGGTGTTCTTCCAGGGTAGGCGCGCCCCACGGCCGCCGCGACTACCCTTGGTCCATGACCTATCCGCCCCAGGGCTACTACCTACGCCCGCCGGAGCATCCCCAGTCGACGACGGTTCTCATTCTCGGCATCCTCGGACTCGCCCTGTGCGGCGTCTGCGCGCCGTTCGCCTGGATGAAGGGGCGCAAGGTCGTCGCCGAGATCGATGCCTCCGAAGGGAAACTCGGTGGTCGCTCGCAGGCCAACGCCGGCTACATCATGGGCATCGTCGGCACCTGCGTCCTCGGTGTGTCGATCCTCGTCGTGGCCGGGTCGGTCCTGCTGCTCATAGCGACAGCCGATTCCTCCACCTACTGAGCCTGCACCTAGCATGACCGGGTGAACGAAGCAGAGGTCGCGGGTCCGACCGAGTGGGGCGAGCACCCGCACGGACTCGGTCCGTGGGCGCAGGAATACGACACTCCCGTCCCCACCGACGCGCGCTACGACCCCGACCTGCTGGCCGAGGGCGACCGCCGCAATGTCGTCGACGCCTACCGCTACTGGACCCGCGAGGCGATCGTCGCCGACATCGACGCCCGCCGCTTCCCGTTCCACGTGGCCATCGAGAATTTCGGCCACGACGCCAATATCGGCACCGTCGTGCGCACCGCCAACGCCTTCGCCGCCGCCGCGGTGCACATCGTCGGCAGACGGCGCTGGAACCGCCGCGGCGCCATGGTCACCGACCGCTACCAGCACCTCGTTCACCACGTCGACCTCGCCGAACTGCGCGCGTTCGCCGCTCGCGAGGGTTTGACGGTGGTCGCGGTCGACAACGTGCCCGGCGCGGTCCCGCTGGAAACGGCCGACCTGCCACGCGAGTGCCTGCTGCTTTTCGGCCAGGAGGGGCCCGGCGTCAGCGACGACGCGAAAGACGCAGCGGCCCTCACTGTTTCGATCGCCCAGTTCGGCTCCACCCGCAGCATCAACGCCGGTGTCGCCGCGGGCATCGCCATGCACGCTTGGATTCGCCAACACGCCGACCTCTCCGCTGCTTGGTAACGGAACGGGTACGGAATGTCGGTGCCACCTGGCACCATGGACCCATGACCTCGCGCAGCGGCCGGCGCCCCCAGCCCTCTGATCGCGCCGGATCCGTGCCGACGCCGGCGCTGTGGTCCGAGCGTGCCGATATGGCCGAGTCCGCGATCGTCTCGCGGCATCTGCGCACGCTGTGGGGTTTGCCCGGAACGGAATTGGGCGTGGTCGGCTGGCCCGCGACTCGGCGCGAACGGGCCTTCGCCGGCTGGCACTACTGGTGGCAGGCCCACCTGCTCGACGTGGCGGTCGACGCCGCCAATCGGGTCCCCACCCCCGCCCGGCGCAGGCGCATCGGCGCGATCGCGCGCGGCATCCGGCTGCGCAACATCACCGGTTGGACCAACCGTTACTACGACGACATGGCCTGGCTGGCCATCGCCCTGGAGCGCGCCGAGCGCACCCAGGACCTCACCTCGGCGCGTAGCGGACTGCTCGCCCTCGAACAGAAGCTCTACAGCGCCTGGGAGCCCGAGGTCGGCGGCGGCATTCCGTGGCGAATCAAATCGGATTTCTTCAATGCCCCCGCCAACGGCCCGGCAGGGATCGCGCTCCTTCGCCTCGGCCGCGTCGAGCGCGCGCGAGAGATGGCCGACTGGCTCGACGCCACCCTGCGCGACCCCGAGTCGGGCCTGATCCTCGACGGGATCCATTTACCGTCAGGCGTGATCGAACGCCCGGTGTTCAGCTACTGCCAGGGCGTCGTTCTCGGCCTGGAAACCGAACTGGCGGTGCACACCGACGACGACGAGCGACACATCGAACGGGTCGGCACACTGCTGGCCGCGGTCGAAGAACACATGACCACCCGCCAGGTGATCAACGGTGGTGGTGGCGGCGACGGCGGCCTGTTCAACGGAGTGCTGGCGCGCTACCTCGCGGTGGTCGCCCTGATGTTGCCGGGCGAGGACAAGCAGGCCGAAACCGCTCGGCGCACCGCCGCGGCCATCGTCAAAGCCTCGGCCACCGCGGCCTGGGCCAATCGGCTCGAGTTCGAAGGCGAGCCGCTGTTCGGGTTCGACTGGAACAAACCGGCCCGACTGCCCGGCGGCACCGCGGGCGCGGGCAAATTCACCGCGGGCGGTTCGGTGACGGCCTCGGCGGTGCCGGAACGCGATCTATCCGTGCAGCTGTCGGGCTGGATGCTGATGGAAGCGGCCTACCAGGTCACCGCGGCCGGGTTGTGAGCCTCAGCGCTCGGAATCAACGGTCGCGCCCGGCTCGTGTTCCAGATCGAAGTCCTCGACCGGCTGTGCCATCTCGCGCCGATACTGTCGGATCCCGATCGCGGTGGCGATGACGAGCCCGACGATCAGTGTGACGACGACCATCGGCATCAGCCACGGCACTCGCTCGAGGAACGTGCCCGCGTAGAAGCCGATGAGCAGCAGCACCGGGGCCCAGGCGATCGCGCCGATCGTGCTGGCCACCGTGAACCTGCGATGGTCCATTCCCGCCGCGCCCGACACCATCGGGCACAGTGTGCGGACCCAGGGGATCCACCGGGACACCAGCACCGCCACGAAACCGTGTCGCTGCAGCAGATCCGCCACCTTCGCGAGGTTGTCGGTATTGACGTAGCGCCCGTTGCGCCGGGCGACCATATGGTGACCGGTGCGCCGACCGATCGCATAGCCCACCTGGTTGCCCGCGATGGCCGCGACCATCGCACCGACGGAGAGCGCCCAGACGTGCGTCTCCCCGCTCGAGTGGGAGGCCAGCACGATGCCCGCGGTGATCAGCATCGAATCGCCGGGCAGGAACAGGCCGAGGATCACCGCGCATTCGAGGAACACGAACGTCAGTACGATTCCCCACACCAGCAGCGGGCCTGCGGTCTCGAACGGGGCGAACCCCAGGGCGTGGCACGTGGTCATGTGGGTCCTCCGCCGATTCCGGCTACTCTGTGCCCGTGTCGCGATCCAAGGGAAGCTATCTGCTCGATGTCGTGCGTGGCGGGCTCATGGGAACGGCCGAAGTGGTTCCGGGTGTCAGCGGCGGCACGGTCGCGCTGGTCACCGGCATGTACGACCGCCTGATCCTCTCGGCTGGGCACACCGTCACCAGCATGAAATTGCTGGCCACCGACGTGCCGAAGAGACGTGGCACCCAACGTGCCGCGCAGGAATTCCGGCAGGTCGACCTGCCGTTCCTGCTCGCCGTCATGGTCGGCATGGTCGCCGCCGCGCTCACCGCGGCGAAGCTGGTCGTGCCCCTGGTGGAGGATCATCCGCAACGTACTTTCGCGTTCTTCTTCGGGTTGGTGCTTGCTTCGCTGTGGGTACCTTATTCCGAATCCGGCCGACGGTGGTCGCCGCGTGAGTGGGGGATCGCGGCGGTGGTCGCGGCCGCGGCTTTCGTCCTCACTGGCCTGCCTCCCTCGGAGATCGACGACCCCAACCCGCTGCTGGTCGTCGGCATCGCCGCGGTGGCGATCTGCGCGCTGGTGCTGCCAGGCGTGTCCGGTTCGTTCGTGCTGCTGGCCACCGGCATCTACACCGTCACGTTCAACGCGCTCAACGATCGCGACCTCGGCTATATCGCACTGTTCGGTCTGGGCGCGATCCTCGGCCTCGCGTGCTTCGTCAAGCTGCTGCAATGGGTACTCGAACATCACCACCGAGTCATGATGGTGATCATGACCGGACTGCTGTTCGGGTCGCTTCGGGCGTTGTGGCCGTGGCAGCCGTGGGAGACCGACAGCAGGGCGTTGCAGGCTCCGAGCGGCGACGTTGCGGTGACCGTGGCACTGATGGTGGGTGGCTGGTTCGTCGTCGTCGCGATTATCGTGATCGAGCGAAAGACGAGGACGGTTCACCCCGACAACCCTACCGGGGCTCCGATCGAGCAGCCGAATGCTGACTCAACCCGTTCCTGACCTAGGCTATCGCTGACATAATCAGCTGTTGTCGGGCGTGTGTGCTCGACACAACGACGCACCCCGCATACAACGGAGGTCAACACAGTGCCTATCGCGACCCCGGAGGTCTACGCCGAGATGCTCGGCCGGGCCAAGGCGCACTCGTTCGCGTTCCCGGCTATCAACTGCACCTCGTCGGAGACGATCAACGCCGCCATCAAGGGCTTCGCCGACGCGGGCAGTGACGGCATCATCCAGTTCTCCACCGGTGGGGCCGAGTTCGGCTCGGGACTCGGTGTGAAGGACATGGTCACCGGCGCGGTGGCGCTGGCCGAGTTCGCGCACGTCGTCGCCGCGAAGTACGACGTGACGATCGCGCTGCACACCGACCACTGCCCCAAGGACAAGCTCGACACCTATGTGCGTCCGCTGATCGCGATCTCGCAGGAGCGCGTGAACAACGGCCAGAACCCGCTGTTCCAGTCGCACATGTGGGACGGCTCGGCCATCCCGATCGACGAGAACCTCGAGATCGCCAAGGAACTGCTGAAGGCCTGCAAGTCGGCCAACATCATCCTCGAGGTCGAGATCGGTGTCGTCGGCGGCGAGGAAGACGGCGTCGAGGCCGAGATCAACGACAAGCTCTACACCTCGCCCGAGGACTTCCAGAAGACCATCGAGGCGCTCGGTGCCGGCGAGAACGGGCAGTACCTGCTGGCCGCCACCTTCGGCAACGTGCACGGTGTGTACAAGCCGGGCAACGTGGTGCTCAAGCCCGAGGTGCTGGCCGAGGGTCAGCGCGTCGCGGCCGAGAAGCTGGGCCTCGAGCCCGGTGCGCAGCCGTTCGACTTCGTCTTCCACGGTGGTTCGGGCTCGCTGAAGTCCGAGATCGAGGACTCGCTGCGCTACGGCGTGGTGAAGATGAACGTCGACACCGACACCCAGTACGCCTTCACCCGCCCGGTCGCCGGTCACATGTTCGCCAACTACGACGGTGTGCTGAAGATCGACGGCGAGGTCGGCAACAAGAAGGTCTACGACCCGCGCAGCTACCTGAAGAAGGCCGAGACCTCGATGGCCGAGCGCGTGTTCGAAGCCTGCCACGACCTGAAGTCGGCCGGTCGCTCCGTGAGCGGTTCCTGATTTTCGCTTCAACAAACGGGGCCCGAGCTCATGAGTCTTGATGTCCGTGTGCTCGGGCCCGTTCGACTGCTCGTCGGCGGTGAGCCGGTAGCGGTCGGCGGGCCCAAGCCGCGCGCTCTCCTTGCCGCGCTCACCGTCAATCGGCGGCGCGCGGTGTCTTCCGCTGTGCTCGCCGAGATGGTCTGGAACGAGGATCCGCCGGATTCCTACGCGGCCAGCCTGCAGGTGTTCGTGTCGAACATTCGCAAAGCGCTTCGCAACGCCGGAATCGATTCGGCGCAGGTCCTGCGGACCGAGGGCGCGGGGTACCGGCTGGAAATCCCTGATACCGCTTGCGATCTCGGCCGGTTCGAGAGTGCGCGCGAAGCGGGTTCGCGGTGTCTTGATGTGGGCGACCACCCCGGTGCCGCCAACCTTTTCGGTGCGGCGCTGCGGGAGTGGACCGGGCGGGCACTGGCCGACCTGGCCGGACTGCAGTTCGCCGACGGCTTCGCCACCGCGATGAACGAGGAGCGGCTACTCGCCGTCTCCGCCCGCGTCGACGCGGAAATCGCTTGCGGGCGGGCATCTTCGGTGATCGGCGAGTTGGTCTCGATGACCAACGAGCACCCGCTGCGGGAGCCGCTGTGGGGGCAGTTGATCACCGCGCTGTATCTGTCCGGTCGGCAGGCGGACGCCTTGGAAGCCTGCCGACGAGTGCGTGGGGTGCTGGCCGAGGAACTGGGGATCGATCCCGGCGCGGCGTTGATCGAGCTGGAGCAACGCGTTCTGCGGCAGGAGCCGTTGAATGTGTTGACGTCCAGGCGATCTGATCAGGTGGCGGCGGCGATGACCGAGACGGTCACCGAGGTGCCGCAGTCTATTCGCAACGGTAATCTGCGGTTCGCCGACGGGCGCACGCTGCCGATTCCGCACGGGGGCATCAGGATCGGGCGGATGACGGACAACGAGCTGGTGCTCGATGATCCGAAGGCCAGCCGGTACCACGCGCACATCATGCCCAGCCGGGCCGGGTTGTTGATCAAGGATCTGCACTCGGCCAATGGGGTTTACGTCAACGAGGTGCCGATCGACAACGGTGCGTTGTTGGCTGATGGCGATGTGATTCGTATCGGGGGAACGGTGTTGGTCTTTATCGCTGTGAAGTAGCGATGGGGGTGCTGTAGAGCTGGGGCCTCGGGGGTGTGCGGTGTGGCTGGGTGGGGCTACGTCAGGCGGATTTCGGCGGCTGCACGGCCGAAGAGCTTGCGGCCCTCGGAGATTCCGCTCAGCAGCACTGTTGCCGCGCGGCGCTCGGGGTCTACCGACTTGATCTTGCCGGAGAACTCGATGACGCCCGCCTCGGTGGGGGGCACCGGAACGAAGCCCGAGAATCGGACGCTCAGCTTCTCGATGGCGGTCGGATCGCCCAGCCAATCGGTGAGGTACTGCGCGGCCAGGCCCATGGTGAGCAGGCCGTGGGCCACCACGGTGGGCAGCCCGGCCATTTCGGCGGCGCGGTCGCTGAAGTGGATGGGGTTGGGGTCGCCGGAGACGCCCGCGTAGTTGGCCAGGTCGCCGCGGGTCAGGCGGGCGGTGGCGGGCGGGAGCTCGGTGCCCTTCGCCAGGGTGTCGAACTCGGGAGTGGTGTTCACCGCCGCGATTTCGCGCGGGGGGAGCTCGGTGGCGGGGCCGGTGTGGCGGACCAGCAGGTCGCCGGTGCCGACGCCGGCGATGGTGTCCGGGCGCGGGTGCATGCTGATGTTCTCGACGGCTTCGACGATGTTGGGGTCGACCTCGATGCCGCGGCGGGCCACGATCGTGGTGGTGCCCTGCACGGCGATCTGGTCGTGCTGGTTGCGCAGTCTGAAGCCGACGTTGATGAAGTCGTTGTCGCCGAACTGGCGAATCGACTCGATCTCGATCTCGGTGCGGATCCGGTCGCCCGCCAGCATCGGGTGGAACAGCTCGAAAACCTGGTCGGTCTGCAGCACCCGCGACAGGTCGTACTCGGTGAGCACGCTGTCGAGCAGGGCGCGGGTGGCGGTCATGCCGATCACCGAGGCGAAGGTCGGCGGGGCGATCACCCCGTCGTAGCCGAGCTTGCGCGCGTCGACTTCCTGCTGATGGGCGGGGTGCAGGTTCTGCACGGCCCTGGCGAATTCCCGGATCTTCTCGCGGCCGACTTCGTAGTGATCGCGGAAACCGAAGCGCTGACCAACCAGCGTCGCATCCGGGACCACAGCTTCGATGTCCGGCTGCACCACTGTCTGTTCCCTGCTCATGATCCCAAAAATGTTACTGGTACATCGGTGTGGATCACCAGTTATGTGTGACCCGTCATAGCAGGCACAAGTGTCCACTACGACGGGTCGACGCCCTCTCAGGGAGTACCGGCGGGGTCGCACACCTTCCAGCTGCCGTCGGTGCGCTGCAGGTCGAACGTCCGCGCGGTGCGCTTCGACGGATCCGCCGAGGTGTAGACCGTGGCCTGGGCGAGCGCGGTGTCGCCGGTGATTCGCACCGCGTCGACACTGTCGACCACCGGAATGGATCCGCGTTCGGTCGAGACCTGGTGCACGCCGTTGAACTGCTCGGCGGTGATGCCCTGATAGAACTCGTGCAGCTCGCCACACGTGCTGGCCCGCAAGTCCTCGAGGTCGCCGCTGCGCAGCGCGTCGGTGTAATCGCCGATCACTGCCTTCACCTGTCCCTCGGGTGAATTGTCCGCACCGCCCATCAACGCCACGATCGTCGCGATCAAGGCGACGACCAGTACCGCGGCCCCACCGGCGGCCAGCAGCCACTTCTTGGACCGCTTGTTCTCCGGCTCACCGGCGGCCGCACTCTGCTGCACCTCGATCCGCTGCGGCGGCGCCACTTGCCGCGGCCCATCGGCCAACTGTTGCGCAGGCCGAGTCGGCTGGATATCGGCAGGCGAAGGTGCCGAACCGCCTGTCCGCTGCGGTGCGTCCGGCCCGCGCGGCGGCGACGGTTGAGTGTCCTCGACCCCCTGCTGCCCCGCGCCGCGCGGACCCTGCTGGTCGGAATCGGCAGGTCCGGGCTGTCCCGGTCCAGTCGGCCGCGACTGCGGGCCTTGCCCTTGCCGACCGAGCTGTCCCTGACCCGCTGGTCCGTATTGGCCGGGTCCCGTCGGTCCGTGCTGTCCCGGACCTGCGGGGTGCTGACCCGGACCGCCGGGGCCGACCTGGCCGGGTCCGGCGAGCCCGAGCTGTCCGGCCTGTCGAGGCCCGGCAGGCGGGCGCGGAGTGTTCGGCGGCGGCGTCATCGCGGGGCGACCACCCGCCGGCGGCCTCACCCGATCGGTCCCACCCGGCCCGGTGGTATTCGCCCGCTGCACCGGCATGGCGGTGGTCGGCGCATCCGCCGAGCTCACCACCTGCATCGCCACGGTCTTGTCCTCGGAGCCATGGCCTTCGGCCTTCGGTCCGTCGGTCCGGAATTTCTCGGTCGCGTCGACGGCGACCGGCTTGTCGGCCCTCGAATCACCTTCTCCGGCACCGGCCCCCGCTGCGGACGCCGAGACCCCGGACTCGGTGGTCTCAGCCGAATCGGCCTCGGACCTCGGCTTCTGGAACTGTCCGGCCCCTGTTGCCGTGGCCTCCGTCGGCGCGGCGGTGTCCGCTTCGTCTCCCGCGCGCGCAGCGGCAGGCCGGTCGTTCTTCTGCTCTGCGACGACGCCCTGAGCCGAATCATCCCTGGCTGCGGCCTTTTTCGCACCTTCGGCGGGGCTGTCGCCGTGCTGTGCGAGCGTGTCGGAGTCGCCATCGGCGTT
This sequence comes from Nocardia sp. NPDC058633, assembly GCF_042717045.1. Taxonomy (NCBI): domain Bacteria; kingdom Bacillati; phylum Actinomycetota; class Actinomycetes; order Mycobacteriales; family Nocardiaceae; genus Nocardia; species Nocardia sp. NPDC058633. The sequence goes on from NZ_JBHXRA010000006.1 coordinate 326,665, forward strand.
CGACTTCGAGCCCCGCACGTCCGTGGCCTGGCCGGATCCGCCGCCCGCAACGGCACCGGCTGCCACCGCACCCGCGCCGGCTACCGCTGCGCGTGCGGTCGTGCCGCTCGGCGCGGATGCCTTGTCGGACTCGGCCTCCGACGCCTCGGCGAGATCGGCCTTGTCCATCCCCGCGGTCGGCACATCCGCCTGGGCCGACTTCGTCTGGGCGCCGCCCATTTTCACCGTGCGGTCATCCGCCGAACCCCCGTGCCCCGCGGTCGGATGCTGTCCGGGAATCGACATCGCGGTAGTCGGTGCGTCCGGTCCGGCGAGGTCGGAACCCTGTTCGGCACGGGGCGCCGTGCTCGGAACATCGGCCTGATCGCTCCGATCGCCGCCGGGCAGCCCTGTCGACAATCCGGCCAAGGGCGAACCACCGTCGGCTGAATTCTGTTCCGCCCCTTGATCGCCCGGCCGACCAGTTGAACCGGCGGGAGCGTTCCCTTGCTGACCGGCGGACGCCGATCCAGCACCGGACCCGCTCACTCGCGCAGCGCCACCCGGTCCAGCGGGCCGTGGTCCATTACCCGCATTGCCAGGCTGCCGAGCACCGGGCGCACCGGCATCGCCACCCCCGGCTGAGGGGCGGCCCGTCTGCTGCGAGCCCGGGCCACCACCCGGCCCATATCCCGCGGGGTGCGCGCCGCCTTGCTGCGGACCCGGCCCGCCACGTGTTCCGTGTCCTGCTTGCTGACCGCCGGCTTGTTGTGCGCCTGGCCGGCCGTCCGGTCCGCGTCCTGCTTGCGGTCCGTGGGGTTGCTGCGCACCCGGTCCGCGTACCGCTTGTGGGCCACCAGCCTGTGGTGCGCCCGGCCGACCGCCCGGTCCGTGTCCTGCTCGCGGTCCGCCCGGTTGCTGCGTGCCTGGTCCGCCACTCGGTCCGCGTGCCCCCTGCGGGCCACCCGCCGGTTGTGCGCCTGCCCAGCCGCCTGGTCCATCTCCCGCGCGGGGTCCACCGGCCTGCGGACCGGGTCCGCTGTTCGGCCCACGCCCTGCATCAGGTCCGCCGCCTTGCTGCGAACCGGGCCCACCCATCGGACCGGCTGCCCGTGGCGCGCCCTGACCCGAATGTTGTTGTGTGCCAGGCGCATTGCCCGGTCGGCCTGCGCCAGGGCCGTTACCCGGTCGAGCACCACCCGGCGTGAAGCCTGGTCGACCCCACGACTGCTGCGAGCCCGGGCCCGAAGGCTGTTGTCCGCCGGGCGCAGTGCCTGGCCGGGGGAAACCCTGTCCCGCGCCGGGCGCAGTGCCGCCCGGCCGCCCACCCGCGGTATCACCCTGCGGTGCGCGAGGTCCGCCCTGAGCAGAGCCGCCTCGGCGAATCACCACCGTCTCATCCGCACCCACCGGCGGCCGGGTCGCGCGGTCCGGTTCGGTGACCGACTCCGGTGCGCCAGGAGGGGACGCGGACGAATCGTCCCGCTGGCCGGGCGCGCCGGGACCGGCAGACTCTGCTGCCGGGTTGTTCTCGTCGGTCGGGTCGGACACCTCTGTACCCCTCGCTCAGGCTCGAACGTTGCACTCTGCGCTCAGCCTAATAGGCACAGACGCGAAGCGGTCCCTTGTCCGTTGAGCACGGCCGAAGCGTAGCTAGGACTACGCCTCATCGGCACAGACACGAAGCGATTCCAGCTCGCTCTCGCACGGGCGCAGCGTAGGCGGAGCTACGCCGCGGACGGGGCGCCGACAGCCCTGCGGCGGGCCGGTCGGCGCGTGCGGGACCATCGTGCACAATGAACCCATGACCTCCTTCGGTGACCTGCTCGGACCGCAGCCGGTCCTCCTTCCTGAACTGACCGACGCCGAAGACGCCATCGACGCGGGCACCGACCCGGTCGAGGTCGCCGCGCGATACCCGGCCGCCTCGATCGCCTGGGCCACACTGGCGGAGGCCGCTCTGCAGCGCGCAGGCGGCGAGGTGAACCACGACACCGTGGCCGCGTACGCGTTCGCCCGCACCGGCTACCACCGTGGCCTCGACCTGCTGCGTCGCAACGGCTGGAAGGGTTTCGGCCCCGTCCCGTGGAGTCACGAACCCAACCGGGGCTTCCTGCGCAGCGTCGGCGCGCTGGCGAGCGCCGCGAAGACGATCGGCGAAACCGAGGAGTACGCGCGCTGCCTCGACTTGCTCGAGGACTGCGATCCGCGCGCGGCGAACGAACTCGGCCTGGACTGAGCCGGCGGTTGGGTCCGGGGCGTAGGTGAGCGAGCACAAGCCTTTCGTCGCCGTTGCCACTCCGGTGGTCGCGGCCGCCAAGGTCAGCACCGTCGGCCGGTACCGGGCCTCGATCGAGCGCCTGCGGCTGTCGGCGGTCCCGATCATCCAGTGCTCGCTCGGCGCCGCACTGGCCTGGTTCATCGCCCACAACCTCGTCGGCCACATCGAACCGTTCTTCGCGCCGACCGCCGCGGTGGTCTCCATCGGCATCTCGTTCGGTGCGCGAGTGCGCCGGTCGGTGGAGTTGGTGGTGGGTGTCGCGGTCGGCATCGGCATCGGCGACCTGTTCATCGCCCAGGTCGGGACCGGTGTCTGGCAGGTGGCCCTGGTGGTCGGCGGCGCGATGGCGGTGTCGGTCTTCCTCGGCAGCGGCGCGCTCATGACGATCCAGGCGGCGGGTTCGGCCGTGCTGGTCTCGACGTTGAATCAGGCGCCGGGCGCGGGCCCCAATCGCATGATCGACGCCCTGATCGGTGGGCTCGTCGGCGTGCTGATGGTCGCGTTGATCCCACTGCACCCGGTTCGCCGCGCCCGCGAACACGCTGCCGACGTGCTGTCGGTGATGAGTAAATCGATGATCACCTGTGCCGACGGCCTGCTCGAACAGAACTCGACGAAGGTGTCGGACTCGCTGTCGGCGGTGCGCGACACCCAACCTCAGATCGACGCGCTGCGCGACGCACTCGCCGGCGGCCGCGAGATCAGCCGGATATCGCCGCTGTACTGGAACTCCCGAAAACGCCTCGAACGCATCCACAACGCGGCCGACCCGCTCGACAACGCCGTCCGCAATACCCGTGTGCTGCTCCGGCGTTCGCTCACCCTGGTTCGTGACGACGAGGTGCTCGACCCGCGCCTGATCGACCTGGTCGACCGGTTGGGCCACGCCACCGACGTGGTCCGCAAGATGATGCTGGCCGATCCCGGCGAGCAACCCGATCAGGCCGAAGCGCTCACCTCACTGCGCGGCGCCGCCAAGGACGCCCGCCCCGAACTCGTTGTCGGAGCGGGTTTGTCGGCGCACGTGGTGTTCGCGCAGATCCGGTCGATCGTGGTGGACCTGATGGTGGTGTGTGGGATGCAGCGCATCTCGGCGATCGCCTTGCTGCCGCCCACCGTGCCCAATCCGTATGTGACGCCGGAGGAATAGGCGTACCTGCGCTGCGGCGACCGCAGACCTCTGACGTCGGTGTCGCGGTGTCTCAGTCGCCGACGGGAGAGACCCGAGGACATCCCGGTCGCAGCGAGAAACGCTTGCGGTCGAAGTCCCATGCTCGGTAGATCGGCCACTGCGATGTGTGCATCACCCAGGCGCCGGTGATCACCGCGCGATGGAACGGCACCACGTTGTAACCCTGGTTGGCGATCGTCTGCAGGCCGCGCAGCTGGTACTTCCACCACACGCTCGGCGGGGTCTTGCGTCGGCGCGCGGAAATCTCGGCACGCAGCAGCGGCAGCTGGTCGATGCGCAGTTTCGCCTTCGTGAGGCACAGCGCCAGATCGAGGTCCTCGTGCAGGTCGCGACGAGTGGTGGTGGCCGAACTCACCTGCTCCCACGCCGAACGCCGAATCGCCATATTGGCGCCGTGCACGTTGCCGACGGGCTGGGTCTTGATCAGTCCGAGCCGCTCCTGCCCGCCGATCGCGGCGGCGAGGAAGATGCCGATCGGGGAATCGTGATAGGTGCTGATGCCGGTCACCGCCATGGTGTCAGGGTGGGCGTCGAGGTGGGCGCGCACGGTCGCGCCCCACTCGGGGGAGACGAGGGTGTCGGCGTCGATGCGGCCTAGGTAGTCGCCGCGAGCTTTGTCGAAGCCGGTGTTGCGAGCGAACGCGACGCCGGGCTGCGGCTCGCTGATCAGCTCGATCTTGGGGTATCGGGCCGCGAGATCGGCGACGATCTCGCGGGTGTTGTCGGTGCTGCCGTTGTCGACGACGATGATCTCGTCGATCGCATCCTGGCTGACCAGGCGCTCCAGGCATGCGGTGATGCCCGCTGCTTCGTCGAGTGCCGGGATGACCACGGACAGGACAGCGGACGATTCTGTCGAGCGCATACGTGTTTTCCGTTCCAGGGGTCGGTTATGACCCGAGGCTATCAACGCCAGAATCGGGTCAGCTGGCCGCCGTAGGCTGCCCACACCTCAGGTACCCCGGACAGTTCGAACAATGCGTACACCCCGTTGAAGAACACTTGACTCAACGGGGTGAAAAAGATGACAGCGAACAGAATCAACATGCCGTAGGGCTTGATCTGATCGAGCGAGCGCCGCGTCTGGTAGCTCAGCGACGGCTCGATGATGCCGTAGCCGTCCAACCCCGGCACCGGCAGAACGTTCAGCAGAAACGCCGTGATCTGCAGAAACGCCAGAAAACTGAGTCCGCACCAGAAAGCCGGGTTCTCAGCGACCGACCCGAAGACCCGGATCACGATCAGCAGCGCCACCGCGCACAGCGCGTTCGAAGCAGGTCCCACCGCGCTCACCAGCCGCTGCACGCTGGTCTTGAACCGCGACGAATCCACATACACCGCGCCACCGGGCAAACCGATCCCGCCGAGTGCGATGAACACCAGCGGCAGCCCGATCGACAGCACCGGGTGGCTGTACTTCAGCGGATTCAGCGTGAGGTACCCACGCACCTCCACCTCGTGATCGCCCGCCCGCCACGCCACATACGCGTGCGCGAATTCGTGCAGGCACAAACTGATGATCCAGCCGAACACCACGAGCAGGAACACGCCGACCTTGGCCCGCACCGAATCGATGTCGGCGTCCCACGCGAGCACACCGCCGCCCACGGTGATCAGCACGATCAGCAGGAACACCGGACTCGGCCGTACCGCGCTGTGCCCGGCCCGCCGATCCGAGGGGAAGGAGTAGGTCATCGCACCAGCAACCAGGGTTGTTCGAATCGATAGAAGGTCGAGCGCGCGACGGTGCGTTCGGCGGTGATCCCGTCGCGGGTCACGACCGCTCCCGGAGTCCCGAGCTGGGCGGCGCGACCGGAAACCCAGGTGCGCTTGCGCAAGCCCTTGCGTACTCGCGCTCGGACACCCGGCATGGTCATCGTCGGCGAGATCAGCATCATGGTGACGGTGCCGCTGAACAGCAGCGTGTCGTCGACATAGGCTTCGCCCACGAGTTTCGCGTCGTCGACACCGGCGATGCTCGCCCGGCCGACCAGCACGGTGCCGGTGTCGTCGCGGATCAGCGGCGTCTCGATCGCCCGGCCCTCCACCGCTCGCTTCGCGGCGCCGTTGCCGGTGCCGGTCTGATAGACCCGCGAGGCGTAAGTCGTTTCGATCGGCACGAAACCGACTTCGACATGCAGCCGCTCGGTACGCATCAAATGGGTGAGCACCGCGGCGAGCGAGGCGTCGGCGCCGAGCACGATCAGGCGCGGCAGGCTGTCGGCGGCCAGCACCGGCAGCAGTTCATCGATCACCGCGACGTCGGGCACGCGCCCGGTCTGGGTATTCGGTAGCGAGGAGAGCGCGATCGGCACCGGCATGTCGCCGCACCGGAGAACGTGGGTACTCAAACTGCGGTACACCCTCCTCGGTCACGCAAACTCACTGCCGACTGGTAACCGTAACCGATCGGGGCAGGTGCGGTAGGTCGGGGTCGGGGGCCCGCGACGGGGCAGGTCGACGGGACCTGATCAGGCGTCGGCTAGACTGTGCCTCCGGCCACCGCCTCAATACGGCAGGTAGCTGCAGTGCCGCGTGTGCTGCCGTCGATCTGTAGGAGACTCCGAAATGCCGGCAATCGTCCTCATCGGTGCCCAATGGGGCGACGAGGGTAAGGGCAAAGCTACAGACCTGCTCGGTGAGCGGTTGCAGTGGGTGGTCCGATACCAGGGCGGCAACAATGCCGGCCACACGGTGGTGCTTCCCAACGGTGACAAGTTCGCTCTGCACCTGATTCCGTCCGGCATCCTCACCCCCGGTGTCAAGAACGTCATCGGCAACGGTGTCGTCGTCGACCCGGGCGTGCTGCTCGACGAGCTGGCCGGTCTGGAAGAGCGCGGAGTCGACACCTCCGGCCTGCTGCTCTCCGCTGACGCGCACCTGATCATGCCGTATCACGTGGCCATCGATAAGGTCACCGAACGCTTCCTCGGCAACCGCAAGATCGGCACCACCGGTCGCGGCATCGGCCCCTGCTACCAGGACAAGGTCGCCCGCGTCGGCGTCCGCGTGGCCGACGTGCTCGACGAGAAGATCCTCACCCAGAAGGTCGAGGCCGCCCTGGAGTTCAAGAACCAGGTGCTGGTCAAGATCTACAACCGCCGCGCGCTCGACCCGCAGCAGGTGGTGGACGAGGTGCTCGAGCAGGCCGAATCGTTCAAGCACCGCATCTCCGACACCCGGCTCGAGCTGAACCTCGCGCTCGAGCGCGGCGACGCGGTCCTGCTGGAAGGCTCGCAGGGCACCCTGCTCGACGTCGACCACGGCACCTACCCGTTCGTCACCTCGTCCAACCCGACCGCGGGCGGGGCGGCGGTGGGCTCTGGCATCGGGCCGAACAAGATCGACACGGTGCTCGGCATCCTCAAGTGCTACACCACCCGCGTCGGCTCGGGTCCGTTCCCGACCGAGCTGTTCGACAACTTCGGTGAGTTCCTGGCCAAGAACGGTGGCGAAGTCGGTGTCACCACCGGTCGCGCGCGTCGTTGCGGTTGGTTCGACGCGGTGATCAGCCGATACGCCACCCGCGTCAACGGCGTCACCGACTACTTCCTCACCAAGCTGGACGTGCTGTCCGGGCTCGACACGGTGCCGATCTGCGTGGCGTACGAGGTCGACGGCAAGCGGGTCGAGCAGATGCCGACCACGCAGACCGGGTTCCACCACGCCAAGCCGATCTACGAGGAGCTGCCGGGGTGGTGGGAGGATATCTCCCACGCCCGCACCTTCGAGGAGCTGCCCGCCAACGCTCAGGCGTATGTGCTTCGGCTGGAAGAACTTTCGGGTGCGCGGATCTCGTGCATCGGGGTGGGTCCGGGGCGTGACCAGACGATCGTTCGGCACGACGTGCTTGCATGATGTGAGGCTGGGGAACCAGTTGGGGTCCGGTGCCGGGTGCGGCGCCGGACCCTTTTTGTCTGGTAGTCCCAGGCAGGTTTGACGCTGTGTTTGTTGGAGCGCTGGCGCGCTCGAGTCGCGGCCCCTGGGGGCCGCCGGTTAGGCGCCGTTGCTTGCTCCTTCGTCGCG